>DASRDY010000239.1:0-16890 GCA_035652355.1 Blastocatellia bacterium
AGATTCAATGCTGATGGATCGGTATTGACCGATTGTTTGAAGGTGGCGTGAGGCCACATAGCCTTCGCTACGGACTGCTGTCAAGGATAAACCTTCGGGCGCGCTCTCGCGCGTCCTTGACAGAGTCCTCGCTTCGGCTATGGATCAACTAAGGGGAGCTGACGCTCCCCTCTTCAAGCAAGTGAAGCTGCTGCCATTGTTGAATTGCATGCAATTTCAGTGGTAGCTTTGGTGTTAACAACCGGACATTTCATTTGCTACGAAAAGCGGTCATTTTAATTTGCTACGGACAGGGAAAAACGAACGCAAATTTCCACCGGCACATTTGGGAAAACATCTTCCCAGATGCGGGCACCTGTCAGGCTATTGAATCGGATTGAAATATGCGACAAGCTGCTGGATCTACGCAAGTTAGTGGGTTATTAGAGGATTGGCATATTGCTTGCGCTGTTATCAATTCTTCAGCAATTCTGGCATCTGGTGCAAAGAGCTCCGAAAAGAAATTTACCAAAATGGCGGGAGGGCCTGATGAAATCGTTGCGCGGCCGGTCGAGCCTGTATTTATGTTTTATCTTATATTTTACGGTGGCATTGCTGTCAGGGTCAGCATCAACCAGCGCGGCCAGACAAAACGCCGTTATCTCCAGAACTTTGACATATGCTTTTCAACCTGAAGTTACCTCAGCGGGCGCGGTGCTTCATGTGACACTTGCATTTCAGGGCAATGATCTGGGGACAGAAGAGATCAAATTGCCGACGCAGTCCGCTGGCCAAACTTTCAGGGCCCTGAATAATCTGCGCGGATTATCCACCGATACAACGGTTGCGGATAGTGAATCGCCGGACAACAAAACGATTCATTACAAGCCGAATCAGCCGGTTGTTCTTGGCTACGATCTGGTCAAAGACTGGACCGGCCCGCTGGTCGGTCCGAACCAGTTTCACCCGGTTGTGATGCCGGAATACTTAGAGATTTTCGGCGCCAACAGTCTCGTCTCTCCGAAACTGGATAGTCAGTCTCTTGTTAAAGTCAATTTCGACTGGCAGAATCTTCCGAAAGATTGGTCGCTAGCGACCAGCTTTGGAACCAGCAATGGCGCGGATGACCGTGTGCAATCGTATTCCGGACGATGGATACAGGTTAGCGAGGCCCTCTTTGCCGCGGGAGATTTCCGCATTCATAAATTTCAAATTGGTCAGCGGGCCGCCGTCCTTGCAATTCGCAGTCAATGGGAATTCAGTGATGATCAGTTAATCTCTGACCTGCAAAAGGTCATCGCCATGGAACGCGCTTTTTGGCGCGACGATAATTTCCCTTATTTTCTGATCGCCGTTAACGCATATGATCGCGATAGCGGCAGTGTTGAAGGTTCTGGATACACGAACGCTTTCTGGCTTTACTTATCACGAAAAGAACGATCTTCAGACCATCTGGCTCTCTATGCGCACGAGGCATTCCACTCGTGGAATGTACGTCGTATGGGAATCGAGACCGGAAAAAGGAAAGAGATCGATTGGTTCCACGAGGGCTTTACCGAATACTACGCGCAGCTTCTGGTTTATCGAGCAGGCTGGGCGACGCTTGCGTCGTATTTAGACGGCGTCAACGGCGATCTTAGCAAGTTCCAGGATTCGAATAGTGACTATGTGCGCGGCCGCATTATTGGGATGTGGCTGGACGGAGAGATTCGCAAAGAATCCGGCAATAAAAAGTCTTTGGATAACGTGATGCGCGATGTGGTCGCCGAAGCCGACAAACCATTGACGCTCGATCGAATTCTCGAGACGATTGGGAAATACATTTCAGCCGACGCGCGGCGTCAACTGGAACAGGCCGTGAAACAGCATGGAATGCTCACGTTTCCAAATGGAGCGTGGCTTGGGGAATGTTCAATGGTCAAACTCTCCATGGATGAAATGCCGATCTTTGACCTGGGCTTCGATTATGACGCATCAATGGCGAAGAAGATTGTTATCGGTGTGAAAGATGATGGCCCGGCGTTCAAGGCCGGTCTCCGAGACGGTCAGCGAATCGCCGGCCGCTCAATCAACCAGGGGAACACGGACAAAACAGCTAAAATCTATATTGACACTGACCAGGGGCGCCAAACCATAGAATACTACCCTCGAGGGAAGCGTATAATAGTGCCGCAATATCATTTGGACCAGGCAGAATACACAGCAAATCCGAACGCTTGCAAAAATCCGTAGTATCCATATCAACAGTGGGATAATACTGGCAAATAACGGAGGAGCTGATGCGTCCAATCCGAATTGCTCTTCTTCTTGTAAGCGCCATCGTATTGGTGGTCCTGCAATTGCCGACTGTCCTGGCTCAGAGCAGTGGTTCGAGCGAACTTTCTCCAGAGGCCCGGAATTATCTGAACAGCGCTCTGGACATCATTCAAAAAAACTCTGTCAAACGCGAAACCAACTGGGCAGAGTTTCGTCGTTTGACGGTTGAAAAAGCCGGTAGCGCCAAAACTCCCGCCGACACCTATCCTGCAATTCGTGACGCATTAAAGCGACTTGGAGATCATCACAGCGGCTTGTTTACTCCCGAAGAACTTAAGGCGTTTGGAGAAGGTAAAAACAGCGGTGATCCTGGGCTTTTGGTTAAAGAAGGAGTGATAGTGGCCATTTATCCGAATGGTTCCGCCAGTCGCGCCCCGGTTCACCTGAAGGACCGAGTCCTCGAGATAAATGGCAAACCTCTGGTAAACGATGATTATTTCCAGATGATGGATGCCGCGCAGAAACAAAACCCGAAGGCTGTTGAATTAACATTGAAAAGCGGAAATGATGAGCCAAGAAAGGTATCCCTGGTATTTGCTGAATACGACTTTAACTTGCCCATCACGGGCCGAATGGTTGCGGGAAATGTTGGATTGATAGAACTGCCTGCTTTTGGCTCAAGCCTTACCGACCCAAAGAAGGCGGAGGAAATGATGATCAGATATGCCGAGCAAGTGCAGACGTTAATTCGACAATTTGACCAAAACTCGTTGATCGGTTGGATAGTGGATCTCAGACTTAATGGCGGCGGAAATATGTGGCCGATGCTGGCCGGCATTGGGCCCATTCTCGGTGAAGGTGAAATCGGCGGTTTTGTCGGGGCCAGCGAGACAGAAAAGTGGGCATATAAAAACGGACAATCGATTGAAGGCGGAAATGTCATAACCAAAGTACCCGCTCCCTACGTGCTAAAAAACTCTAACCTGCCGGTTGCGGTACTGACTGATAACTTTACTGCCAGCTCCGGCGAGGCGGTCGTTGTAGCGTTTCGCGGACGTAATAAAACCGAATTTCTGGGGATGCCGACACGAGGGCTACCGACCGCCAATGATCAATTCAATTTGAGCGATGGCGCGATGCTCAACCTGACCGTCTCGATTGACGCAGACAGGACTGGAAAAACATACGACAGCAAAATCCCGCCCGACATTCAGGTCAAAACAGATTGGTCGTTATACGGAACTGATAAAGATACAGCGGTTGAAGCGGCAGTTAAGTGGATACGCTCACAGAGCAGATAACTGTGGCGCAGACATCAGTCTGCGCTCGTCGGAATTTTTCTAATCCGATCTTTTCGACCCTTCTTTAACTCGCGCTTTCTGGCCAGCGCAGACTGAATGTCTGCGCCACATTTGGGAAGTGGCTTTCCCAATAACGGGCACCTCGGCGGTACAAGAACTCCGCTCAGGGATTGTAAGTCTCTAAGACTATTCGCTTTAGACCAAACCATTAGATGGAACAGCAGTTGATTTCCACGTCAATGGACTTTGGTCTCTGAACGAAGTAATGATCAAGAACCTAATGCATTTGCCTGTTTTCGAAAGAGTTTCTGAGAATTCTGGCCGAACTACGAAGATTTTCGTTGACATTACGAAAACATTCGTAGTATAAGATTCCTGTGAATTATTCTTATATGGATTCAATAGCATGATGAAACAAAATTTACCGCGGCCGACTGACGCCGAACTTGAGATCTTGCGAGTGTTGTGGCAGCGCGGACCCAGCACAGTGCGCGAGGTTCACGATGCGATC
This sequence comes from Blastocatellia bacterium, assembly GCA_035652355.1. Classification (GTDB taxonomy): domain Bacteria; phylum Acidobacteriota; class Blastocatellia; order DASRDY01; family DASRDY01; genus DASRDY01. The sequence goes on from DASRDY010000239.1 coordinate 4,048, forward strand.
AGCGAAACGAAAACTTCCGGATACACAACGGTATTGAAGATGATGCAGATTATGACTGACAAGGGACTGGTCAGCAGAGACGAAGACCAACGCGCCCACATCTACCGCGCGGTGATGCCCCAGGAACAGACGCAGCGTCAATTAGTCGGCGATCTGCTGGATCGCGCTTTTGATGGCTCTGCCAGCAACCTTGTTATGCAGGCTCTTGCCACAAAACGCGCGTCCGCGGAAGAGTTAACAAAGATTCGAGAACTGCTGGACACATTTGAACGAGGTTCCAAATGACATTTGTCGAATCCCTCTTTTCTAAGCCCTTGTTTCAGGCTGTCGGATGGGCACTGATACATTTTATCTGGCAGGGAACGCTGGTGGCGATGATTCTTTCCAGCGCAAATATTTTCCTGAAGAACGCTTCGGCCAACGCGAGGTATGTCGCGGCCTGCGGTGCATTGTTTTTGATGCTGGCTCTGCCGGTCGCAACCGCCATATCGTATTATGCGCAACCGGTTGAGCTGCCATTTAGCGTCAAGTCGCCGCCGATGGTTGCCTCAGACATTGCTGAAACCTCCGGCCAGCCAACACAAGCGATTCGATCAGAAGGCATATTGCCCGAGACCGGTGCTGGACCTGCGCAAGCACCGACTACTTCGCTGCTTCAATCCGTAAAAGATCGATTGATCTATCTTATGCCCTGGTTCGTGGCCATTTGGGCAGTCGGAGTATTTGCTTTATCTCTGAGATTCATCGGCGGTCTTGCAATGATGCGTAAAATGCGTCAATCGGAAACCAACACGACCGAACCCTGGCTGCAGGAGCGTGTGGATGAAATATGCGCCCAGATTCGCATTTCAAGACCGGTAGTAGTCTGTCAGTCTCTGCTCGTCGAAGTCCCGACCGTGATTGGTTGGTTGAAGCCGATGATACTGCTGCCTGCCAGCAGTTTGATGGGATTGTCCACTCAGCAACTGGAAGCGTTGCTGGTGCACGAACTCGCGCACATTCGCCGCTATGATTATCTGGTCAATATTCTGCAAACAACTGTAGAGACGCTGCTGTTCTATCACCCCGCCGTGTGGTGGGCTTCGCAACAGGTTCGAGAAGAGCGAGAGCATTGCTGCGACGATCTGGCTGTGTCGGTCTGCGGTGATGTGCTGGTTTATGCAAGGGCGCTTGCGGATCTGGAACAACTCCGCGCGGCCGGACCCGGTCTGGCGATGGGAGCAAATGGCGGCACGTTGTTGCGGCGCATTCAAAGATTGATTGGCTCTCCGGCACCGGCATCGCGTAGTTTAGCCAACTGGATTGCTGGTCTGGTTGCGGGCATGACAGTGTTTGCACTGCTTGCGAGCGCTCATACAGCTACTATTACCAACAAGATAAAAGAAATCGCCGCTGTCGAGGTGAAGAGCGCAAACACGGCGAAAATTGTCGATTCCTCGGCAACTTCGTCGAGGCCTGCTACAACGCCGGCAAAGAAAAAAATTGAAGACGCAACAGTTCAGCAGACCGAGCCCACTATCACAACGCCTGCGACTGAATCGGGGAGACCGCAAAACAATGGAACCGCTCAGCACGGAGATTTCATCGATGAACTGGCCGCCGCGGGATACACTAATCTTACCGTTGATGAATTGATAGCTCTGAAAAATAGCGGCGTGACGCCGGAATTCATCAGAGCAATGAATGAAGCCAATGGTGGGAAACTCTCCGTCAGGGAATTGATCAATCTTCGTAATGTCGGTGTAACCTCGGAATACGTCAGCCAGCTTCGAGCTTTAGGGTTCACCAAGCTGACGCCCAGGGAACTGAACCGGCTGGCCGTCCACGGTGTAAATGCTGACTATATACGCGGATTAAGCGAAGCAGGGTATAAGAACCTGACCTCAGACGAATTGGTCAACCTGTCCATTCACGGGGTAAATGCTCAATCTATAAAAGAGTTGAAGAACGCGGGATACGATAATCTGTCTGTAGACGATCTGGTCGCAATGAGCATCCATGGGGTCAGTCCTCAATTCATCAAAGAAATGAAAGCTTTGGGTTACGACAATCTCTCTGCCGGCCAGCTGTCAAAACTGACAATTCACGGCATTACGTCAACATACGTTAAGGCTATGAGAGATTTAGGCTATAACCTGACGTTAGATCAGTTGGTGGCGTTCAGCATACACGGAATCACTCCACAGCTCATAAAACGGTTTGAGGATGAAGGATACACGAATCTTTCCTCCGAAGATTTAGTTGACATGTCAATCCACGGGATTACCCCCGAATATATCAAAGGGTTGAAGGAGGCCGGTTACTCAAACCTTCGCCCGAGAGAGCTGGTTAGACTGGGCATCCATGGCGTGACGCCCGAATTCATCAGGAAGGCGGCGAATCACGGATTCAGGGATCTGCGCGTAGAGCAGTTAATCAAATTAAGCGAGGCTGGCATCTTTTAAGCGATTCTCTAAGCGCTTGATAAAGGGGACAATATGAAAGCATTAACCATTAAGAATTATCTGAATATGAATAGCTTCTTTGTCGTAGTCGGATTGGCGCTCACGGTCGTCTTTGGTTTCCACGTTCCTGCGGCAAAAGGGCAGACCTCTTTCTCCGGTCAATGGTTGATTGACTATCGTCCGGGACTTGATCGCGCTCGCCTGGAATTGCGGCAGGATACGATTGACGGCAATCACTGGGGCACCTCATCAAACGTTGAGTTGAATCAATTTCGTGGTCTCAGCCAGGCTCAGATGATGTCTAATGGCGGAGCAGTACAGTTCCAAGTTGTTCGCGATGCCGGATCGCTGAATTGCGAAGGCTGGTTCAAAAATGGCGAGGGATCCGGTCATTTTACCTTCACACCTAATCCCAGCTTTGCCAGCGCATTGCGCCAACGCGGATACGAAGCGCCGACCGAAGAGCAGCAGTTCTCTATGACAGTTCACAACGTCAGCCTGGCATTCGCCGATGAACTGAGATCGCAAGGTTACGATCAACCATCAATCGATCAGCTTGTCAGAACTGGCACGCATGGGGTCAGTCTCGATTATCTGAAAGAGATGGGCAGCATGGGATTCCATCTGAAATCAGTCGGAAGCCTGGTGCGATTGCGCGATCACGGCGTCGGACCCAACTACATTAAGGAACTTAACGAGCTCGGTTACAGTCAATTGTCAGCTGAAGAATACGTTCGCGTTAGAGATCATGGCATCAGTTCCGACTATGTAAAAGAAGTACAGGCGGCCGGTTATAGCCATCCTACAGTCGAAGAACTGGTCCGGATCAGAGACCACGGAGTATCGACTGATTACATTAACGCTTTGAGCTGGCTTGGATACAAGAATCTCGATCTTGAACAACTTGTCCGAATGCGCGATCACGGGGTTTCAGCCAGTTACATTCAAGACCTGAAGAACGTCGGCGTCGAAAATGTTTCGACCAGCGAACTAATTCGATTGCGCGATCATGGCGTCAGCGCATCGTTCATTCAGAAAATGAAGAATCACGGTTATAACCTCGACCTGGATCAAATCATAAGACTTCGCGATTCAGGATTTTCCGGCGATCAATAAATACAGCCGATAAGCAAGCGGCAAATTCACAAAGATAGTCGAAGCTCTATTCAGCAGGTTGCAAAATCTGCAGGGGAGAGCTTTGTCTCTAAATCAATAGACGTGATCGAAAGGAATAGGCAAATGAAGCGCGTTTACAAGATTCCAATAGTTCTATCAATTCTTTTGTTTGCCGCGATAGGTTTTGCTCAATCCGCGGCTGTTAGGCCGGCCAAAGGGCAAGCGTTGATTGCCGGCGTCGTTGACCAGGCTGACATTCATAACTGCACTCTCACGCCAGTCGACAAAATATGGCGCGGCTCGTGCGGTCATATCTTAAACAGTGATCCCATTCTGAGCCTTACTCGTGCCGAAGGGATAACAACAGGAATATGGCGCAAAGGCGTTGAACCAACTATGGTATGGTCGGGCGTGATCAAAGGCGCCACCGCGCCCAGTTTTATCGAGATCGAACTCTACGACAAAGGAACGGGAATATTGAGAGGCGAATTCGGATGGTATTCGGTTTCTGATTTCTCCGTTTCAGCAAAATCGCTGCAATTCAAATTCGATATGTCTCACACGCTTCCGCCTTCCGATCTGGATGGTGAAATCTTAAAGCGCGCCGCGGCTATTCTTTCTTCTGAAGCGGTTTGGAATCGCAAAGACGGAGGAGATTGCGAGGCGACAGCGACAAGCTGGAGCATCGGTTGCGCCCTCTATCAGGCTACTCTGGAATTAACCGGAGTAGTTCACGACCGCCGGCCCGCTTTCGATCTGGTAAGGCAGGTTATCAGGGAACGAGGATCAACGCGAAACCCAGGCAATCCCCTCAAGGGCTATAACAACGATCCTGCAACTAAATTCTCGGAGGTGCAGAGTTTGTTTACTGAAAGTCTGGCTCGAGTCAATAATCCGACGAAAGGAGTTGGTCAATGAGACGCACTTTTTCGATTGCCATCGTCCTGCTGTCTTTTTTGTCGAGCGCCGTTTGCTTTGCAAGACGAGGAGACAACTCAGCAACCCTCATCGACGATGGCAAGCCCGGTATCCATCTCTGCAAGCTCAATCCGGTCGGCAAAGTCTGGCGCGGGTCGTGTGATCAGAATATGGATGGAAATCCTGTCCTGACGATTTCTCGCGTTGAGGGAATAACTACCGGTGTGTTCCGCAAAGGCGTTTACCCATCAATGGCCTGGTCGGGTGTGATGCAATTCACCGACGGAGCGGACGGTATCGAGATCGAATTGTACGACAAAGGCGCCGGTCTGATCAGAACCGATGACGGATGGTTTCCGGTTACAGACTTCTCGATTTCAGATAAGACCGTCCAATTCAAAATCGATAATGCGAAAGAAATAACGCCATCTGATCTGGATCGTGAGATCGTGAAGCGCGCGGCCGCGATTCTTTCCATCGAATCAAATTGGAATCGTAACGATAACCGACAATGCAGGCCTACCGATAAAACCTGGAGCATTTACTGTGCGATGGAAGAGGCTACTACAGAACTGGCCGGAGCATTCCATCACAGACGACCTGCGCTTGAGGTTGTCAGGGTGATCATCGAAAACCGAACAAAAGATAAGAAATACCAGCATCGCCTGATGGGCTACAACAATGACGAGACAACCAAATTGAGCGATGTACAGAGCATATTTGCCGAAGCCTTGTCACAAATGAATTCGTCTTCGAAATAAGGAGGTGTTGCGCGTGGAAACCTTTTGGCAGGACCTGAAATACGGACTGCGCATGCTGCGGCGAAGCCCGGTATTCACTTTTATTGCTCTGCTGTCGCTGGCCCTGGGAATCGGCGCAAATACAGCGATATTTACCATGATCAATGCGATTATGTTAAAAGCGCTTCCGGTTAATAATCCAGACCAGCTAGCTCTTTTCACTATTCGTGATAGCAGCCGCCCGCTATTGAGCTTTTCATATCCTCTCTACGAAAGATTCCGTAATGATAAAAAAGTTTTCGAAGATGTGGTGGCCACAGGCGGCGCTAACCGGTTGCATATGACGGTTGCGGACGAGGGACAGAACGGACAGTCAGATCTAGTTCAGGCCGAAAAAGTGACAGGCAATTATTTTAACATGCTGGGTGTCAATCCTGTTTTGGGCCGAGTCCTCACCTCAGATGATGACCGCGCAAATAATCCTTCCACTGTGGCCGTCGTTAGTTATAACTTTTGGAAACGAAGATTCGGTTCAAATCCAGACGTCATCGGCAAAGCGATTGTTCTTAACGATATTCCGTTCAGCATCGTAGGGGTGGCTCCGCCTGCCTTTACGGGTGTCGAATTGGGCGCCTCCCCTGATATTTGGTACCCGTTATGGACAGTCACACAATTCTCGAGTGGTTATAGTAGCGGATTAATGAGCAATACCACGTCCTGGTGGCTGCGCGTGATCGGTCGCCTGAAGCCTGGTGTAACGGTCCAACAGGCTCAAACAGAGATGGATGGCATATTTCAGCAGATGCTGACGGACATAGCCGGTCCGAGACAGGCAAAATGGACGCCGACTGAGCGACGCAAGTTTTTTAGCCAACGGCTAGAGTTGCAGAGAGTCGGTCCCGGATTTTCATATTCGCGAGCTCAATATTTAAAGGCTCTGTGGATCTTGATGACGGTGGTTGGACTGGTCCTGTTGATTGCCTGCGCGAATGTTGCCAATCTGCTGCTCGTGCGCGCGGCTGCGCGACAGAAGGAGATCGCAGTACGGCTATCAATCGGCGCCGGCCGCTTCCGTCTGATCCGTCAACTACTGACTGAAAGCATTCTGCTCGCGGTGCTGGGTGGCGCATTAGGGTTGATGTTTTCGCAATGGGCTGTAAGACTGCTGCTAACTTATGTCTCGGATAATCGCAACGTAATATCGATTGATCTGAAGCCGGACCCCCGAGTTTTAGGGTTCACAATTGCGGTCTCCTTGCTGACCGGTATCTTCTTCGGTCTAGCTCCAGCCATACGAATGACGAGACTGGATCTGGTTACATCCTTGAAGGACTCCTCATCAAATGTCCGAATAGGTGGATCACGCATCGCATTGGACAAATTGCTGGTTGTTACTCAGGTTGCGCTATCACTATTTTTACTCATAGGCGCTGGCCTGTTTGTTCGCAGTCTGGAAAATTTGCGAAACATTGATACCGGTTTCGATATCCGTAATGTCCTCCTCTTTTCTGTTGACGTAAAGCCAGGTTATAAGCCTGAACAAAGAGCGGATCTGGCAAGGAAAATCTTAATGGGGCTGGACGCTCTACCAGGAGCGCGATCTGCAAGCCTTTCCAGCTTCAGTCTCCATAGTGGAAACGGATGGAGTTCGAAGATAAGCGTCCCGGGGTACACGCCGCAAATAGACGAAAATATGGAATGCCGCACATTGGCTGTCGGGCCCAGATTCTTCGAAACCATGGCGATTCCGGTGTTAATGGGCCGCGATTTCGACTGGAAAGACGATTCGATCCCGGTGACGGATATTCAAAACAAAGCTATACCCGTAGTAATTAATCAGACTTTCGCTCGCACTTTTTTCAAGGATGAAGAGCCGATCGGTAAAACATTCACGACCGGTCAAAAAAATGAGGTAACTTTGGAGGTGGTCGGCGTCGCCACGGATGCAAAATATGATAACCTGCGAGAAAAGATCGAACCCGCTTTCTACATACCTTATTTTCTTACTTTCAATCATCCATCGTTTAAGAGCTACGCAGGAACCTATCAGTTGCGTACAGTAGTGGATCCGCTTGTCGCCGCTGCAACAGTTCAGCGGACAGTCAAAGAAATCGACAGGGATGCTCAATTGCTGGATGTCCGGACGATGGAGAACCTGGTTGATCAATCGCTGGTAATGGAGCGCTTCATAGCTCACCTTTCCAGCTTCTTCAGCCTGTTTGCGCTATTGCTCGCTTCGATTGGTCTATACGGAATCATGTCTTACAGCGTCGTCCGCCGCACAAAAGAGATGGGGATTCGTATCGCCCTTGGAGCGCAAGCCAAAGGCGTTGTCTGGCTGGTATTGCGACAGTCGCTTCTTCTTACGGCGATTGGTGTGCTGATTGGTGTGCCCGCCGCTCTTGGAGCGGCGCGTTTTGTTTCCAGTTACATGTTCGGCCTGAGCACCGCAGATCCTTTCACCATCATCGCGGCTGTATTGGTATTACTGACGGTGATCACGCTGGCCAGCTATTTACCGGCTAGACGAGCCTCGCGGATTGATCCAATGCTCGCGCTCCGTTACGAATAATGAACGATTAAATGAATAGGCGGTGAATATATTGGAAACGATTTCTTTAAGTTGAAGGTCAGTTGTGGGAAGAAAATTCCCATAATCGGGCGCCTCAGCATTGGCAGGGCGTCGCGATGACACGTAAGTCGCTATTGCGATACGAATAGAAGACTGGGGAAGAATAAAATGGGAACAATCCTGCAAGATATTCGATACGGGCTCCGCACGTTGCGCAAGCATCGTATTTTTACCGCTGTCGCGGTGATTTCGCTCGCGCTTGGAATCGGAGCAAACACTGCGATTTTCCAGTTGCTGGATTCGATCAGGCTTCGGTCGCTTCCGATTAAAAATCCCCAGGAGTTAACCGAGGTCAGAATCGTGAATTATCACGGCAGATCTGGAAACTTCAGTACATCGCATTCTGAGCTCACCACGGCGCAGTGGGAACGAATACGCACTCAACAAACTTCGTTTACCGGAATGTTTGCGTGGGCGGAAAACGACTTTAATCTGGCTCAAGGTGGTCAGATACGGAATGCGCGCGGTCTGTTTGTCAGCGGAGATTACTTCAATGTATTGGGGGTCAGCCCATTCATCGGTCGCGTTTTCACCACCGCTGACGATCGTCGCGGTGGACCAAATTTGGCGGTAATTAGCCACGAGTTCTGGCAACGCGAATTTGGCAGTACCCCGAATATTATCGGAAAGACGGTAACGTTAAATGGACATCCTTTCGAAATTATCGGAGTTGCCCCCGCAAGTTTCTACGGTTTGGAAATCGGCCATAACTTCGATGTGGCGATTCCCATAGCTTCCGAAGATGTCATGAATCGTGATTATAACCGTTTGGATAAGCCGCAAGCCTGGTGGCTGACGGCTATGGGTCGGTTGAAACCCGGAGTAACACTGCAGCAGGCAGCCGCGCAAATGGATTCAATCTCCCCTGGCATATTTCAAGAGACGATTCCACCAGTCTACGACGCAAAAAGAAGAGAGGTCTATGTGAAATTCAGGCTGGGAGCGTTCCCGGCCGGATCAGGTGTATCTAACCTTCGGGATGATTACCAGGATTCGCTTTTCATTCTGTTGGGCATCGCCGGGCTCGTGCTGTTAATCGCCTGCGCTAATCTTGCAAACCTGATGCTCGCGCGTGCCAACTCGCGCGAGCGCGAGATTGCAATTCGTCTCTCGCTGGGCGCATCGCGATTCCGTTTGATTCGTCAACTGTTGACAGAGAGTCTGTTGCTGGCTCTTTTAGGCGCGTTTCTTGGAGGAATTCTTGCGCAATCGCTCAGCCAGTTTCTGGTCTCGTTTATCAGCACAACGGGGGATAAGTTATTTGTTGATCTGACCATGGACTGGCGGCTATTGGGCTTTATGGCGGGTCTTGCGGTTTTGACAACTCTCCTTTTCGGATTAACCCCGGCGTTGCGCGCAACACAGATGTCGCCTGCTGATGTTCTGAAATCTTCCGGCCGCGGTTTGACCGCCGCTCAAGGCCGATTCAGCTTGCGACGCATTCTGGTTGTGACTCAAGTCGCACTGTCGCTGACATTGCTGGTCGGCGCGCTTCTGTTTGTGCGAACGCTGCAGAACATAGTGAATGTCGACGCTGGTCTTAAACAAGACGGCATCCTCGTGGCCTCGGTCGATCTTTCACAGTTGAAAATCCCCAGAGAGAAACGTCAGGACTATAAACAGGATTTGTTAGAGCACATCCGCGCTGTGCCAGGCGTTTCATCGGCGGCCGAAATGTTAGAAATTCCGCTGACTGGCGGTGGTTGGAACACAGAAGTATCGATAGAAGGGGCCAATCCAGCGAAAAGGGGTGAACCTGACGTCAACAGCATTACGCCCGGGTATTTTAAGACCGTCGGAACTCCTATCCTTGCTGGACGTGATTTCGACCAAAGCGATACAGTGAATTCTCAACAGGTAGCTATCGTTAATGAAGCTTTCGCGAAGGAGCTTCTTGACGGTAAGAACCCAATAGGCACACGGTTCACCGTGGTTGGCGATACTGGGATTCCTGACACAACATTCGAGATAATCGGACTAGTCGGAAATTCGAAATATTTAAACCTTCGCGAGGATTTTCACTCGATAATTTTTCTTGCCCAATCACAGGACAAAACGAAGCGGAGAGAAACCGCCAATTTTATGATCGCTTCAAATTTGCCAACCGACAAATTAACAAACTCCGTAAAGCAAACTGTAGCAGGAGCCAGTCCGCTGATTAACGTGGATTTCATTGAATTCAAGACCCAGATCACAGAAGGACTGCTTCAAGAGCGATTGATGGCGACACTTTCCGGCTTCTTCGGCTTCCTGGCGGTTATTCTGGCGGTAGTCGGACTGTACGGAGTCATCTCTTACTCGGTTGCACAGCGGCGAAACGAGATTGGGATCAGAATGGCGCTCGGCGCGGACAGAGTGCGCATAATCAGGATGGTATTAGGCGATGCCGGAATCTTGCTGGGCATCGGCTTGGCAGTCGGAACGATTTTATCCTGCCTTACAGCGAGGTTTGCCCAATCGATGTTATTCGGATTGAAACCGACCGATCCGCTGACGATTGCGATGGCGATAGCGGGATTGGGCGCAGTGGGACTACTGGCCGGATTCATACCAGCGCATCGCGCTTCAAAACAGGATCCAATGGAAGCTCTGCGTTACGAATAAGGAGACGGGATGGACACGTTGCTTCGCGATTTGAAATACGGATTTCGCGTTCTGTTAAAGAGCCCCGCATTTACTGCCATCGCGGTGTTATCACTGGCTCTTGGTATCGGCGCGAACACTTCCATCTTCAGCATTGTCAATGCCGTTATTTTGCGGCCATTGCCATACAAGGAACCTGAACGGTTGATGGCTGTTTTCCGACAAGTGAAGCAACGCAATGGCGATTTGCAGCGCGTTTCCTACTGGTCTTATCCCAAATTCGAGGCCTTGCGTGATCAGAATGATGTGTTCGATCAGGTGGCCGCTTACGCACAATACGCATACGTGATCACAGGTACGGACAAGCCCGAACGAGTCATTACGGAATTTGTCTCCGCCAGCTATTTTCCGATGCTTGGAATCAACCCGGTTGTTGGCAGAACATTCGTGGCCGACGAAGACAGTACGCCCGGTGCGCATCCGGTTGTGTTGCTGGGATACGGGCTCTGGCAACGTCATTTCGGGGCCGATCCTGGGGTGATCGGAAAAACCATCACGCTGGAAAAGACAACTTTGACGGTCATTGGCATTTTGCCAGAAAGCTTCAAGGGGCAATCCGGCGTAGTCGATGTCTGGGCTCCAATGATGATGGTGCCTGTAATGATGAGTCCCGGGCGACTCAACCAGCCCTTCGCCCACTGGCACGAAGTCATCGCGCGCCTTAAACCCGGTGTCAACCAGTCTCAAGCGCAGGCTGCAATGCCTGTGGTTGCGAAGAAAATCATGGAGTCGCTTACAAAAAGAGCTGGCGCGACTCCTGATGAGTTGGTTATTGCGCCGCTTGGCGACGCCTATTTAGACCCGACAATAAAGTCGTCTCTTCTGATTTTGCTTGGCGCGGTTGGATTCGTGCTTTTAATCGCATGTGTAAACATAGCGAATCTGTTGATGGCTCGCGCTGCGAAACGCCAGAAAGAGATTGCGGTACGACTTGCTTTAGGAGCCTCACGAGGAACACTAATCAGACAGTTACTAACAGAAAGCGTGTTGCTGGCGATCATCGGAGGCTCCGCCGGACTTTTTGTCGCGAAGATCGGCACAAGCCTTCTTGCTCTGGTAAAGCCAACGAGCAACCCGGCATTTCGAGCGAAAGACATACAGACGCTGAACTTTTCGGCCGCGCATCTCGATATTCAGGTTCTCGCGTTCAATTTCGGCTTGGCCGTTGCGACAGGATTATTATTCGGATTAATTCCGGCATTCCAGGCGTCGAGGTCAGATGTTACCGAAGCTCTAAAAGATAGCAGGACCAGCGCAGGACACAGATCCAGCATCCTGCGACAGATAAACTCCAGAAATGTCTTGGTCGTGGCGGAGATCGCCCTATCGCTGGTCCTGTTGACTTGCGCGGGACTGATGATTCGCAGCTTTATGCGACTGCAATCATCACCCGCTGGATTTAACGCAGACAATCTGTTGACGTTAAAAATAGATTTACCGAGATCCTACAGTCCGTACAATGAGGCGGCGTTTAATCAGCAACTGATAAATCGAACCGAAGCGCTTCCTGGGGTAAGTTCAGCCAGCGTCGCTACCGCAACTCCACTTTCCAGCGCAATCAGTCGAACTACGATGGACATTCAAGATTGGATGCTGCCTTCCGGCGCAGAACGGCCGCTGGTTGGACTGTTATCAGTTGGCCCTGACTATTTCAAGACCCTGCGAATACCGTTAATTAGCGGTCGAAGTTTTGATAATCACGATAATGCGAACTCGCAATCAGTGGCAATCATAAACGAAACAGCAGTCAAACAATTTTGGCCGTCGGAGAATCCACTTGGCAAGCGCATACGTTTAGGAATTGGCCGAGGACCAACGGACGATTGGACCGAGATCGTCGGAATAGCTGGCGACGTCAAATATGGCAAAGTCGACGAAGCGGTAACGCCCGATATTTACGTTTGTTATTTGCAGCCGACGGAATATGCACCTTTTCTTATCGTACGAACGGCAACAGATCCAGTTTCTATTGTATCTGCAATTCGTCAGACGGTTTTGTCGCTCGACCGCGACCTGCCTGTATACGACGTAATGACAATGCACGAGCGCGTTGCGGAAGCAACTTCTCGAACTAGATTCAGCGCCGTATTGCTTGGGATATTCGCATCATTGGCATTGATTCTGTCGGCCATCGGAATTTACGGTGTGATGTCGTTTGTTGTCTCTGGGCAGACACGAGAGATCGGAATCCGAATGGCTCTCGGCGCGCAGCAGGTTCAGGTCTTGAGAACATTCTTGTCTGAAGGACTGGCAATCACCTTTGCTGGCGTCGTTATAGGAATTGCGGCCGCGCTTTTATCGACTCGATTACTTGAGAGCCAATTATTCGGAATCGGCAAAACCGATCCGA
>DASRDY010000240.1:0-46824 GCA_035652355.1 Blastocatellia bacterium
GGGCGACAATTTAGTGCTAAAGGAATCAATGGCAGTTTGTGCATCGGCATCTAAATTGGATGCTGGTGATAGAACGCGGCGTATCGTGTTACCCGCACCTGCGACAATATCAGAAATTCCTCCGACCGCACCGCCAAGAAGGCCTCCACCTGCTGCACCAAACGCTCCGGTTTTAACAGCGCCCTTAATTACGTCCACTGGCGAACCATTATTTTGAAGTGCGGAGCCTGCCCCTACTGCCGCACCCGTTTCTGCTCCTGCCACTGCGCCACCTACCGCACCTTTTGCAATACCACCTGTTACGGCATCGGCGGCTGCATCTGCTCCTACTCCGCCACCTGCGGCAAGCGCAGCCGTGCTAAGAGCGCTACCAATTACTTGTTTATTTGAAAGCCCTGTACCTGGGTCTATTTGAGCTTCCGTTGGAAGGGTGTCTTCGCCAGAGGAAATCAGCTTCATAAAAGAAAGGATATGTTGTTTCTGAGCCGGTGTCGTTTTTGGATTGTGTAATAGGCTTATTAATTGGGCGTTTTGCTGTAGGGCTCGGTCGTTTTCGTTGCGTTCTTGGTTGTCTTGGCCAGTTGAAATTCGTGCGGCACTCGCTATGCCTTGTCCGAATTTCTGGACGCCTAAAAAGCCAGCGACCTTACCAAGTAATCCAGATAAAGAGGTAGGTTGTGATTGTTGTTGTTGGGGCGGTGGAGTCGTTCCACTGAATGCTGCCAATTGTTCAGGTGTGAGGGGCATAAATTAGAAGTTTTTGAAAAAGTTAGTGATATTGTCCCAGAGATTAGCGCCGTTGGAGGGTTTATTACCATAAGCCTGTTTAAATGCTGCGTCCGCTGCGGTCGTATCATAAGAATGAGCCTTAACAAAAGCATCGTGAGCTTGTTGCCAATCGGTAGCTGTGCTGATAGCGGTCGAGGGAACATTTTGTAAAGCAGAAGTAATATCGGCCGGGATCTGGAATTTAACCTTTAGCTGAGTGTCATACAGTGAAGCCGTACCGGGACCAAATGTATTGTCGAGCGCAGCAGCCGCAGAACCCCAATCGTTTGATTTGCTAATTATATTCTGGATTTCGGTGTTGTCCTTTGAACCGTAGAGGCCTGCACCACTTCCGGTATTGTTGTTTAGAACGACAACACGTGAGGCATAAGCGGCTTCTCGTTCAGCAGCAATATTAGCCTGTTGTTGGGCAATATCATTACGTTGCTGTCTAAGGTTAGCTGCTTGGCCAATTTTCGCAAGAATTGCAGGGGTGACTTTCCCTTGTGATAAATCTTGCTGATCCTGGGGCGTGAGTTGTGAAAAGACATCGGGATTGTTCGTTGCTAATGTAGCAATAAACTGACGAGCGGCTGTCTCGTCTCCGTGAACTTCGGTTTGAACTTGATTAAGAAGGTTAACCCCAAACTGCAAATCAGCTTTATCAAGCCCAAGCTGTTGTGAAAGATTTGATATGACGTGGGTTTGTTGGTCGGTAGCGGCTTGATTGAATACTTTGAATACGTCCATTTGCGAATTAAGCCGTTGTTGAGCGACTTGTAATGCAGTTGCGGCTGCGAGTTCGTGCATCGCCAAAACCTGTTGGTCGCGGGAATCAAGCGCATCGGCAAAGCCGGTGGTTCCTCCACCTTGATATTGCTGTTCAAGATTCAACTTATTACTTAACTGTGCTTGCTTAACGTTGTTGTAGGCCTGGGTTGCGTTCGCTACGTCATCTTCTAATGCAGAAATTCCAAGCGAACTGTAATAGTTTTGGGCTTGTGTTCGTAGGTCATTTCCTCCGGTGGTTGCGTCCTGTAGTTCTTGCTGAACGTTAGTTTGATCTGCGGTGGCCTTGTCGATAATGTCCTGGGCTTTCTGCTTTTGTGTTGCGACATCATCAGGCGGTGCTGAATCAAGAGCTTGAAAGGCAGTGTCTTGACCCTGATTGAGAGAGGCATTAGCAGAAGCAGTGTTGTTTTTTAAAACGTCAAAAACGTTCGTAGAGTTAATGTCTGAACGGCCTGATTGGGTATTCAAAAAACTCGCTAGGTCTGTTGGGTTTGCGAAACCTGCACCGTTTTGTTTGTTAAAGTATTCGGTGATATTCGAATTAAGTGGTGAAGGTCTCTCACCCACCAATGAATTAAGGTCCGTGGGAGCCGGTGAAGGCGAAGAAGGTTGTGGGGGAGGAGTTGGGTAATCGGCTGGCGTTGCCATATGGTTTTATAAATTATGGGGTTACTTCAAAGAGAATAAAAATTGTTCCTGATACACCTCCACCGCTTCCTCGCGTCCAGGCCAACGAGATATTGGTTGCATCAACCGTTATGGTTGCTACCTGAGAATTGAAGGTCGTATTGTTTTCAAGAAGGCTAATGATATTGGTAGTGTCGGTCGTAGACGATGAGGCATTGGTGTTGCCAATGATGCTGATAGCGGTCGTGGCCGAACCGTTATAGGTGCCGTAACTAATTCCAAACGGGGCGGTGTTTGTGGGTGTGTTGTATAAAGCAATGATGCGAACAAATCCGGGCACTTCGCCTAATCCATGAGCTATATTTTGTGTGCCCGATGCTGTTGATCCGCCACGCGTAGCAACGCCACTCTTACGAAGAATGGTCGGGTTTGCGAGCGTCCAATCTTGTCGCCAAAATTGTGAAGTGCCTGTTACCCCTTTAGGCGCTAAACCGTGCTGTGAAGTGTTTGCGTCCTCGGTCGTGTTGTCTGAAAAGGAAAGACTTTTTTCAGTGACTTGGGCCGGAACAAATTGGCCCGTTGCAGAATCAAAAATGTAAAGCTGACCGTCAGTGGGAACGGTCGGTGCTAACGCCCTCCCCATAAACTTATACGCATCTCCAATGAGGTTTAGATAAGTTGGGTCTAGCTGGCCTGTATTATTTTGTGATGAATCCGACATCTATACGAGTAATAATGATTGAATTTGATGTGCCTGAAGAATTGGCCCAATTTCCACCGATAGCAAAGTTATCGCACATAGGATCATTAACATAAAAAGTCTTTGATTTTCCGTTTGCATCAAGCGTCGATGAGGTCAAATCATCCGAGCTTGTAAAGGTAGGTGAGGTTCCAAAATCAGTGTAGAGAGAAAGCGTGAAAGCCGCTCCGGTTGATGGGGGCAAAACGTATACTCTGACCCATTTAATAACAGAGTCGTCGGGTAATTGAATGAAGTTTGTCTTAAACGACGCGCTGGCATTATTGAAACTTGATGCGTTGCTCAACGGAAAAAGTTCAAGGTAATAGGTCGAGCCTGTCTTTGATGATACGACTAATTGATTTTTGTTTGCGTTAATCAACGCACCTACATTCGTACCGGAAGGAACTATGATGTTGTGAAGTGCTTCTGGGAATTGCGCTCCTGCATCCTGTGAACCTCGTAAGGAATAGGTTGGAAACGGAGTACCGTAAGCCCAAATCTTGTTGGTATTAGAGTCTCCCCACACAAGCATTGAATTGGAAACATCAGCCTGCGTTGGATTGGGAAGATTTGCCGTACCATTGTTATTAACAACCTGTATTTGAGGATAGCCGTAAAAGTTTTTTCTTCGTAATGCGACACCGGCTTGTTTTGCTGCTGAAAATATATATGGAAAGCCATCGAGCATCTTCCCCGAACTAATCAAATTATCTTCGATGGCACTGATGTCAGTTGCAAGCGGGTTAACCCCGTCCCACGTAATAACGATTGCTTGTCCTGGGAATGTGGGATCAGGCGTCAAAACACCTGCATTGGTTGCATAGATTTCAAGATTACCTTTTACAATCTGAATATCCGTTGCCATATATCCTGGCGGGATCGTGAAGAAAGAAGGGGTGAGTGTTCCATTTGTACCAATCGTACCGTCAAGTTTTCCTATCGAATTTCCATTAGTGAAATAACAGATGGCATTTAACACCACGGCACGATGTGTCGTGTTGATTAGAGATGCGGCACCGGCCGGTACGGTTGAACCCCAATTGTCCGTAAAGCTGCCGGCCATATCAGTCTTGCCGATGTCTTGGTCTTCAAAATAGAACAGGGATTTGGTTCCTTGAATCGCATAAATCAGAATCGAGTTACCGTTCGCGGCTGTTTGACCGCTGTAGGTATGCGGAAAACCGTTAGCGCTCGTAACCGTATTATTTGATAGCAAAATTTCATATAGCTTTGCCGACGAACTTCCAAATACGGCCGATACATTAGGGTTCGTTCCACCAAGGCTGACAATTAAATCAGTAACAAGGTTGCTCTGTGAAAAGGTCGTTGGTGATGCACCTGGACAAATGAATCCTGGGTAGCGATATAGATCAACGCCCGTAGCCTGCGCGAAAAAACCACCAAACGCGCTCTGTTGAATTTGTAGAGGTGAAATGCCCTGCAAAAAATCTTTAGGGCCAAATGATTGAACTTTGATTTGGGGTTGTGACGCTGGCATTAAGGTTTTGGTCGAGGAGTCCAGTTGGTTGTTGGTTTGGTGCGATTCGACCAGGGCGTGGTGGGAATAATTCGTTTCAACCAAATCGTGGTGGTGCCGTTTAACTTTTTGATAATAGAATCGAGCAGACCAAATGACTCACGAAATATTGCAGTGACCGTTTTAGAAAACACATCTAGCAAATTGAAGCTTTCTGTAAACGCTCGACCAATAGATTTGCCGATGCTATCCGTTAAGGTGACGGTTTCTGTAAGAGAGCGTCCAATGAAACGAAGAATGCTGTCTGAAATAGTGAAGGCTTCTGTTAATGTGCGGCCAGCTATTTTTTTAATTGAATCCGTGAATGTTAAGGTTTCGGAAAAGATTCGTGCAGTGATTCTTTTAACTGTATCAGTTAAGGTTATTGTTTCTGCCAGTACCTTACCTGGAATCTTGCTAATCGTATCTGTTAATGTGAAGCTTTCACTCAAAGAGGCGACCTTCGTTCGAAGAACTGATTTCGTGTCGGTCAGTGTGAAGGTTTCCGTTAATATTCTTGCAGCGGTTTTTATAAGGCTATCCGTGAGAGTGAGCGTTTCTGCAAATATTCGAAGAGGAGTTTTCGTTAGACGGTCAGTCAACGTAACTGTTTCGCTCAAGAGGCTGGAAAAAGAACGACGGAAATAAATTCCAATGCTTCCTTGATAGCCGATATGAGGTTTGGGGGGTTGGGAACGGCCAAATCTAGCCATATTAGTAAGTGGCGGCTCGATTGACCGCCTGTAAAGCAATAATGTTTTTCGTGAACACTACATTTGGCGCGGCTACAATTTCGCAGCCAATTTGGTTAGAGGTTTGTGCTGTTCCGTCCCACGACCAGCTCATTGTAGTCGTGGCTGCACCGGCCAAGAAACTTACTGATCTCGCAGGATTAGCCGGTTGTGCTAACCCGCCTAGTTCAATCGTCTGACCGCCCGTCACAGATAAGGTATGGCTCCCTGAATGGATTATGATTCCATCGACCACAACGTTACCCGTAGCCGAAGAAACATTCATCGTGCAACTGTTGTTGCTGCCAATTTGAATGTTGGTCGTGTAATTATCGACGACACCCGAACAACCCGTAAATGAAATCGCTGTACAATAGGAAAAGTTCGAATTCGTCGAGGTAACCGAAACTGTTTTAGCGCCCGAATTGGGATTGGCTAAATACCAAATAGATTCTGTCCACCCGTTACCGTTAGTCGTTCCCAACTGTGTCATTGCCACGCCATCATAGGTGACACTTGAAGGATTGTCATTCGTGCCAGTGGTGTTGTGGATAAATAACAATAACAACCGATTGCTGCCGTTTCCCGTCGTGTGCGAAAACGTAAAAGGGCTGCCATTTTGCGCTCCGCTATCAGTAGCATTATCAAAGGCAATAGCCATAAGAAATTAGATTTCAATTATCATGTAGCAATACGCGTTGACGGCTGCGCCTGCGGTTACGCGAATCTTTGTGAACTTCGAATTTTGTAATGCAGGCTGAGAACCGAGAGGAAACTGTTTGATGTATTGGTTGGTTGGAGCGATAAACTGTACATCAAACATTCGAGAAACCGTCGGTGAGTTTTCGGCAGTAGAGGTATACCCGGTGTTTGCGGTACCCACTTGAAAAAGGTTTGTCGTTGGGTCGCCGCCTAATTGTGCGGCTGCGTCAAATTTCACGATGCCTGCGGCGACGTGAGCGGTAACCGTAGCAGCAACATCTTGTTCCAATAATTCTACCTTGATTGGAGTGGCGGCTGCACTCCCATCAAAAGAAATGCCCCATTCAACAATACGAGCTATTGCTGTCGCGCTCGGTTCTACTTGTAACAAGGTCTTAAGAGATGTGCCGGTGGTTACTGCAACCTGAGCGGCCGTAGTTGGGGATGCTCCGTTTGCAATGAGATATTGTGCCATATGAATGAAAGTTTAAGGATCAGGTATTCTGGATTTTCCAAGTGACTTGCAAGGAATCAGTGTTAACAACATTGATTGCAGAAAAAACCTGGTGACACAGGATAGTTACGCTGGATGAGGCATTGAACAATCCTGCTTCAGTGACGGCCTGAGTTCCAGTTACCGAAAAAGTGATTGTGACCTGCGCGGTGTCGTTGGTTTTGGTCGTGGTAACACGAGATACAGTACCAGCAGCACGGGACAAACCAGACGTTGCGAGCTCGGTCCCAAGGCCGGTATCGCCAACGGCTGCGGCCGTGGTGTTCGTACCAACAGCGATAAAAGTAAACGCTGCTGGTGAGCCTGATCCATTAATGAGGCCTGAAATGATTGCCCTACCTGCATCGGTTATGAGGTTAGAGACATTTTTTTTGCTTGAGTGTTTACCCAATATCCAGGAAAAGTATTTGAAGTAGGGGGAGTTTACAGCAAGCGGAGAAACGATATTTTGTTTCATTAACCACGTGTACAAGCGGTTTTCCTGAAACAGCGGTTTGATATTGCCGTCTTTGTCTCGTAACTCGTATTCAACGTTGTAGCGCATTCGAGCGTTTGAAAAAAACGACGGTGTAAGTATGTTTTCCATTAGTGTTCTTGACTGATTAAGATTATTTCTGTTTCGCTGCCGAGTTTCGTAGCGATGACCTCTTTGACTGCTTGCCGTAAGAGTTCGACTTTATCCCCTGGCAATTCAGTGTTGGTCTTTATTTTGGCCTCAATAATCAGTTGGCTTGAGGCTTCCAAACCGTCCACAGTTTTAGAGGCAACTTGTTTCAATTCATCCTCGCTAAATGTGGTTCGGATTTCAAAGTTATATGTCATAACTTCCTTTCCTTAATATTGAAGCGCCGTGTCGCCTGGAAGGGACGATTTGGGCGTGCTTAATGTTCTAAATGCTGATGGAACTAAAATGTCTAAGATATGAGCGTTGTTCTCCTGAAGGTCTTGCTGTGTAAGCTCGCCCTTTTTGAATTTAATCTGATTGATGACGATGTCTCCAATTAACTCATGGAAAAAACTGCCAATCCCCGTTGTCGTCTCAATATCGTTGGTGTTGTCAGTCATGTCCGTAAGGTTCGTTCGCTTCGGAACATACCAAAGCCGAATGAATGCGCTGCCAGAAGTTCCTGTTTGCGGTTTGGGGTAGGCAAAGAATCCCGTATCGTCGAACCGCACCATTGGTTTATCAATCGGTTGGAAATTCGCGTACCAGTCTTCACCTAAGGGTTTGAGTTGGGAGAGTGTAACAATGTCGGCCGGATAATAGGAACCGGGATTGGTGTCGGTATAGGAAATATCAATCCGCTTCATCAACATCAAGTCAGTTGGTTTTGTGTATTCCTGTTGGCCAGACACGGTGTCTGCTGTTGAGTTTTCGCCAAAATAATCAGGGTTAACTTGTGCGATAGCCTGGGCAATATTGTCCTTTGCAATATTAGAAATCGTCAGGATATTAGCGTTCGTCCATGGCGTGACGTTGCTCGGAATATTGCCTTTAAATTGAATGTAGGTTGCGAGAGCGGCGGGGGTCATTGTGTAAGGTTAATTCATAAACTCATTCAAGCCCTGGGTTTCCCCAGAGCAAGAATCAGGTCAGGAATCTGATTAGAGGGCAGTAGCGCCAGTTTCAATTCTGACAAGGGAGTTTTCCTGTAAGCGGACGACACCGAAAGCCACTTTTGCAGCGACTTTGCGGCGTTGTGCGGCCGGATCAGAATCACTTGGAACCATATCAGTGATGAAAACCTGCGGACGTTGTCTCCAACCCAAACCATAACCTTGACGGCCCATAACCAAGGTCGGATAGACGGTGGTCGTGGAAGTGAAGGTGTTGATGTGGGAAGACACCATTACACGGACATTAAACAATGCGCCGATTTCACCTTTGTAGATTTGAGCGGGGTTCTCGTATTTCGAGATGTCCAGCCAGCTTCCCGTGGAAGTGGAGCTTCTCAAATCATAAACACAATAGGGGTGAGTGACAGCATAGTAGAAGCCGTTAAAATCAGGGGCATCAAACGAACGAAGTTTCGCAGAAGCCTTGTTTAAGAGGCCAACAGTCAAAACGTCGCCTACGCCCAAGTCAGTACGTGCAGCAGCAGAACCGCCATAATAGACGTTTGAACCGGCCATAATGGTGGTCTGGATAACAGAGTCAATCTTAAGTGCCATTACGTAGGCAACACGTTCTGCGGTCTTTTGCAAGAGAGGGAGCGGGTTGTCAGCAAGCAGCAAATCAGACAAGTTACATACGATTCTGTATTGAACAGGAGTCGTGGTAACAGAAGTGACAGCGACAGAGGTATCGGATGGGGTTACACCGTCAGTGGAAGTCGTACCAGTGGTAATGGAACCTTCAGTGATTGCGGTGAACTTAGCCCAACGAAGCGTATCGTATCCTTCGGGGAAATCAGGTGCTTCTGCGAATTGAGCGAAATACAGGTTTGCATTGAAGTTTTCCAAGAAAACCCTATTCAACCATTCTTGCAGAATACCTGACGAACTAAAATCATTACGATTATTAGCAGCCATTTATTTTAGAAGTTAGCGAATAAACTGGCCGCCAATTTGTTAGAGCTTCTCGCCTGATGCGACTCTCTTTTCGAGTTCGCCTCGTAGGTCTTGAGTGCTCATTTTAGAAACCTCTGGGGTTTCTTGGCGGGCAGCAGGATTGGGTGTACCGCCTGTACGCGAATTATTAGCTGCCTGATCTGCGGCTGCTTTCGCAGCAACATCTTCAGGGGAAATTTTATCTCGTGCATCCCAGAGAGTGATTACGTCGTCAATCGGCATTGAATGCTTCTTGGCGTAATTCGCAATGTTTTTCATCTCGGGTTTGAGATGCTCTGGAACTTTGCCAATTAAGTCGAGTACCAAGTCTCCTGCATCCTGTGCAGAAGTTTGGGATTGATTATCGGCAGATTGAGAACCTACGGCTTTCGCTTTCCATTCATCACGCTCTTTTACAAGCTCTTGAATGCGGTCTTGTGCGGTTCTGCCGGTCCTCTGAGTGTTAGCGCCTTCACTGGCGGTAGAGGTGTTGTTTTGTCCTTCATTCCCTGAAGCAGGGGTTACAGTTTCCCCTGTAGCTTGCGCTGGGTTCATAG
The DNA here is from genome assembly GCA_035652355.1 of Blastocatellia bacterium. Lineage (GTDB taxonomy): Bacteria > Acidobacteriota > Blastocatellia > DASRDY01 > DASRDY01 > DASRDY01. The sequence continues at coordinate 9,500 of DASRDY010000240.1, forward strand.
CTTCTTCAGCCATAACGCATTTCCTTTAACGCCAACCAATGGACGCGACTCCATCTTTGGCGAAGTTAATTAAGATTGGTTTAAAGCACGACCGACTTCACGCCAGTTAGTGCCATCAAACATGAACGCGATAACGTCAACTTTGCTTGCACCGGAACCAGTAGCGGCTCCGCCAGCAAGTTTCATCAAAGTACCGGCGGTGTAAGTGCGAGAGCCAGTAGCATCTTGGGTAATCATCAGGACAAGGCGGTCACCAGCTTGGTCACCAGCAGTAAGGGCAATAGTGAGGTTACCGGTTGCGGTCATTGTAACGAGACCCTGTTTAGCAGCAACCGTGATGGAACCAGTTTGGTTTCCCATCGCAGTCACAAAAGGATTCAAAAGAGTCAAGTCGTCCTGCATACCCTTATTGTCAGGGGTATAAGTTAGAGTAGGCATTTAATGAGAGATTAAGGAACGAGAGGGGGTTCAACCGGAGGTGCTACCATTTCGACAGTGGAGTTTGCACCTTCAGTTGGGTCTGAGATTTGGTTTTTGACACCTTCTGGATCAGTGTCGCCACGTTCCACAGAAGGGTTGATTTCTTCAGTCATTGTTTAAAGGTTAATTACTGACCCTTATAAGAGGGCTTGCCGCCGTTTGCGGTCGGGGTGGCGGAATAGCTATCGCTTTCAGCCGTATCGTAGTTGTTGACTTCGCCGCTGTCGGCATCGGTCTCATTTGTTCCGGTTGTCCCGAATGAGTGAGACGGAGCCGCACCTGGGTACATATCTTGGAAGTCGTTTGCAGATTTTGTTTCTGGCATTGTTTTCCTTTCTTAATGATTAAGCGTAAGTTTCTTTATCCATATAGTGTTTGCACACTACGGTGGGGTCTAAATAAATCGTAAACCCCTTTTCTTTGAGGCGGTCGTAATATGGGTAATCATCATCATTCACTTCCCAATCAAAGAATGAAACGGATTCAAAAGCCTTTCTTGAAAAGAGCACACAATCCATTCCCATCCCATCCACAACCTGAAGGCCTTTTAATTTCTCAATGTTCTCTTTCTTGTTGAACTCAGTGTCTCCGTTTCGCCAGGCAATTGCTTTTCCGTTTTCAAAGCGGTTGTAATAGACACCTCCGACCACATCCACGTTATGAGCAAGGAATCGCTCTAACACATCAAGCGGGGGAATGGTGTCTGCACCGACTAAGAGAAAATGAGTTGCGTTGTATTCAAGGGCGAATTTACGGAAGAATTCACGTTGTATCTTAACTGCGTTGGTTTCGCCGTAGACTCCTCTATGGAATCTCATTAAGACTTCAGTGTCTGGGAGGTTTGCGTCTCTGATCCAGTCTAAGAGCGGTTCGATGCAATAGCGTTTTTTATCGTGTTGGGGGATTGCTACGAGAATCATGTTTGTAAGGGTCGAGGTTTGGTTCGGTTGAACCTTGAGTGAGGTCTTGAATGATTTTGTCGGGAAGATTCAGCAATCGACCATACGCTTTAAACTCTGCCCGTAATTCTTTTACGTTATCAAAATTGGATTCATTCAACATTTCGGCCAACGTTTGCTCTTTCCATCGTTCAAGATTCTGAAGACACAAGAGCCACGTGGGGTTTTGTTTGAATGCTTGTAACTGCATGAGCAGTTCGTCTTTGGAATTAAGATTCTCCATTGAGTTCTGGATAATGAATGCACTCCACTCCCATTCCGCAATATTCACAGACTCCGCCGACAATGCGCGGTTTGTCCTCAACGATTATCACGTCTGCGGATGGAGTGATTGAAGATAAGTCTACGTCTGCACGGGTCATCGGGCCTGTAGCGGTCGAAACAACCTCAGGGGTCTCCGTTGTTGCAATAGATTCTGCTTTCTTTTTTCTTGGCATATTAACCGACTAACGATGAGTATTTTGATACTCGCTTAATTTCTTTAATTGTTTGCGCCCATTCCTGTGGCGTTAAAAGTTTCTGAAGATATTTGTGTAAGAGCGCTACGTGAAAGAATCTATCAGGGAAAGATGTTTCCCAAGGTTTACACCAAATCAGATAGTTTCTAACCGTATCTCCCGCTGATGCAATCCCTCGTCGTGATGTTTCGAGACCGTGGGCTATCTGTTCTTGCTGGATCAGAAAATCAACTACAAGGCCGGAGCCTGGGCCGACGAACAAAAAACTGTAACTCTGCTCGCGCTCAACGCCATCATCCCGATTAGGGATTGGAAAGAGTTGTCGAGCTTTGGCCATCATCTGGGTTGCAAGTTGTTCGGGTTTCTGTGGAGCGTAACTGAGATAATCAGACGGTGTGGAATTCGCAATCGTCTCAAGGTCTCGGTACATTAAATCTCCTCAAATGGAACTTCTTTCAAGCCCATTTTGTTAAAGGCTTCATTCAGCTTCATACCGAGTATTTGAAGGTCGGTCGTTAACAGTACCTTATCTGTGCCTGGGTATTTAAGAGCTATCTGGTAAGCAAGCTCTAATACTCTTGCAAACTGGTCGCTGTTTGCAGCATGTGAAATCACCTGCGAAACAATTTGAGCGTCAAAGTTATTAAGGTTCGCATCAACGAGCACTTTGAACATCTCATTAATGAATTTGCGGTGCTCCTCTGGGACTCTTTTAGGGTCGTTGGGAGCAAGTTGCGGCTTTGCCGCCTGTGGTGTCTTGTCCATATTTCCTGACTTTTTAATTATTTTTGAACGCTAACTGAAGGGGAAACTCTCGATGCTGGTGCTGATCCTTGGCCGATAAGATTAGGGGTTGCTGCCATCGTCCCTGGGAGTGCGCCAGGGTTAGGCGGCGTTTGAGGATTTGCCTGTTGTAATTGTCTTTGTAGCATCAACGCTTTTTTGTGGGCTTCAATGTGAACGATTGTGGCTTTGGTTTCTTCGGCGTTTGCGTGGATCAACAAATGCGCTTGGTGGTCGTCGTTGATGTCGATTTTAACGAGCCTGTTTTGATTTAACTGTTCGTTTTCCTGCTCTGCTTTTAATTCATCTGGTGTTGGTGGGTAAATTCGCTCCACTTCATCTGAATCAAATCCTGCGATTATCTGAGCGGCCTTTTTATTAAGGTATCTGCGATTAGCGGTTTGGTCCTGGGCGATAAAGTTTCCAAAGGCGGTGAGGTCGTTCTTCTTCTCTTGGTTCTCCTGATCCGAAATGATTGTTGATTCAACGTAAATATCAGGGTCTTCCTCAAGCTTGAAATATTCTCCGCTTATCTTCTGAAACTTGGGGCCGAACGCACCGTTAATCTTGATGAGTTTTGAGTGAGCTTTCGTAAAGTAACGGTTGTATTGTTTAAGCCACCATCTCCAAAACTCAACTTCGCTCCATCCGAAGACTTTTGCGCTTGTTGAAATACGTTCGTCACTTTGATTAAAGCTTCTGACAACTTCGTTTGCTGAGCGGGGCTTCTCACTCTGTACACCTTGTTGAACCGAAGTGGCTGCGGTCGCTCTCTGGGCTGCTTGGTCAATCGTGTCCATAATGTAAGACACAATCTGACCAATGGGTTGTTTATCAAGTGGTTTTACTGCTTCACCTGGGTTGCCGTCTGATGGAATCCATTTATTGAAAGCAAAGTTTAAATCAGAGGTGGGTGAAATGGCGTTCCGGTCATACACGTACATCGGATACAACTGCGCCTTGGCGTCCATCAACCCTAAGTTAATCAGAATCGAGCGGGCGCGTTGTTTGTCTTCGACAAGATCAGGAATCGAAACACCGAATGGATCTCCGGGGATTGGAAACAGTTTTCTTTGAATTAGCGGCCATTCAGCATCGTCCCACTTCAGTGCGCGGACGATTTCTTGAAACTGTAAATCGGTCGTAAAGAGCCATTTTTCATTATCGACAGTTGTCCACCATTCTAAAAGCGGGATCAACTCATTTGCATAGTTATTGGGTTGTGCGGCCTGTGCTGCGTTTTGTGCGGTGCGTCGGAATTGTTTGTCCTGGTATTCAAGGGATGAATAATTTTGTGCTCCGCTCAAATCATTGAAGTTCTCCCAGCCCCTCGCTTTCATCGCGTCTTTGGTGTAAGCGATTTCTCTACCCCAGAATCTAAAGGCTCCGAAGCCTCTTAGGTCTCCGTTTATAAGTGTGCCGTCTGGATCAGGTAAGAAGGTGGCGTTATCAATGACAGATGGAAGACAGAGGTTTTTCTTAGAATCCCATGTCGAAACGTCTAACCACCCTGAACCCCAAAACAACGTATACCAATCCCAATCGTAATCAAGCTGGTCTTTCTTCATCTTGTATGCGTCATACCGCATTGTCGGATTAAGAAAATCAATCTTGTACGTGTCGTCGGGGTGGCCGGGTTCAAGCCGGGCCATTAACTTATCATCGTAGAGTTTGGAATGTACGGTGTTGAAAATCGTAAAGACAGTCGTGTCCCCAACTAAGGATTTATCACGGGTCTGGTTTGAATAGAGCCGCATCCTATCAAGGTTCTGAATTCGTTTCGGATTGATGTATTGGAAAGCGTAATTGTATTCAACCTTGATTTGACTCAAGAGGTCGGCTTTTTCTTTAGGTAAGATCATTGGGTTGGAGTGCGGATGCAGGCTTATATGAGAACGGGTCTAAATTGGGAATCTTGGTGGGTGGTGAATAAGAAGCGTAGGTATCTTCCGTTGGCTTGTCTTTCAGATACCAGATAGCAAGGCCTAAACTCATTACCTCGTCATCGTGGAGGCCATCGGGAGCGGTGTATCTGATCTTTCCTGACGGCAAGAGTTCATAGGTGTATTGCTCAAGCTCGGTAACTAGGTTCGGGATTTGGTCAACGGGCGGGAGCGTGATTTTCTTTTCCGAGAAGTAGACCCCCATTTTTTTGACGAGCTGGTCTTTGGAGGTATTTGAAAATTTAAAGTCATCGCACCTGACCCCTCGCTTAGCAAGTAATTCAGCGATAGGGTCTCCGACTCCGGTAGAGTCGATTGTGATATGGGCACGATTATACCGATTTCGTAAGAGGATGAGCTTTTCGAGAGTGACGCTCCATTCTCCTTGCCAGCGTTCTTGTAAGACGAGTTCATGCGTATTGCGGTCGATTATTGAAACTGCGGTATAGTCCCTGACTTTGGCAAGGTCTACACCCATTGAATACAGGTGGGAAGGATGCGGTTCTTTTAGCGAACCGGTCATCAAGTCTTTAAGAGAAGGAAAAACGTTTGAAGCTCCCTCCATCGGCAGACAACCATATTCCTGGTTGAACTGGCCGGGGGGCATAGACTCACGTGCGAGTCTCTCTTGTTCCTGGGTGAAATGAGGGTTCTTGTTAAAGGGGAGCCAGAAAGCGAAATAGTTGTCGTTTTGGATGTATTCGAGCTTTTCCCAATCCCAATATTTCGAGAAAAAGTTGTAAAAGTGGTTCTTGCCTTTAAAGGTGCCAATGAAGATGGCCCAACCGCCTGACTGGTTAATGGCCGGAAACAGAACTTCGTTCCAGACTTCAGGCTTCATCTGGGCGTATTCGTCCAATATGACGCCTTTGGGCTTGATACCTCTGAGTCTGTCAACGTTATCTGCGCCTTCGACGTAGAAGACGCTTTTGTTTTTCAGATAAACAGTGAGTTCAACTTCGTTCTTTTTGCGGATTAACTCTTGGGGAAGGTATTTGAAAAGTACGGTCGGGTCCTTCCAGACAATATTCTTGGCCTGCTGTTTTTCGGGGGCCACATACAGATACACGCCTGGATCAAACACCATTCGCTTAATCAGTTCATTGACTGCGAATGTGGTCTTTCCTGACTGCCGGTGCCATACGAGGACTTTAAAACGGTGCGGATCAGCGTGAACGGTCTTCTGGTAGTCCCTCGGTCTGTAATCAATCTCAATTTCAATATGCTTGACTAATTAATGAATCTATTGCGGAATGAAGAAAAGTTAAAATGTAGGTGTGCTAAATGAGTACCGATGCACAGTCTTGCCCAGAAATCTCAACCAAAGGCCACCTACCCCCTGGGGTCTTGTTAAATTGGTCGCCACTCATGATTAGAGATGGCCTGTAACGCTTCAGACTGACCTATACGCGGTGTTTATATGCATCGGCAGGTAACGGAGCCATGATGCTTCTTACAGGGTTGTAGAGGCTTACGCTCTGTTGTGGGTTTGAGGGGCTGAATCACAATGCTCTGGTGTTGATGTTGCCGGTGATGATACACACGGCACTTAGCCGAACAGAATACCGGTCGTTCAAACTCTTGCTTGCAATAATCGCATTGAATAATCATGTGTTACGCATTAGTTACAGTGTTACGCTAGCGTTACTCTTTCCATTTGATTGATATGCCGTCTCGGTCTATGTCTATTTGGTTTGTGGCGGATGGATAGAGACCGGCTATTTTACCGATATTCTCTAGTGCTCTTTCGCTCACCATTGGGTCTTTGTCTTCTTGCTTTTCTGCTATTGTCTTATGCCTATTGAGCACCCAGTTAGGAGTTATCTCTAGGCTCGCTAACGCTTCGTCAATCTTTTCTCTTATTGAAGGCTTCTGAAGGTTCTCTGTTGCTATCGCATTGGCAACTGTTGGTTCGCTTGTTTCATAGACTGCTAGTGCTGCTTTGGTTCCGTTGCCATCGTTCTCAATATACTCTTTTACGAACTTCTGTTGTTTTATTGTTAATCGTCTTGGCATTGGCTCTTATTCGCTTCGCTCAAAGAAGCCTGAGCGTTTCATTGATTATATTTGTCCCGTTGTTCCGTCAATCATTTGATGAGTTTGTTGTCTTTTAAGAATGCGTATATCTGTTCTGAGAGAGAATCGAGCAACTCGTGATTAAGTGTTTTGTTCATGACGTGCATTGCTTCGTGGATCAGTGATTGTTCTTGCTCTGATTGCGTATTCTGTTTGTTTATTCTGATAGCTCCATCGTTATAATCTGTATGTCCGCAGGGAGCGTCTTTAAAACTATCCTCTGCAATCTCAACCTTGTATGTGTGGCCGCCTATCTTGAGTTGTTTGGGGAGATTCATTGCTTAAATGTTGACAGATAATTATAACTTCAATAAGATTGGCCATGTCCTTGATACTCTCATCGGCGGCATCGTGCTTTTAAAGTCGAAGCGTCAAGGTCAAACCTTTTCAGGTCTTCATCTGCTTAGGCCTATATGCAGTACGTATAGACTAAGCAATTGGTCATAATGAAGATCTGCGGCTACAAACACATGGACTTTCTTAGGTCGATATTGCCATGTTTGTAGTCTCTTTGCCTATCAGTCTAAACCGAAATCCATAAGTTTTATGGGCCATCGTCCTTTGGAAGTCTTGCTAAAGCTGCGAGATTGGAGGGGTGTATGGCTCAACAAATAAGGGACATTAGAAAACATCGTGACGAGCGATTGAAAAAGGTTAAGAACTGGCTGGATGATGTTGAAAAGATATTGCTGAAATTAAAGGATATTCTGTTTCTGCTTGGCCTCTTGGCCGTAATAGCAGTTGAGATGGTCGTGTTTTTAAAATGGCTGATCTTCCATTAATACAGGGAGTGCTGTGGATAAGTGTGTCCTAATGCCTGAAAACCCCTGTATTTACGTGGGTTTGACAGAAGTTACTGGGTAACTTAGAATGAAGATAGTCCTACCAATAACGCTTCAATCGAAGCAGAAACAATCAAATTTTATGGGCGCAAGAGCAAATGTAGTCTTAGACTACGGCAAGAATCAAAAAATCTATCTTTATTCACACTGGGGCGGCGAGAGTCTGGAAGAGGTTTTGAAAGATGCCTTAGAACGAGGAAAATCTCGCTGGAATGACGATTCTTATTTGGCCAGAATAATCTTCAGTGAAATGATTAAAGATGACGTTCTGGGTACTACAGGATACGGCATATCTCCTTACCTAACCGACAACGAATACCCCTTATTGGAGGTAGACCTAAACAAACAGACTGTAAACGACATTCCTTTCCAAGAATTTATCAATTAACCCTCACCTCAATGACTCGCAAAGCTTGGATCATCAAGTTATTCAAACAAGGCCTGAGCAAGCATAAGATTTCAAAACATCCAAAGGTCAATTGCTCTCGCACATACGTTATTAAAGTTCTCAAGCAAAACAAATGAAAACGCTCTTAACCTTCATCGTTATAATCGCAATCGGGTTTATCTGCTGGAAGATTGCATCACATGACTTTTGTCCAGCTTATTACAAAGTAACGTGTTTAAGACATTAATCTGCCGGGCCATTCGGCACCGGATGAACTCATATGACCTATTACGAATGTGAGCGGGCTATTCATCGCCACACTGACGAACAAGAGCGTAATCAATGCTTGTTAGAATGGCCTATAAAGCGAAATTTGCCCCGTAGCGCGTCGAAACGGTCTCGGAGCTACTCCAATATCCCTAACGGGGCTGACGCTCGTAAATGGAGCAATTATTAAAGAACCTTCTATGAATGAATACATCCTAAAAAACCGATATGCGTATGAAACGCAACTCCGTAAGGTTTGGTCGTTGTTGGTCGAACGATACCCATACCTATACACGGAACGAGATTATTATCAGGCCTGCGAACAGGCCGGAATCACGATTTTCTAAAATGTACACACTCAAAGATGATGACAAGTGGTTTGCCGGACGCCTGCACGCTCGGTTAAATCACGACTGTTCTCTCACCACTGAGGGAACGTGTGGGATGTTTGATGACCTCTTATCTGTTTATGCTGAAACCAGAGATGAGCAGATAGGCAATGACTTGAAAGAGATGTTTGGAGGAGAGGGGAACTAGTTAAAACCCCTGCATCACGAAAGAATCTCCATACAGTAAGTATAGCATATTGATATTTTCATTAACTGCGGGGTATTCGCCACCGCTCAAATTTATGCAAAAGCCAAATTACAAATTCATCGTTAAGTTCCCAGCCGTTAAAGCCCAAACAATCGAAGTCGTAATGCCTAACGAAAAAAGAGCAATTAACAAAGCACGACAAATCTGGAAATCACAGAATCCGCAATTAACCCCAAAGATCACGAAAGAAGAAAACACGGTATACCTTGATTAATCATTAAGCAGTGCTGAATAGCCTGCAATCAATCTGTAAAGCCTTAAAGTATTCTCTGTAAGCCTTAATCTGCCCGCCATTCGGCAGGGCTAACAAATCTATGACCTCAAAAGCTAATAAACTTAACATACCCAAAACCCGTAAATGCGCAGACTGCCCAAAACGAATTCAGAATGATGGCAACGTCTATTGTGCAAGATGCTGGTTAATACGCGCCTTCCCGAACGGAATTACAGTTACCTTTAATTAAGCTGCATAAATCCGAAAAGCCCCAGCATTTCGCTAGGGCTTTTTCAGAGAGTACCGTAAGTGAGGGGGATTCACCGTTGCGTTAAGGTTGGCATTGTGGGCTTTAGCCTCCCCCGCCACTAGCCTGAACCCATCGGCTAGCTTCCATCCATAAACAAAGAATAGCCCATCTAAATGAGCCTTTCGTTGTTAAGTCCGACAGTGGGAACTTTTGGTGACCGGTTTTACACCAAGCGATGTCCTTACAATACTGCTTTATCAGTATATCAGGGGGTATGTGAATGTGAGGAAACAAGGGTTACGGCTGGTGTTGTTGAGGGTCTCTTGAGCTTCTCTGGCCTCATTCTGATGTGGACGCTCTCCGGCATTTGATTATACATATTGGTTTCATTAATTGTCTTAAAACTTGATTCTGCATTTAAAGGCTATCGTTCTTAAAAAAACTTTGCTGATCTCCGCGACTTTCGCTTTGCTGCATTAAAAGTACCTTTTCCTGACGTTCTTAAATTCTCTTATATTCTTTTCTCCCTGATCTCTATTCAATCGTATCCCCTTAAAAGTTATCTCGCAACATACGAAATCCCGCTTGAATTCCCATAACTCGCCAAACTATCCACAAGCCTGCTTGCTTTATCCATTAAATAACCTGTGCATATCCCACTCAATAACAACATTCCCCAAATAATCATCTTAGCCCTATATGACATCTTGAGCTTGCTCAAGAGACCCGAAACATACACCTGGTCACTTTCACTCTCCCCCTGTCCCTCACCCCAGCGAAGTATATCTATCTTCGCAGTCTGCACGGCCACGAGCGCGAAGTGCGAGTGAGCCTGTGCAGACGAAAGCGCCGATGTAATTGGCGCGTCATCGTCATCGATATTCAGGCAGATTACGTTTCCTACAAGCCAAGCGGAGCGCCTACCCAAAGGGTTAGGAAACACCGGGGTGAGGTGCAGTAATCGCCGTCTTTTTAACTGGCCTTTAGTCGAACGAACGTGAGACGGGCTTGTCCCGAACGATTCTTCAAAACCCCCAATAAGTCGGACTGATTAAAATGCAAGAAAATCCAATGAACAAAAGGATTTATCGAATCAAGAATGTCCAATGAGCTTTAACATGGGTTTTACATCCGATTTAACATTCCAAATCTTCCAAACGGAGCGGATTGGCGACCTTGGGCGAACGCAACACAGCGCCCAATGGGTCGGCCAATACCTCATCCTGGAATGCGATTAGGAACATTAAACCCGGATGTGGGGGTGTCAATGAAAGCAGATTATCCAGTCTACCCTTGGTTATGACCGTCCAAATGACATACATCTTCTTACCTGGATGCGCTCGGGAAAGGCGAACGTACTTAGGACATTTATCCTCAAAGGTGGGTAAGAGTTTCGTTTCCCGCTCCACCTCCCAAAATACGATTCGGTTCAAAACCCGGCTGACCCTATCGGGTATTAACCCGTAATCATCATATTCTTCGTGGTGCCCGTCAGTCCAAAAATTCAAAGCTCCCACGGTTTCATATGAAACATAAACATCCCCACACCGTTTTTCGTGCTGCCAGTTATGTAGGTTACGTCCACGCTGGCCGGGAATATGCCAGAATTCCGGTTTGTTTGCCTCTATCTGGGTACACTCAATAATAGGCTTTTCGCCTTTAATCTTTCGGCGGCCTATTTGGTACTTACGGTTCAATAATCGGGTCGTGCCGACATACGACGGCGGAAGGTCTTTACTCGTCAAAAACGCTCTTTGACTTGGGTTTGTTAGAATCGCCAACTGCTTTGCGGTTAGCTGTTCTTTTTCGAGATGACTGAGAATTATCGGGAATCTGTCCATATGAAATTCGCTCTGCTTGAGCTTCTTTGATTTGTTTTAACGAATAATAATAAGGTCTGGTAAATATCTTTTCTCGGATGAATGAATCAACCGTCTTTTCAGGAATCTCAATGTCAGGAACGTCGGGAATCCTCGCTATCACTGGCGCGTCTTTGCCGATTTTGAAGACTGCCTTTTGCTTGGCCAAACTTGATAAGTGATAGCTGACCTCACGGTCGCTCAACTCGCCTCCATACATCGCCTTTACGACCATATCTCGGTCTTTCCGGTTCGGCGTGTTGAACGCTATCTGCGTCGACGTATTGCTTAAAATCGAATCCAAAACGTACGGGTCTTCAAATTGACTGAAATACTGATGGAAGAGATTAACCCACAATCCCGATTTGCCTTTCTTGGCCATGAGATCAGCAAGCTTTCGGTTTGCGTAATCCCCGGCCTCATCAATGTAAATATAATATCTGCCTTTCCATCCCGCATACCGCAGTCTGTCTACGGCGAATATCATTTCATTAATAATCGATGTCGCAAGGAATCGAGTGTGTAAAGGTGTGAGTCCAAAGCCAGAATACAAGTTAACCAATATAACCCAGCCCTGGCTGATTAACTCGGTGAACTGCACACCCTCCCTTACCGCAAACATATAATCGAGTGTGGATTTCGTAATCGTCTTAACTCGATTTACCGTGCTTTGGAATTCAGAAAAGTTCTTTGGAAGGAAAGCACTCTCTAAGTCTAACACGTCTATGTCGTGCGGACTGAGATTGTCATACATAAATCTACGCTGTTCAATGTACATCTGGTGCGTAAAATACATGGTTTCGTGTAAGGTCATTTTTGAGTGCCACAACACCCGTAAGAGCGCCGGAAGATAGCGGTTAATCCTTGGAATCTCGGCCGGGTCTTTCACCCCGAACAAAACCGCAAACGTACTTAAGATTGTTTCAACCGATGCTTCTTCATAAGCGTATTCGGTCTCGCCCATCTCATTCTTTTTTCGAGCAAAGGGATTCAGGCCACACAACACACCGTATTTGTAACGGTGGTAAGGATCAATCACGACAACTTTTTCAAATCCCTGTTTAATGCAGTAATTCAAAATCTGATTAGCCGTATCCCCCCTGTCTGAAGGGTCGAGGACACACACACCGTTTCCAGCTTTAATATCCTTCTGGATTAGATGAATCGCTAGACGGGACTTGCCCTGGCGGGTGCGGCCGGTGCATAAGAGATGTTCACGTTCTTCTTGCGAAATGCTGACTTCAGATTCACCGATACCTAATGTGATGAGCGGATACTTAGACCGGGACTGCTTAAACATCTTATCAATAGACTCCTTGTAAGGTCGGCGTTTACTCTTAAACGCTTCCTCATACGTCATCCCCGTTAACGCTTTGAAGTAATCTCTTTTCCCTTGCATGGATGTCCTCCTTGAGCGTTTCCATTTTTTGCTTTAGCCTCTTTAACTCCGCTTTTTTAAATTCAGATTCGGGTGCTTCCTTAAATGCAACATACTCTCTGGTTGTTGAGGAGAGTTGATTGTGTAACGTTTCCCATTCTTGATAGGGCATCATGCTAAATACTGCGGCCATTTTTGCATCTAAGCTAGCCATCATTTGCTCAAATTTTAAGTCTATGGCTTTTAGCCGTTCCGCCTGCTCAACCGTGGCCTCCAACTCTGTCCTACGCCTGCTTTCGTCTCGCACCAAGTCCGTCGTTAGAGATTCGTAATTTGCAGGTGATAACTTAAATTCATTGGCGGCATCAAAAACAAGCATCTTATTTTTGTGAGTTGCCTGTTCAAGCTCCTCTTCCCGTTTAGACTTCTCGACAATAGTTGCCAGCTTAAACTCTGATTCTGCTTCTGCGGTAAGCTGTCTCGTTAGTGCGGTTCGAACGGCTGATACGTTTGATTCTTGCTCCGCTTTATAGCGGTTCATGCTCGGGCTGGATTTCTCCCTTTGCACAACCGCCATTCGCTCGTCAGGACTTCGCTTGTCCTTCTTGAAATAATAAAGTGAGGCCAACCCAAAACCGATACACCCTAAGAACAAAGAACCGATAAATACTTCCATATTAATCCTCCGGGTCGTCTTTGGTCTGGAACGCAAAGAAGTTTTCATCACCCCAACGCTGATAGAACTGAAAACCATAAATCGGTTTCTGAGACCGATACCTTACCAGTGAGGCCACACCGCTCTGATCTTGTTTACTCTGCACGTAAAGCTCACGCGGATGTCTTGATAAGGCTCCTGGCCTTCGTACTTCAAGGGCGGTAGACTCCTTGTTTCTATTGATGCTGATGAGATACGCCACACCAAACAGAATTGCCAACCCTAGACACACACTCATGATTTCCATTTCATTTCTCCTCTCACCGATACTTTTTCCTTTGCCTTATAAAATAAATAAAGCCACTTACAACCGTTGTTATTATAAGAACTATCACAGTGATTTTATGAAGTTGGGAATCTTCCTTTTCCAATTGACGTTGAATAATGGATTCGTCTAACCGAATCTCCCCTTCTAAAGAATGTTGGTTGGTTATTCTTAATTGAAGACGGCCATACGGTGCGGTTGCATCCGGGCTAAGTCGAAGCCAGATTTTATCTTGATAACCAACCGCAGCAACCAAATACCCGCCTGGGGTACGTCTTACGTACGAAGCCTCACTTGTTGTGACTACCCCTAATCCAAAATATCCTCGGTCATCCATTCCGGCCTGAAATTTGCCGTTCCCCACTGCCATAATAAACGGTTGCCTAGAAGAATTATCACTCTCCACGACGTCAATTTCCTGTTCGGGTTTTACCCAAATCCCTGTATCCCACCATCCTCCGGTTGGAAGCTGAATATCGTATAAGCGTGTACCATCAGGTTGATTGGGTTGAGGGTTCACCCAGATGTTGTCAATCTTAAGAAGGGAAGCGTAATTGTTCTTTAGGTAGAACATCCCCAGGATTACAAGAGCAAGCACGCAGGCAAAAAACAAGACAAGAAAGACACGTTGCATGATTTCCCCCAGGACGGAGAATGAACAGCTTTAGACCTCTTCACGTGTTAGACGTAATTATAGCCAAACTTTCGTAGGTCTCAAAAAATTGTTGCAGGGCTCCCGACTGGGGCGCAAATTTATATGGAACCTGAGACTGAGATATGCTTTAATTGAATATCACTAACCAAACGGTTTTTACTGAGTTGATTGAAGGTAAGTTATTGATTCTACTGGCTCGAACTGCATGGGGTGGTTCGTAGCCAAACGCTCTATCCAACTGAGCTACGGGCGCGAATCTTTCAAAGGGCCTCTGAGCAGTTACTTTCCATAACAGCTCTACCGTAAGGGCCCGACGCAAGAACCGACATTTATAAGGTACGGGATCATCTTTGTCAACTTGGCATTAAATCAAATTAATAAATGTCAAAGCTCTTTAAAAAATGTCACATTGATTTCGTCATTCTTGTTTCCTAGATTCTTAAGTTTATATCCAGCTGTGGGAGTTGTGGAAAACTCGAAGAGTTTCCAAGCCCTTGTAGGAAAGTGGGAAACCCGCCTTTTGTTTTTCCACTTTTTCATCAAGCGCGGCGGTTTCCATTGCTTTCTTCGGAAGTTCCAACTTTTCGACTTTTGAAAAACATTCCCATTCCCAGAACGCAGAGAGGCAGGCCGTCGATTTTTATATGATCCTCGCCAAGGAGGATCTGGAGATGGAATAACCGCTTTGCCGCGGCGCGCCATTGCCTTTTCTTTTTCTTTACCGGTGACGGTCTTTCTGGCCGTCGCACATTACTGCGAATCCTGACCACGGTAATTATAATTAATTTGCTCGGACTGCGATCACCTTAGTCAATAAGACCATCTCTTAGCCCACCAGCGAATCGATTGACGTGTACGGCAATCCTTGTGATGTTGCCACTCCTTCATACGTGATCTTTCCAGCGTATGTGTTTACGCCGTTTTTAAGATGGCGATCCGATTCGATAGCCTTCTTGAAGCCTTTGGTGGCCAGCCTAACTGCGAATGGCAACGTCGCGTTAGTTAACGCAAACGTCGACGTTCGCGGCACCGCGCCTGGCATATTGGCTACGCAATAATGAAGCACATCGTCAATATAGAAAGTCGGATTACTGTGCGTTGTCGGATGCGTCGTCTCTATGCAGCCGCCTTGATCCACCGCGACATCGACTATTACAGCGTTGCGCTGCATGGTTTTCAACATATCGCGAGTAACCAGCTTTGGCGCGGATGCGCCAGGAATTAGCACTGCTCCAATCACCAGATCCGCATTGGCGATGGTTTCTCGGACGTTATATGCATTCGAAGCTATAGTCCGTACTCTGCTGCCGAAAACGTCATCGAGATATCTGAGTCGCTCAAGATTCAAATCCAGGATTGCTAGCTGCGCGCCCAGGCCAACAGCCATTTTGGCCGCGTTTATGCCCACTACACCACCGCCTACGATAACGACTTTTGCGGGCAAAACTCCTGGGACACCGCCTAGCAAAACTCCGCGGCCGCCGTTCGTTCTTTGCAGATAAAATGCCCCGACCTGGACCGACATCCTGCCGGCAACTTCACTCATCGGAGTCAACAACGGCAGATGACCTTCTTCGTTCGTGATTGTTTCGTAAGCGATGCCGGTCACTTTGCGGTTCAGCAATTCCTGAGTCAGCTTTGGATCAGGAGCAAGATGCAGATAAGTAAACAGGGTCTGCCCTTCTCTCATTCGTGGGAATTCTGGTGCAATTGGCTCTTTGACTTTGACGATCATATCGGCCTTTGCCCATACTTCATCGGCCGTATCCAGAATGTTAGCTCCGGCACCTACATACTCTTCATCAGCGATACCGCTGCCTTCACCGGCACTTTTTTCTACATAGACCGTGTTTCCCGCATCAGTGAGAGCCTTCACGCCAGCGGGTACGAGGCCCACCCGGAACTCTTTATCTTTGATCTCTTTTGGCAAACCAACAATCATGTATCTGCTCCTGGGGGTGCGCAAGTTGGCGGCTTACGCTACGTAATTAAAGTTTCGGTTGATCGTCGATTTGCGCCTTTTGCAGTTGGCCGCTGTAATCGACGTAAATAGACTTCCATTCTGAAAAGATGTCCAGCGCTTGAGTACCGGCTTCGCGATGCCCGTTACCTGTTGCCTTTGTTCCGCCAAACGGCAGATGGACCTCCGCGCCAATCGTCGGCGCATTCACATAAACGATACCCGTGTAAAGGTCCCTGGTGGCAACGAAGGATTTGTTTACGTCCTGTGTATAGATTGATGCCGACAACCCATACTTTACGTTGTTGCCGATGTCGATCGCTTCTTCCAGACTGTTACAGGGGATTATTGATACGACCGGACCAAAAATCTCTTCGGTGGCAATTCGCATTTTTGGCGAAACGTTGCCGAATACGGTTGGCTCAATGAAAAAACCATTTTTCAAATCGCCTTTTGTGAGCCGGTGACCTCCGCACAGCAGTTTTGCGCGGTCTTCCTTTTGGCCTATTTCGATATATCCAAGGATTTTGTCGACAGCCTGTTGATTGATGACCGGACCAACATCGATATTTTCATCCAGTCCATTTCCTATGCGGAGTTTCTTTGCCCGTTCTATCAATTGATCAGTAAAACGTTTAATCACCTTTTTATGAACTACCACGCGCGATGTCGCAGTACAACGCTGGCCTGAGGTTCCGAACGCTCCCCACAAGGCGCCCTCGACTGCTAATTCAATATTCGCATCTTCCATTACGATTTGGACGTTCTTGCCACCCATCTCCAGCGAAACGCGTTTGCCCTGTCGCGATGCATTAGCGCCGATCATCGTTCCGACGTCCGTCGAGCCCGTGAACGAAACGAGATTGATGTCCGAGTGATTAGCAAGCGCTTCGCCGGCCTCTTCTCCGAAGCCGGATACGTAGTTGACCACGCCAGGTGGAATGCCAGCTTCAGTGCATGCTTCGACAAGATGAAGAGCGGAAAGCGGTGTGTCTTCCGCCGGCTTGATAACCAGAGTGTTGCCGCATACCAGTGCAGGAATCATCTTCCACGAAGGAATCGCAATAGGAAAATTCCAAGGCGTAATTAGCGCGCAAAGCCCGACCGGCTGGCGTACGCACATTGCGAATTTGTTCCGCAATTCCGAAGGGGTCGTATAACCAAACAAACGCCTGCCTTCTCCTGCCGTGTAGAAAGATTGATCGATAGCCTCCTGCGTGTCGCCGCGAGTCTCTTTAAGTACCTTGCCCATCTCCTGAGTCATATCGCGCGAGATGGATTCTTTGTTCCTCATCAATATCTCGCCAACTTTAAACAGCAATTCGGCCCGTTTCGGCGCGGGAACCAATCGCCATTTTTTGTAGGCTTCTTTTGCGGCGGCAACGGCTTTATTGACGTCTTCCGCGCCCGATCTAGGGAAACAGCCGATAACCTCATTTGTGTTTGCGGGATTGCGGTTTTCGAAATACTCTCCGAGTGAGGATTCGACCCATTCTCCATTGATGAAGTTTTTATAGCTCTTTGTCTTTGTTGCAGACAATCGTGAAGATTTGGCGCTTGCCATTTGTGGAACCTCCTACTTCGAGCCTTGTGGCTCAGGGGCGTGACATTGGGTGCAGGTCAGGCCTTTCTTTTCTTCTTCGGGACTCTTGCCTTTGACCGGATGGGTGTCAGGCAATGGCCAATGACATTTCCCGCAAGTGCTCAGCGGAATATTTGACCATTGCAATTTGCCAGCATCGACGTCTGAGTAAAAAGTCTGATGAGCAGGAACACTGCGTTTAACCACCGTCGGCTTTTTACCTGTTCTGGAGAGGTAGAAAAGGAGCCCAAAGACTCCTATGACTATCAAAATAAAGATAATATCGCGTCTCTTCATCAGGCGGCGACTGTAACAAAGCCGCTCGCATGGTGTCAAGGTATCGAATTATGATGCTGATTAAATAACTCTTGCGAGAGTGAAGACTTTAACCTCCACCGCGCCGGCCGCTTTTAATGTTCTGGTACATTCATTCAATGTCGCGCCTGTTGTGAACACGTCGTCGACCAGGAGCACTGTCTTATTCTCAATTGCCTGTGGTCTGCTTACGGCGAATGCTTTTTTCATGTCGCGTGATCGATCCTGACTGTCCAGACCTGCTCGATGACGATCAGTCTCTTTTGATCTTGTGAAGCTCCAGGCATCCACGCGAAGCCGCGAAGCCTTTGCCAGTTCGCGCGCAACTATCGTCGCCTGGTTGTAGCCGCGCTCTTTTTCGCGCTTTGCATGCAGTGGAACCGGAATAATCACGTCGGCGCTGAGCGCGCTTGCCGACCGTTTGTACATCTCTCTGATACTAGTTTTGATCCGGCTACAAATGTAAGGATGAGTTTTCAGATAGAGAACGCTCACGCGCAATGCGCCGCTGTATTGCCCGCAAGATCTGCTAACAGAGAATTCGAAATCGCTGCAAAGATTGCAGACTCGTTCTTTTGCCGTTTCATGGCTTGGATTATCCTTAAAGCCGAGTCCGCACCGCACGCAGGTATTCTCAATAAAAAAGACCTGTTTGTTCCAGCATTCACGGCAGGCTATACCGTCTGAGTATGACTCGACCAGCTCGCCGCATACCTGACAAGGTGTTGGATAAAGGAGCGAGAACAGACTGTCGCGAAGCTGGTCCACCGCTTTGATCATCGGTTTGTAATTCTAATCCACGTTGTCAATCCTTCCGGCTCACGCAACTGTGACACCGAAAGGCCAAACTCCGCGTTTGTGACTTCCGTGACACCGAGGGTGTCACAGCGCTACCGACAGGAAACAAAGAGCTTAGCTGTGCTGTGACACCAGTGACACCTATATAGTGGAACTTTAGCTAACATCAATGTTAACATTAATTAACCGGACAGTCATTAACTCGTGGGAAGTCAACCATTTACCTTTTAACACGTGATATTTCGTTGGTTCCGCCATTCGAGACAGATACGGGCTCATTAAGTTGAGACCTTCGCGATCTGACTGATTGTGCGACACCTATTTACCACGAATAAAAGGACTTACAGGGCTGGAATTGTGTGACGCCAGTTGGCCAGCTACTAAAGTTTTAGGAGTAAGCAGCCCTGTTTGAAAGCATTTTCCGGCTTCATACCGTCACGGATTCGCGGGCCGGTCGATTTCCGGATTCTTTCTTCGTTAAATTGGAAAGCGTCACCAGCTTTGAAGAAGCAGGGTTACCGCAGTTGAGTATCTCCTGCATCCGTTCAAGTTCCGGCAGCTTTCTTACGGCCCGATGTTCGGTATAGGCAGCCAACTCTTCCCCAAACCTGATGCGCATGGCCGTCATATGACAGATGTGTTGTGGCACATATAACGGTCCCCGGTTGAACTGAAAACCGGAAACGAAACACGCGTCGCACGACCGATTGATGGGGCACTCACTGCATTTCATCGAGTCGGTGTGACGTTCGGTGATCCCAGCTTGATAAGGTGAAGCGTTCACCCGAGCGAGAATAGATTTGAATTCGCTTCCTTTCAGTCCTATTTGATAAAGCTTATCCACGGATCCCCAGGAGAGGTTAAAATCTTCTGGATACTCGCCGTGTTTCCGCCACATCGGGACGTGGAAGGTGCAACCGTAAACTTCGCCGTCAGGACCGACGTAACTCCCGCGAGAACATCCGACATCACATTTAAATCCACCTTTGATGTTTGGTGTTGTAAAGTGCTCGAACGGCATCAACTCCCATTTGTCGTAATATCGTTTCGCGAATTCGACCAGTTTTCGATATTGATGTTCGAGTCTATTTAGAGCATCTTTCGACCAGGAAACTCCAAATTCAGTTCCGAACTCGAATTCCAGGATGCCTTTACTGTAGAGAAACTGGATAGATTCAGCCAGGTAATCTACCGTTTCCGGAGTTACTACCGTGTGCGTTCGCACGCGGCAATTATACATTGAACGAGCAATGTCCAGGACTTCGATAAGTTTCGCGGACGTTCCGCGGCCGCGCGCAAGCTCGTGTTCAGGTCGGACGCCGTCGAAGCTTAGCTTAATACTGAATCTCTGCTGGTTAAGCCAGCTAAAAGTCGGCCGATCAACGAGCATACCGTTCGTCGTCATCGAGAATCGCAGTCGTTTATGTCGACGACGAGCTTTCTCTCTCGCATAACGAACTGCATGCTTCATCAGGTCCAGTTCCAGCAGCGGTTCGCCGCCAAAAAAGGAGATGCCAAGAGTTTCGTCAGTATGCTGAAAATGGAGGTCGATGGCGCGCTCTGCTGTTTCGCGCGACATTCGTTTAGGCGAACGTTGCTGAAAGCAATAGGTACACTTCAGGTTACAAGCGTCGGTAACGATCAGAGTAAGGGTCTTCATCATGAATCGTATCGAACCGTCGCGAACGATTAATAAGGAGTTTGGAACGATCAGGCCGATTTTTTGCCTGATCGTTACCCAAATACTACAGGCAATAATGATTAGGATAAGAGAGAGAAACTGTCAAAACACTGCTTTTAGCCGTTTCCGCTGAGGCCACCACTAACTGGAGTCTCGGGTGGGCAATAAGGTTCTTCCTCAGCTAGAAATGCAGGTTTTGCTACTCCGGGTTTAACTTTGCTCAAAAGATCTTCGATTTTTCTGGCTTCTTTCAAGATCGCCTGGTTGCGACGACGAATCTCCTTCAGGATTCGATCAATGTTGCCACTTCCCTTGGTGGTTTTTTTCGGCGATTTTTTGGCCGGTCTTTTTGATTTTTTTGATCCGCTGCTCTTCGCCATCTTCTGAATGCTCCTTATTAACAGGGGGTTATTTTAATATATTGCCTGCCACAGTTTGAAATCTGGGATCTGTTATGACTAATTCAAGATTTGGATCTTTTTCTAGCATTCGAACCATTGCTTTAGCGAAGTACTTCTTGCCCTCCATTAACTTTGCGAAAGCCTCAAAGTGCTTCAGACAGTTTTCTTTGTCTCTCAAAGCACCATACGCCTGGGTAAGATAGTATTCGGTACTATAATCTTTGTTCGAGCTGCTCTCAGCCTGCTGAATGTGTTGATGTGCCTCATCGAACTGGTTGGTATCTATCAAAAAAACCGCCAACCCGGCATTTACCATCGGATCGTCTGGATTAGTTGCGAGGTAATTCCTCATCTCCTCAATAGCCTTTTGATAGTCACCTTTCTTAGCATAAACGCGTGCCAGCCGTCCATATACTTGTGTATACCCGGGAGCGGTACTCTTCAATCGCTCCAAGTGAGCGATTGCTTCATCGAATCTCCCGGATTCCTCCAATATCAGTGCAACATTTGCTTCTGTCGCAATAAAGTTTGGCTCTAACTCATTGGCGCGCTCGTAATAGTCAAGGGCTCGTGTCAGGTCCGCTGGATCTCCGTAGGCTTCGTAATGTTGATCCGCAATTGCCATCAATACGTGAAGAGCGGGAGCGAATTCCGAATCAATATCGAGAGACTCCTGGATTTCCTTTTGCACTTGGGAAATGTCGCCCGTGTTGAAATAGAGGAAACGCTCGTAATGCGCGCGGCCACGCGCGAAATGTCCTTCAGGCAAGCTGGGGTCAAGCTTGAGGGCTTGATCTGCCGCGTGATCGGCCTCGTCCAGCCGATCGGAATCAGTCTCGAACTCTAAGGCTATGTATTGCGAATAAGCCAGCGATAATCCAGCGTACGCCAGAGAGAAATTTGGATCTTCAGTAATAGCTCGCTGATAAAGACCGACCGCTTCATCAAGGTCGTTCTTTGTCAAACGATTGAAACGATTTTTACCGAGTTCATAATAGCGAACCGCCTGCTGGTTCAGGCTTGGACGCTTGCCAAGAGAAGCCGCGGCCACCCTGTCAGGCTCGCCCACCATCTGATCTACTAGCGACAGGACTCTATCCTGAACGGTGAATAAGCTGCGGTCGAATGTCTCGACTTCGCCGCTCCATACAGAAGTTTTATCCTTGCATCGAACCAGGCTGACCATAACTTTCAAATGACCATTGCTCTCCTCCATGGTCGGTTCAATCAGCCCGTCAATCTGCAATTCCTTTCCGATTATCTGCTCGTCTTTTGCGGAATTTCGATACGCTTCAGTTGCGCGGGCAGTTAGTACGGTGAATTTCTTTGTCTTTGTTAATCCCGCGACGAGCGACTCTGTCAGTGTCTGGCCGAGCGCCTCACTGTCTTCATCGCCTTTGGTCTGGCCTTTATTTAACTGCCGGACTGGCAGCACGGCTATGCGCTTGTATTCGCCGAGATTCACCAGCGGACCAAGTGACCATGGCCAATGACCGGTTATGGCTGTATAGGATAGAACTCCCAGAGTTGCAATAACAACGGCCGTTGTGGCGGCAAACATCGCAAGCCACGTTCGGGGTTTCTGTTTTCCCGTCTTGACCAGATCCAAGAACTTGACGCTGCCGGATACGATCTCTTCTCTCGCTTTCAGCAAGTCACCGCGAAGCGCGGCGGATGTTTGATAACGTTTGGTCTTATCCTTCTCCAGGCATTTCTCAAGTATTCGCGAAACCGAGGGCGGAACATCTTTGATGTAATCGCTGATTGGCGTCGGCAGTTCATGCAGAGTTGCGCTAAACGATTCGACCTGAGTGCTTCGCTCGAATGGTCGCCGACCTGAAAGCATTTCGTAAAAGACAACGCCGAGACTGAAAATGTCGCTGCGTCCGTCGATTTCCTGACAGCGAAGCTGCTCCGGGGACATATAGGCGGCGGTCCCGATAACCGATCCGGTCTGGGTCAGCGTGCTGATTGTCGAAATCTGACTTTCCGCCAAGTCGGGAGGCGGCTGAAATTTCGCCAGACCGAAGTCAAGTACCTTAATCTGACCGTTCGGTTTGATTACGACGTTCGACGATTTGATGTCACGATGAACTATCAATTTGCTGTGAGCTTCGGAAAGCGCGTCGGCGATCTGCGCGGTGTAATCCAGGGCATCGAGCATCAAAAGCGGCCCGCGCTTGATCCGATCGCGAATCGTATCGCCTTCGACGTACTCCATCGCGATGAAAGTATGATCGATCGAATCATCGATATCATGTATAACGGCGATATTGCTGTGATTGAGCGCCGAGGCAGCGCGAGCTTCGCGCAAGAGGCGATTGCGAGCTTCGGCGTGTTCAAGGCTCTCCTTGGTCAGGAACTTTAATGCGACAGGGCGATTCAGGCGAGTATCGAGCGCGCGAAACACGACACCCATGCCGCCTTCGCCGATCTTTTCCTGGACCCTGTAATGAGATATTTCGGCCAGCATAAACTTCTGCGGTCCATTCGATAAAACTTACTAAGACTCAATGGGTAGAATTGCCAGTCCCGCCAGATGGAAACCCAGCGATACGCATATCAGGTGTTCGGAGGAGCGTCCCATTTTCTTAATATCAATATAATAAACCAATTTCAGGAAAATCAAACCTAATATTTAGAGCGGAACCATAATTAACTTATTGGAAGATGTGGTAAATAATTCATCAACAAGGGAAGCAGGAAGTAGATCACGATCAGAAAGCGGGCGAAGATGAAGTCCGAACTTCGGTTTCGCTGACCGCCTGATTCGCTGATTCTTCGCTTTGCTCAGCGCTTATAAGCGGAATCTCTATCTTAAAGCTCGTCCCTGATCCCGTTGTGCTGGCGACTGAGATCGTGCCGCCGTGCGCCTGCACTATCCATTTGCAGATCGCTAAACCTAAACCTGTTCCACTGGCTTCGTCGCTGGCGGCGTGGCTGTGGCGGAAGAATCGATCGAACACGCGGTTAAGATCATCGGGCGCGATTCCCCTTCCTGTATCATTGATATTTAATCTTGCAGTATCGGAATCTGCAGTCAGGTTCAATTCGATTGAACCCATATCGGTATACTTGATCGCGTTGTCAATCAGGTTAAGCAAAAGCTGCTTCAGCCGCCTTGAATCGCCGCTGACCGTGACCGGAACGGTCGCTGCTGTCAGTTTTAAACCCTTTGCGCCCGCCATCGGCGATGCGTACTCGCAAAGCTCGCGGGTCAACTTGTCCAATGCGACGGGCAAGTGTTCGATCTCTACTTCGCCGGAATCAGATCGAGCCAGAGTCAACAAGTCTTCAACCAATTTCGATAACCGGACATTTTCTTCGAGAGTGCTGCCCAGCACGCGACGGTACTCTTCCGGCGCGCGTTCGCGGCGTAAAGCAACCTCGATGTCGTTTCGCATTACCGCAAGTGGTGTTCGCAGCTCGTGCGAAGCGTCCGCGGTGAATTGCCTTTGTCGCTCGAAAGCCTGTTCCAGTCGCGCGATCATCTCATTGAACGTATCCGCCAGACGTCCGATTTCGTCGTTCGTCGATTGAGTTTCGACGCGGGCTTGCAGATTCTTTTCGCTTATCTGACGAGCCGCGCGAGTTAACTTGTCGACCGGGGCTATTGCGCGATGCGCCAGCCAGTAGCCGCCGATTACGGTCAGCGCCAAGGCCAGAGGCATTGTCCATGAAAACAGCCAAAGAAATTTACTCTGCGCAATACGCAGCTCTGCAAGAGATTGACCGACTCTGATATAGCAATCGATGTGTTTATGGTCATCCCAAACTGTGTAGGTGATTACCCGAACGTACTCGCCTTTGGTTATCTCAACCGTGTCAAAGCTGGTGCCGCCTTTATCCGCGACGTGACGAAGCCACTGAATATCGACAGGCAGGGTGTGCCCTTCGGGGTCGGTCATCTGATCGGCAACCGTGCCATCCACCTCTATTATCTGAGCAAGCTGTGGAACAATGACCGGAGCGGACGATTGATTCGAAGGCTCTGCGGTGTTGTTTATTGAGCTTGCCTGCCTCTCCGCCCATTGCCTCAGCGAAGTATCAACTATCCGAATCAATCCATAAGACAAATATGAATAGATCGCGTAGGCAAATGCGGTAAGGACCAGCGCTACGATTGCCGTATGCCAAATGACGAGTTTTGACCGAAGGGAGAGCATCTATCTAATCACCGGTTTCCTTTTACTTCTAAAAGTTAATATTACAGATTCATGAGGCATTTGTGGATAATAACCTGCGTCAATATTCGAGGGCAGTCTGGAGAGACAGATGCTCGCAGATAAAGGAGCAATCATAAGATGAATGTTTTCATACCAGCACAAATGGTAGCGATTTTATTGCTGGTCGCAATACAGGCGGTGGCTCAAACACCGGGTGCAGGCAAACCAGATAATAAGAACTCTTATCCTTTAACAGAATCGCAAAAACAGGCGATTAAAAAAATAAAGTCAGAAGCAGAAAAGAAAGCCGCGCCTCTGGCGACGCGACTGGCGAGTATTGTTAAGCAAGATTACCAAGACATGCTGGCGGACAAATCTGATGAAAAGCTGCGCGAAAGACTAACGGTTGAGCTGAAAGACGTGACGTGGCAGTTACTTGCGATTAAAGGACAAACGATGCGCGACGCCGTTCACGTTTTGACGGCAAATCAGAAAGAAATTCTTAAGAGAGAGATGATCAAACCCGGCGCACCGGCAGATTTGATGGAGTTGATCGATAAGATATTTGATACCGATGTGAAGTGAGAGTTTAAGGGCAGCATTGGATTGCCCTTGCGCTAACCCTTATACAGTTGCGCTGCAAAACCTGGCAACTGCATATGAATTCGTTTCAAAGGCCAAAGGGGGCGCGTACAGTTCTTCAATGATATAATTGAACAGTACCGTCCGCGTTTCTTAAATCATCAGGAAGTTGGTACTAACGACAATCAATATTGATGAAGAATTGGCCACATGCGAATCTGCCGTTTATTTGGTAATCCATGATCGGTGACTTCTTCAGGTTCGGAGTTGAAAACGAATATTATGGTATGGGTACTGACGCTTTCTTTAATGCTCAGCACGGGATATGCCGGTCACTCGGGCAGTCACGTCTGGCGAGCCGCTACCTTTCGCGGACTCGTTGTAGGCAAATCAAATCGCTCCGCAATGTTGCGAATTTTAGGAGAGCCGAAATGGACACGGTCGCATCGTCAGGATGACGACGAAGAGGAGAAAGACTCTCGCCAGGATGTTTTCAGCCATTACGAAACCGGCGGAGAACTTCCTGGCTCGTTTACGGTCGTGTATGACAAACGAAGCGGCATAATCAAGAGAATCGAGTCCTATCCCGACAAGTTAACCCGCGAAAAGGCTGTGGCACATTTCGGCAAGGACTATATCGTCACTAAATATGATTTCGACAAATGTAAAGGCGGCGAGGACTCCGAGCTTATCTATGAATCGCCAAACGGTCCTCTGGTCAGCGTAGAGTATCGATCGCGAGGAATTGCAATCTCTGTTGGTTTCAACGAGATGGTAACTAAGATCAGCTACGTCAGCGGTCCCATAGGTGCAATCAAATCGAGATGCAAAAAGGAACAGAAATCTTGATTTAATCCGCTCTGGAATTCCAATCGGATATTTCTACAGAGAAAAAGCTCGAAAACCAACAGCGCCGGGGTGCAATTAATTGTAATTGCACCCCGGCGCTGTTCTAGTGATCGCTCTGCCGACGCCAGGTTACCGTATCTGGAACTGAACGGCATGCAGCGTTGGATCCGTGCCGATTGTAAAGTAGAGATTGTACAGACCGCTCGATAGTCCTGCCGTCTTCAAATTGAAAATGTAAGTACCAGCGTCAAATCGGAAGACATTATTCGGATTCGAATTACCTGCGTGATCAGCTGGTCCGTAACTGGTCGAAGAGGCCAGCCCAACACCCACAGCCGTCAACACAGTGTTCGATGAGGAAATATTGTTACCATTGGCATCGGTTATTTCCAGCTTTATCGGAATAGTGCTTCCGCTGTTTGCGGCTTTGGTCTGGTCATAGAGAGCCATTACGTTGTAACCGACTGTAAGAGCTCCGCCGCCGCTTGCCGCGTTGAAATTGATATCGCCGCCATAATTGTAAGTTATCGTGTAGGGCGGGCTAATCGGCGCCAGTCCGGCAGTAGCAAAATTGGACGAAAAATTGCCGGCCGCCTGAATAGCAGCAGGCTGAGTCACACCATTCACTGTTATTTGTACGCTTCCGGTTGGAATCAGAGACCCGAAGCTGATTTTACCTGCCAGGGTTGTCATAGGCGTTCCTATCGGAATGACGGGAGAACTCAGGTTACTGAATGACGGGTTAGCTCTCAGGACGTTGATCAAAACGTTAGCTGAGACACCGTTGTAGTTTGTCGTGTCAGTCGGCGTGAACGTCGTTGACAGGGTCTGACCGCTTCCAGCATTTAGAATAACGCCCGCTGCCGGAGCGTAAATGAAACCGCCAGGCACAGAAGCAATTGCGTTAAGTTGCCCTGCGCCCAGCGGAGTTCCATAGGTTATATCAGCCGGATTATTCCAGACTAAAGTTGGTGTGGCCTTGCTGATAGCGATACTAACCGTACCGGTGGCGCTCTGATAGTTGGCGTTTCCGGCAAAGGACCAGACCGCAGTTCCGCCTGGAACGTTTGTGAAACTGGCGCCTAGATTAAGCAGGCCGCTTAGGTCCTCGCTGTTAATCCCAACGGCTGTGCCGGTGGCGCCGTGTGGGTGGCCGTCGTAAACGCCCGAGAAGCCATTTACTGTAATGACAGCGGAAGTTTTCGAAACCAGCAAACTTCTAACGACGTCGGGGGCCGGGTTGTAATTTCCATCGCCGGCCTGCGATGCCTGGATCGTTAATGTTCCAGCGCCGGTAATATGAACACTGTTGCCGAACAGGGTAGCAGGACCCGAAATGAGCTGGAAGCTTACAGCAAATCCCGATGATGCGCTCGCCGTCAGCGTGAAATCCGCATCGCCGAAAGTCTTGTCTGGCGGCTGACTAAAGGTAATAGTCTGATCGGCCTTGTTGATGACGATGCTGACCGAGCCGGTCGCGCTCTGATAGTTGTTGTTTCCTGCAAACGCCCATGTGGCAGTTCCGCCGGGGACATTGGTAAAGCTGGAGCCCAGATTAAGCAGGTTGCTTAAGTCTTCGCCAAAAACACCAATCGCAGAACCGGTCGCGCCATGGGGTTGCCCATCGTATCCGCCGGTGAAGCCATTTACCGTAATGACTGCCGAGGCTTTTCCTACCGTGAATGTTCTGGTCACATCCGCCGCAGCATTGTAACTGTCATCCCCCGCCTGTGATGCTCGGACCGCAATCGTTCCTGCTCCGGTTATGTGAACTATATTGCCAGAGATCGTCGCCGGTCCTGAGTCTACCTGGAAACTCACCGAGAGCCCGGACGATGCAGCGGCAGTCAGAGCGAAGTCCGCATCTCCGAAAGTCTTATCCGGCGGCTGATCGAAACTGATGGATTGGTCGGCCTTATTGACCACCTGTATCACCGCCGTAGAAGTGCTCGTCGCCGATGCGTTATCGCCCTGATAAGAAGCAGTGATCGTATGTGACCCTACAGTCAACGAGTCGGTTGTGAATACAGCCTGCCCGTTCTGATCGAGAGGAACGATACCGATCGAGTTCGACCCATCGAAGAAGGTTACGTTACCTGTCGGTGTGCCTGATGCCGCTGTTGTCACCGTAGTTGTGAATGAAACTGACTGCGCGAACTGAGATGGGTTCGCAGACGACGCAAGTGCTGTGGTCGTACTGTTAAGGAAGCTTATATCCAGAACAGGATGCAACTCTATTCCATTCGGA
The DNA here is from genome assembly GCA_035652355.1 of Blastocatellia bacterium. GTDB lineage: Bacteria > Acidobacteriota > Blastocatellia > DASRDY01 > DASRDY01 > DASRDY01. Next base: position 38,211 of record DASRDY010000240.1, read on the forward strand.
GCAACACCGGTCTGCCCATGGATGAAATCAAAGAACCCCACGCCGGTGATCCTTACCGGTATATTAGCTGTCTGGAAATTCGGGAGCGCTGTCAGACGCGCATCGAACTTAGCTCTCGCGTTTGCGATTGCTGTGGCAAATGGACTCTGCGCCGGAAGACGCTGGCCGCTTGGCGGTGTTGTAATGATACAGGCAGGAGAAGGAATCTCAGCAATCATCGTGTGGCCGTTATCGTCCTGTATAACAATGTGGTAATCGACGTCTGTCTCTTTCTTATAAAGAGTCATCGTCGCGTTGATGACGTACATTGTGGTCTCTGTCGGCGCAATTCGAGCGTTATCAGGCGGCCCTGGCGGATCGGCCGGGGGAGTCAGGGAACTCAGATCCGTGATAGTCGTTGGCACCGCATTATTGAGATTCACCAGCGTTGAGTCAGGATCCGCGCCGACTTTTACGGACCATCGTTCTACGCCGCAGGTCGGACTCTGGATTGTAAGCGTGATAGGAGCAGTTGCAACGCGTCCCTGGCCGTCGGTTATCGTTGCCACAATGCTCTTGGCTCCGGTGGATATGAACGGTCCGATCGTTGCCGTTACTGAAAACACATTGTCCCCGGCCGTTTGGTCTCCGTTTGTCCCATCGTCAACGAATGCCACTGATGACGGGCCACCAATGCTTGTCAGGTCGGCTGTCACCGTGATGCTCGTGCTAGGTGGAGTGCTTGCCGGCGTCACCCTTACCGTCAGCAATGTATTACTGGCGGGTTCTAATGACTGCGGCGAAGCTATGCCAAGTCCCAAAGGCTGCGTCGGATCGCCGCCGCAGGAATTGACAGGCGAAGAGCTGTTTCGCGGAATCGGCCCGTTTATTACGAAGTCGTTGGAGTTGTTGTCAGTATCGAGGCAACCATTGCCCTTTCGTATCGCCGCGGTAGTATTTGACAGCGGACCTACTGGAGCCGTTTCAAAACAATTTGCGCTGCCATAACCGACGAAGTCAACAACGGCACCTCCGAGAGGACACGAACCGGTCAGCACGGTACTGTTTGCGACAAGGGCCACTTTGCTGTTCGTGGCACTCAGAGCAATGGAACCTACGACATCTGCCGCGGGCAAGCTGGTCGTTCCTCCATTACCCTGAGACTCTTGAATCAAATAGTAATGGCCGGGTTGGATTACTCCGGAAAGCACGGTTGGCGGTCCATTGAGTGTCCAGGACGTTCCGTTGGACGCAGTATTCTGAATCGACCAGCCAGTGATATCAATAGGCGTCGAGCCAGAATTGAATAACTCAACGAAGTCGTTAGTGTAGGTTGAACCGGAATTACCGCCGCCGCCGTAGACCTGGCTGATCTTTATTGTGGTCGGCGGAGGAGGTGATGGAATCGTAACCGAAATTGTGGTTGAGTTGCTGCGCGCCTGGGCATCACTAATTGTAATCGGCAGTGACTTTGCACCTGAACTGGTTCCTGCGGCGACAGTAGCGCTCAATGAAAAGATGTTGTCATTGGGAGTGACATCGCCGTGCGTTCCATCATCAAAGAATTGCGCTACGCCCGAACCTCCGATTGAACTCAAATCGCCCGTGACGCTGAGTCCAGTGCTGACAGGGTTGGAGCCTGGTGTCACGCTAACCGTAAGTAAAGTCGAACTACCGACCTGCACTGTGCTGGGATTGGCTGAGCCGATGCCAGTAGGTGGAGTGGCGGCCAGCACAGATAGCGAAATGCTGGTATTGCCGGTTCGGCTTTGCGCATCTGTAATCGTGACCGGTAAGCTCTTGTTCCCTCCGGTTGCAGTCAGAGACACAGTAGCCAAATAGGAAAAGATTCCGTCGCCGGCCACCAAATCCCCATTTGTTCCATCGTCAACAAATGTTTGCAAAGCATTGCCGCCAATTGCGGAAAGGTTTGCGGTTACACCGAGTCCGGTGCTGGTCGGATTAGCGCCTGGAGTCACAGTTACCGTCAGCAGTGTCTGACCTCCTGCGGCGACCGTGGACGGGTTTGCAGAGCCATCACCGGTCGGATTTGTTGACGGGTTGGTGCTGGTCGGGGCAAACGCTACTCCCCGGAAAGCTTTATTCGTGCCCGCAGAGGCGATCTGCGCAAGTGCTCCATTGATTGGTGCGTTGTAGCCACTGGTGTCGGTGATCTTCAACAGACCCGAAGACGATGTCACATAGAGTGTTGCCGTACTGCCTTGAACTGTTCCGGTAATGCTGCGCACGCCCAGGGACGTGCCCACAGCACTGCCGTTCGCTGCCCACGTGCCGCCCACGAGCGAAAACTTAAAAAGCCCCCCGGCTGAAGTGCTGTCGTCTGCAATATATACTGTGTCAGGCCCCGTTCCGCCTGGATTTAATTTCGCGAAAAAGAACCCATAGGGGCTGCTTAAAGTGGTTGGAATCCCGGGAAGCTGCGTTATTAACTGACCTGAAGTGGTCGGTATTCCGCTTCCAACCGTAGCAAGTCGCGTCGTTCCCGATGCTGAAGAGACGTAAAGCTGATTGTTAAAGACATTTGTTTGACGAAGGTTTGTGACCGCCGCATTCAGTTGAACAGAAGTCGTCGAGCCCACAGTGGTATATCGAATACCGCCTGCGCCTCCTGTTATCCACATATTCGTGCCATCTGTACTGACGACGCCGCGCGGGTTTGATCCTGAAGCGGCATCATTTAGTGCAGTCGTCGTATCAACATTACCATTTGCGTCGACGCGAGCAATAACCCGATTGACAGTTGCTGATAATGAGCTTGTGACAGTGGCACCGGTAGCTGCGTCATATCCGGCCGCTGTTAGATATTGGCCGTCAATTGACCGGGTCAATTGACCTTCAGATGTTGCTGTGCCGCTGGCGGTCAGTCGTTTGTTGGCGCCGTTAACGGTTGTGGGCATTGGAATAGACTGAACCAGTGTCCCTGCCGGCGTGTATTCATCCAGAAAAACGACTGTTGATGTGCTCGGAAGGGTAGCGCTGCCGTCTCCAACACGATAAACAACCACATCGCCCGGCGTAAACGGAGACGGAGGGGGTGGCTCAAACAAATTAACTGCCGACTTGCTGAAGAGATTGCTCTTTCGTGAAAGGGCGTCAACTATCGCTGGCTTGACCGAAGGCGTTTGGATTCCGGAGCGCCTTCCCGACTCTGTGTTCCGGCTAGTCAGTCGGTAACTGGATATGTGCGCCGAGACGGCAATAAGCGATGCGGTGGCTGCCAGAAGCAGCAGCGTTATGGTGATGCACGTCCTGACGTTTGCGGCCAGACGAGTTTGCTTAGCAAGTGACCGGAACAGACTTCCACTTAGTGACGACAATCTCATTGATTCCTCCAATGTCCGATCCAAACGAAGGATCGCACTCAGTACTTTTGAGAGTTGAATTCTCGAGCCTTGCCCAGACAGACGCTTACCTCGCGACCTGATTACGCACACACGCGTTAAGGTTGGTTAACAACAGCGCTGCTTTGGGTGATTTTTCGTGTAACGGCGGCGATTCTACTTGGTGACGGACTCGCTGACAAGTAAAAACGATATAAACAACAGATTGAAATAGTTACGAATTTACACATTCCTGCGCGCTTTTTAGCGGAGAAAGTCGCCTGGACTCTAGAGCGAGGTATGCCGGCCCGACTAGATCGGCAGACAGTTGCTTTATCACCGATGTTGCTTCGCGGGATGGATCGATAGAATCATATTCAGCTCTCGCACATATTTTCGAGTTGTCTTCTTCGCTTAAATCCATGGAACTTGTAAGAAACGCGACCAACGCGTGCGGTAACTGATTGTGGTTAATCAGCGTGCAATTTGGACGGTCAGACTGCGCCAGAGCGGCCTGATATATCGATCCCAGCACACGGGCGCAATAATCCTCTGGCGCGACCCGCAAGACCTCATCATCGAACCCGAATACTGATGGTTCGATCATTCCAGGCACCATGTGAATTCCTCTCTGCTTGAGATGGGAAACCAGAATCTCGACAGGGTCGCGGTACAAGAATATCCAGGGCACGTCCGGAAACGCTCGGAGGATCAACGGTAAATAGATTGTGTTCCAGCTATCGAATTTAACGAACAAGTTCCTTTGTTGTTCTTTCCTTTTCTGTCCGAGCGCGCTGATCACCCAGCGCAGCCACTCAACGCGGTTCGCATCAGTGACAGAATCATTTTTCACGTGAGATCGCAGAATTGAGTCGATTAAACGCGCTTCAGAGATCACAATGTTCTGTTTGAACGACGTCAGCATTTGAGTAACAAGCCCTGCTCCGGATCTGGACGCGTGGAAGATAAAGGCAGTAGGTTTGATGCCAGGTTTGATCGTTTGCCATTCCCGAAGTTCCGTTATCGGTGTCTGATGTCGAAAAACCTGGTTGAAAGGCAAACGAAGAAGTGTCTGGATATCTCTGGAAAATGAGATTTCGGTGAAGTCGTGTTTACCCGCGTAACACCAATCGATGTACGGACCATCGTCTCGCCAATAAAATCGAACAGGGATCCATCCAGTGAACACGTCCGGGCCTATCATACTGTCCATAGATCGGCCCCGGTTTGATGCCCTCGGTCCATCTCAGCGATCAAATCCGCTGCGGTAAATATGTATCCGAGATTCCACGCCACCTGTAGTGTTGTATTGACAAACGCATCTCTCTGCTCAAGTAACCGCAGTTTTTCCTGCAGTGATGGATCCTTAAGGACCAGAAGACGAAATTCACCCAGGCCGTTTTTCCTGATTGCATCAACTGCGATTCGCAATGCCGCGTTCTGCTGGCCGGATTTATCCTGATCGTGGAGCGGAATCATTTCGTCCAACCAATCATTGACCTCGCAATCAAGGACCAGGTGCAGGCGGTCCGTCTTGCCCAGATTGTTTACTCTGTGCGGGCGGCTGATATCCAGATACCAGCACTCGCCTTCGTTCATTATTATTTGTTTGCCGTCCAGGTAGAATTCAACATCCGGATTCGTGACGATGGGAATATGAATCCTGATTACCCCGCAATCAAATCCTATGTTGTAGTCTCGATGTTCACGAATACTGGAATTCGCCTTAAGTCGAAGGATCCGAGCAGACGATATCCGACATTTAAAAGCACCAAGAACTGATTGGAAATATGGACACACCTGGAGACTGTGTGTGTCCGATAGTTGGTTCCCACGGTTATTTCCGGTGTAAAGACTTTGACGATTGTCTTTAATTGCGCGCAAAGCTATCCCGTCCCAGCCTCCGTCGTGATAGCCGGTATTGAAATGCTGGATCCAGTCTTCCGTTCCGAGCTTTTCAACATCCTCTTTAAGGCTTGACGCGTCGAAGCTCAGCGAAAGCTTCCAAAAACCTAATGTCATGTCACCTCGTTGTACAAGGATGTACAATTATCAGGGCTTCAATCGAGCTTAGTGATTATGGCACGGCGAATTACACAAAAGCCAGCAACCGATTATTTGCGTGGCTGATAAAAGATAGAGGAGGAGCAACTCCGTGACAGATGAAAAGATTCCAAATGGCACGAAACAAACTGAGACCGTAACACTGGCCGGAGGCTGTTTCTGGTGTATCGAAGCAGCATTTGACGAGTTAAAGGGCGTCGAAAAAGTGGAGTCCGGTTATGCGGGCGGTGTTACTGAAAATCCGACCTATTACGATGTCTGCTCAGGCGCGACAGGTCACGCCGAGGTTGTCCAAATAACCTTTGATCCAGGCGTCATCTCTCTCAGAGAAATCCTCGAAGTCTTCTATACGGTACACGATCCGACAACGCTCAATCGTCAGGGCGCCGATGTCGGATCTCAGTATCGATCGGCTATCTTTTATAATGACAATCAGCAGAAGTCCGTGGCCGAGTCAATGATTCAGGAGTTGAATGCGGCAAAGATCTGGGACGGACCAATCGTGACCGAAGTCGTCCCGCTCAAAAAGTTTTTCAAGGCCGAGAACTATCACCAGGAATATTTCAAATATAATTCTCAGCAGCCTTATTGCCAGATGGTGGTTGCACCAAAGGTTGCGAAGGTCCGCAAGTATTTCGCGGGGAAGTTGAAGAAACGGTGACCATCGAAGAAGCACAACTTTTGTCGAGTGCATTGTGCGGAACAGAATGTTACTATGGTGACACCTTTTCTTAACGGCGGTTGAGGTTTCAATGAAAAGTCCTCAATTAACATTTACGATTGCAGATCTGGACTCTTTTCCGGATGACGGAAATATTTACGAAATCATTGAGGGTGAATTATTTGTGTCTCGTTCTCCAGGATTTGTGCATCAATGTATCTCGTCTAACTTGTTTGCCGGGTTGAAATCTCACTGTGATATTAATAGCCTGGGTTATGTTCTCGCAGGCATGGGGCTTATTCTCGATGATTTTAATGGTGTTATCCCGGACATTATCTTTGTAAGTAACGAACGATGTGACCACATCCTTTCCGGTGACAGGTTGATCGGAAGTCCGGAACTAGTGATCGAAATACTTTCTCCGGGATCGTCGAATGAGCGACGAGATCGCAAACTGAAGAGAGAGATTTACGCCAGGTTTGGAGTTAACGAATACTGGATTGTTGATCCCGAAAATCGAACCCTGGAACTTTATTCGTTGAAAGAAAACGCGCTGGAGCTTATGGCGACATTTCACGAGAATGATGATGTGACCTCGCTTGTGTTGTCTGGATTAAAGCTAAGCCTGAAAGATGTATTCAAGGGCTGATTTCGTTAATTGGAAGGAACCCTCATCACATAACCCGCACCACGAATTGTGTGTATCAGCTTTGGCTCGAAGTTGCGGTCGATCTTGTTCCGCAAATAATTAACGTAAACATCGATGACATTCGTAAATGTGTCGAAATTTTCATCCCAGACTTTTTCCGACAGAATCGTGCGCGACAGCACCTGGTTCGGATGCCGCATAAAGCATTCAAGTAGGGCGTACTCTTTCGCGGTCAGAACAATCTCGGTCCCGCTTCTCGCAACTCTTCTTGTGAGTGGGTCTAACGTCAGATCTGCAATCTGCAAATGGAGGGCGACTTCGCTGCGAGAACGGCGGCTGAGCGCTCGTATGCGAGCAATCAATTCAGCAAACGCGAACGGCTTTGTCAGGTAATCGTCCGCGCCGGTATCCAGTCCCTTGACTTTCATCTCGACAGAATCCTGGGCAGTCAGCAACAGAACAGGTGTCGAGATTTTGCTCTCGCGCATCTTGCGACAGATCTCAAGCCCATCAGGCTTGGGCACCATTATGTCAAGGATGGCCACATCATAGGCATTGTTGAGCGCCTGAAACAGCCCGCTTTCGCCCTCGTAGGCCACATCGACCGCGTAGCCTTCTTCTTCAAGACCACGCTTGAGCGAGTCGGCCATCTTTTTTTCGTCTTCAACAATAAGTAGTCGCATATATTCGAAGTTGGTTATCCGGATCAGTGCTTTTTCTTAGGAACGGTGCGCCGGAAAAATCTTGCGGATAATGCGCCCGGATTGCTTCTATTCCTTTTTGCGCCGATCTTTAAGTATTTGCGCGAAGGCCGGCTCGTCAATGCATTCAAGCTGCGCTATGGCTTCCCGACCGAGTGCATCATCTAAGCTTTCCGACGGGCTGCCCGAAGAATTCGCTTTTAGCAACTGCTTTGCGCGTCGGACGACTGCGCCTGGCGCCGCGGCAATTCTTGAGGCGAGCGCGTTTACAGTCTCTTCCAACTCGGCGGCTGGCACAACTCGATTGACCAAACCTATATAAGATGCTTCATTTGCATCAATCGGTTCGCCGGTAAAAACCAGTTCCGCCGCGCGAGGATATCCCACGATTCTCGGCAGAGACCACGTTCCGCCTCCGTCTGGAACCAATGACATTTTAACAAAAGCCTCGCTCAATTTGACCTTGTCTGAGGCGATTCTAATGTCGCAAGCCATGGCTAAATCAAGACCGGCGCCGGCGGCAAAAGCGTTCAGGGAAGCAATTGTGGGCTGTGGCAGGTTGTACAACTTTCTTATTACGTTCTGGAAACGCGGCAACGCCTTTTCGAAATTTGCGCTGGTTTCAGCCGGTGTCTCGCCGGTCAGATCGTCGAAATCCGCGCCAAAACAGAACGCTCGTCGTGCTCCGGTTAGAATTACCACCCTCACCTGCTCGTCACTCGCGAGCTGATCCAGAACCGCGCTGAGCTCATCAAGCATCTGCGCGTTTATCGCGTTCAAAGCTCGCGGTCGGTTCAGGACTATCGTTACAATGCTGCCAACTGTATTTATCTGAATCGTTTCAAAGCTCATGCAGCGTATTTGGCCCTTTCCAGAAAACCTGCTCTTCGACGACCTGATTCTATCTAAGTTTATAGATCAGGATAAGAATAGAGAATGATATTACAGCAATCCGGAATAGCGGAGGCAAAACCTGGTAAACGCAAGAGCTTTAAGTAAACACACTGATCAGAAATGCAGCCCAACGGCCACACCGTACGTGTTCGTCTTCTGATTGAAAATTGGCGAAATTGTCGGCATCGGATGATTCGATGAAGAATGGACCCTCACAACATAGTGACCTATAAGATAGCCCAGCGTACCACCGACGAAAACGTCGGACACGAAATGCTGGCGGGCGCTTACTCGCGAAGCGCTGATCACTGCTGCGACCCCGTAT
>DASRDY010000241.1:0-2500 GCA_035652355.1 Blastocatellia bacterium
AAACGATAACGGTAAATCCCAGTACGATAGCGCAGGCAAACGTCAACTCTCCATACACCCAGGGGTTCACGCAAACAGGAGGAATCGGAACAACCAACCTGAGTGAGTCCGGTGGGTTGCCGACGGGAGTGTCGTTCGACAGCGGCACCAATCAATTGACCGGTACACCTACCCAATCGGGCAGCTATCCTATCACTATAAGCGCTACGGACAGTAATGGCGCTCCTGGCTCAAGCAATTACACGTTACTCAGTTGCGATTTTGGTTTAACGACGAATAGTCAATCATTCCCGCTCAGCGGTGGCAACGGCGGTATCACGGTAACACCGACATCCGGCTCATGTACCTGGACGGCCAGCACGACAGATTCCTTCATAACTATAAACAGTGGAAGTTCTGGCACCGGCACAGGCGCCGTTACGTATTCAGTTAGTTCCAGCGGAGCTGATCGCGTAGGTCACATCACCATTGGGGGACAAACAGTAACCGTAAATCAGAATTCGACAACGGGCGTCAACTTGAGTTCTTTCAGCGCCGTAAATAACGGTGGCGTCGTGTCGTTGCAGTGGCAAACAGGTTTTGAAGTCGACAACCTTGGCTTTAATCTTTATCGTGAAACGGATGGTCAGCGAGTGAAAATCAACCCCTCGTTGATAGCAGGCTCTGCGCTGTTGGCAGGCAGCAACGTCAGAGTCGAGTCCGGCAACAGCTATTCCTGGCAGGACGATGTTACCAGCGCAAGCGCAAGTTATTGGCTCGAAGATGTAGACATCGATGGGACATCGACCTGGCATGGTCCGTTTGGAATCACCCAATCATCAACCGCAGCAAGACGATTGAATAGAGTGAAATCGGCGCTGCTCAACGACCTCAACGTCACCAGGGCTGAGACAACACCGAACTCTGCGGTTCTGCAACGAGAGTACCCGGCCGACTTCGCTGACAGCGCGGAAACCACGGCGGAGGCTCAGGTAGTAAGGAAAGGCCGTTCGCTGGCAATATCTTCGCAGGACTCTGAAACCTTGAAAAAGCAATGGGCGATTGCGGCCGGATCTGCGATTAAAATCGCTATTAATCAAACAGGCTGGTATCACCTGAATATGACCGATCTGATGGCGGCCGGTCTCAGTCCTGCCGCGAATCCGCAGACATTGCAGATGTATGTCGGCGGCAAGGAAATCCCAATCAAGATCAACCTCGCGAACCGGGCGATGCTGTCTGGGGGCGATTCCATAGAGTTCTATGGGTCTGCGCTTGATACTCCGACAACAAACACACAGGTCTACTGGCTTGTATCAGGATCTCAAACCGGCAAACGCATTGGTATCGCACAATCTCCTGCGACCTCCGCCGTCAACAACCAGAGCTCTTTCCAATACACCGTCGAAAGCAGGGAAAGGTCGATCTACTTCTCGAGCCTGCGCAACGGTGATGCTGAGAACTGGTTTGGCAAGGTTATTAACGCTTCGCCTGCGTCTGAGGTCATCACGATTCACGACAAAGACGTGACGTCCAATGGTCAGGCTCAGATTGAGTTTGCGCTGCAGGGCGTAACAGCAGGGCAGCATCAGGTGCTGGTGATGTTGAACGGTCAGCCGATCAGCACGGTCAATTTTAATGGGACTGATCATCAGGTGACTAAGATTTCGCTGCCCGAATCTTCACTGGAAGAAGGCGACAATAATGTAACGTTCACGGCGCAGAACAGCTCTGATGTATCGCTGTTTGATTACATCAAGGTTACCTATGCCCATACCTACTCTGCCGTGAACAACAACCTGTTTACTTCTGTGCCGGGTATGACGCCAGTTACCATTGGTGGTTTTACCTCAAATCGAATCAGAGTGATCGATGTCGCGATTCCCAGTCAGCCGGTGGAGATCGAAGGCACAATCACAGGAGGCAAGGGTAATTATTCGATCGGATTGGGACCAGCAAAGCAACGCGATCTGCTGATGTTTACTCCGGATCAGATGCTGCAGCCGGCTTCCATAACAGCTAATCAGCCATCTACACTCAACAAAGACAATAACCGAGCGAATTTCGTTGTAATTACCTATAAGGATTTCACTCAAAACATTCAGCCGTTCGTTGCCTTGAAACAGAGTCAGGGCTACAAGGTTGCCGTGGTAGATGTTGAGAATATCTACGATGAGTTCAGCTATGGCGTGCACACTCCACAGGCGCTCAAGGATTTCCTGGGCGGGACTTACACGCATTGGTCGACACAGCCGCAGTTTGTGATGCTGGCGGGCAGTGCTTCGCTGGATCCAAAGAACTACACAGGTGCTGGTTATCAGGATTTCATTCCGACCAAGCTGATAGACACCGCCAGCATGGAGACTGCATCGGACGATTGGTTGGTCGATTTTAACAACGATGGTCAGCCGCAGATATCAATTGGCAGATTGCCGGTGCGAACTGCGAGCGAGATGGCCACGGTCATCAGCAAGATCGTCAACTACGAGCAGACGGGAGTTGCGCAATCGGTACTGCTGGT
>DASRDY010000242.1:0-17916 GCA_035652355.1 Blastocatellia bacterium
AATCTTTGCTTCGGGTCCGCGAACGACTCCGGCAGAATATGCACGAACGCATCTCCGAAGAGGCCGCCAGTTGCGAGACCGACCATGATGAAGATAACTTGTCTCAATGTTTTCTCACTGAACGAGACTGTAGCCAGTCCGATGAGTGAGAGAAGACTTACAATAGTGACGCTCGCAAGTGCATACAGCAGGTTTATCCTCATTATGAGGTCTTCATATAACTGGCCCTGAGGCAAAATACAACCGTAGGTTGATTCTCCGAAGCGTCATTCAGCTTTCCAGTATGTAGCCATCGAATCGTAGAGTTAAAAGATTGTCCGGTCCCGGGAAGATCCTTCGTGTTCGTATGGCACGTCCGCGCCCAATCGAGCAATGCGTCATAATATCATGTGATGATCGCGTCCATTCATAAGCGTATTCGAGCATTTTATTGAAAAGCGTTTGTCAGCAGACTGAGTCTCCGCTACTTTACGCGGCGGCCAACACGAGATAGCTGTCTTCGATTCGCGCTTTTTGTTTGTTGTCCACAAAGGAAAGGGAGTTGATCTGTGTTATTCAAGGAAAGAGATATTGCCACGAACGGGACACTGGATCGTGTCGGTATGGCCGCTTCATTTATTTGTGCGGTTCACTGTGTTCTTACCCCCTTGTTGTTTACGCTGTTGCCGTTGTTTGGCCTAACGTTTCTGAAGGATGAAAGATTCGATTGGGCGTTTATTGTCATCTCAATCATAATTGGTATTACAAGTCTAATCCCAAGCTACCTGAAAAAGCACCGGGCGCTGTTGCCGATCATTCTATTTGGATTTGGAGTCGTTCTTCTAATTACGGCAAGACATTTGGAAAGTTTAAGCACCGAATTGCCAGTTGTTCTCGGAGGCGGGCTCCTGGTAGTAACCGCGCATAAAGTAAATCGCCATCTGTGTAGGAACTGTGAAAAATGTCAGCGATGAAACCATGGGAGATTGGCGGAGTATCGCAGCTTCCGTTCTATCCGCGATTTGGTCCTTCCATCAAACTTCGATTCATATTTAAGCCGTGCAGAGCCTTTTCTGATAAGCCATCCTTTCGCGATACTTTATCTGCGTCTGATAACGTTTACCGCACACTTCTTCGGCACACTTCTTCGGCACATTTATTTAGAAAATCCTCCTCCCGAAATCTGATGCGTTATAAATACACTTTACACAATGCTCAGATATCTATATATTTAGATGTCTGAGTATGCCAAAACAAGATTCACTTCAAGGTTCGCTGGATTTGCTGGTGTTGAAGATTCTCTCGCGCCGGCCGCATTTGCACGGCTATGCCATTATGGCTGCTATTCATGAAATGTCTAATGAAGTGCTACGGGTGGAAGAAGGCTCGCTCTATCCGGCGCTGCATCGAATGGAAGAAGTCGGATGGATTCGCGCCCAGTGGATTACAAAAGAATCCGGACGCCGCGCGCGGATATACGAATTGACTGCAGCAGGAAAAAAGCAACTCGCCGCCGAAGAATCGCGCTGGGAAGCGGTGACTTCCGCCGTAAATCATATCTTAAGGACGGTGTGATATGTCAGTCTGGTCTCGAATCGTAAACGTCATTAGAAGCGACCGTTTGTCGAGGGAAATCGACGAAGAGATTCAGTCTCATATTCAGGAAGCAATCGAGCAGGGAAGAGATCCGTCGGAAGCTCGCCGAGCATTTGGAAATACTCTGCGAAAAAGCGAAGAGAGTCGCCGCATCAAATTGATCCCCTGGCTCGACGGGTTGCGATCAGATGCTACATTCGGCTGGCGGCGCTTGCGAAAGAATAAAGTAACGACGGCAGCGGCGATACTTTCGCTGGCTCTGGCGATAGGCGCCTGCACATCGGCATTCAGACTAATTGACGCAATACTATTACGGCCTCTGCCGGTTAAAACACCAGAATTGTTATACGGCCTCGCTCGCAACGGCGCTGGTCCGGACGGCACCCCAAGGCTCGATGATGGATGGGAATATCCTGATTTCGCTCTCATGCGCGCGGCAGTCAAAGACCAGGCCGAATTGATTGCAGTCTCTCATGCCGAACGCGTCGACTTGACCTATCAATCCGATGCGGAAATGGAAAAGGCGTATGTCCAGTACGTTTCGGGCTGGATGTTCGATACCTTTGGAATTAAACCGGCTCTCGGGCGATTGCTGTCGGAAGATGATGATCTTGAACCCGGCAAGCACGCCTATGCCGTGCTATCTTACGATTATTGGACTCGTCGTTTTGCAAAAGATCCAAAAGTGGTTGGCCGTACTTTCACGCTGGGAAAGGATGTATACGAAATCATCGGGGTGACTGATGGCCCCTTTACTGGCACCGAGCCGGGAACTGTCGTCGATGTCTATGTGCCATCGATGATGAACCCATTTGCAGTGATCGACAACGCCACGTGGCATCGCACGCTGGCAATGTTGAAGCCAGGAGCGCCAATTGAGCATCTTCGGGCAAAACTCAACGCGACTTCTCGCGCATTCGAAGAAGAGCGCGCAAAGGGTTTCAAAGAAATGCCCAAAGCGAGCATCGATAGATTTTTGGATCAGACACTGGTGCTTGAACCCGCCGCCGCCGGAGCTTCAGGCCTGCAGACAGAGTACCGTCGATCATTGTGGGCATTGGCTGTGCTGGTCGCACTGGTACTGCTGATAGCCTGCGCGAATGTTGCGAATTTAATGACGGCGCAGGCAGCGTCGCGGGCCCGCGAAATGGCCTTGCGAGTCTCTATCGGTGCCGGACGATGGCGTTTACTGCAACTGGTTCTGATCGAAAGCGCGTTGCTTGCTGGATTTGCTTCGGCAATCGGCGCGCTATTCGCCTGGTGGTCCGCTCCGTTTGTTGTCAGCAGGATTAACCCACCTGAATATCCTGTCAGGTTGATTTTGTCTGCCGATTGGCGAGTGGTCGGATTCGGACTCGCGTTGACTTTTATTGTAATGTTGCTGTTCGGACTGGCTCCTGCGTTGAGGGCCTCAGCCGTCAACCCGATCAGCGCATTGAAGGGAGGGGAAGACCCGCATTCGCGGCGCCGATTGATGCATGCATTGATTGCGGCGCAGGTAGCATTCTGTTTTCTGGTGTTGTTTGTGGCCGGATTATTTGTCACAACGTTTGAACGACTGTCGAATCGACCACTGGGATTCACGCCTGACAGGTTGCTGGTTCTTAATACGGTTGCCCAGCGCGGATTATCACCTGTGGTGTGGGATCAGGCGGCCGATCGATTGCGAACGGTGGCGGGAGTCGAAAAGGTTGCTCTTGCCGACGGGCCCTTGCCGCATGGAAGCGGCCAGATTGGATTTATCTCAATCAACGACCAGCCGCCAGGGCCGGTCCTGGCTTCTTTCCTGAGTGTCACGCCTGGCTGGGTCGATACAATGCAGATTCGATTTGTCGCGGGCCGGGATTTCAGACCGGATGACACCTCTCCCGGAGTGGCGATTGTAAATGAAACATTCGTAAAGCAGTTTTTTGACGGGATAAATCCGATCGGAAAAACATTCGGTAGAGGTCGTGGAAGTTCCGAAATTGTCGGTGTCGTCAATGACTTACCGCCTGACGATCTACGAAAACCAACCCGGCCGGTTGTGTACAGACCGTTCCACTCTCTGAACCTTGACGGCTCGCTTCGACCGGTGAACGAAGAGACTTTTATGGTTCGCACAACGGCTGCTGATCCGCGAGTGGTGGCTACCGCTCTGCGTCAGGAAATCGAGCAAAGCGGTCTTGGACTGCGAGTGGCGAACATCACCACTCAAATAGAAATTATCCAGTCGCTGACGGTGCGCGAGCGGCTGCTGGCAATACTGGCAAGTTTCTTTGCGGTAGTTGCATTGGTGCTTGCGGGAGTGGGTCTTTATGGTGTGCTGCATTATTCGGTGCTGCAGCGTCGCCGCGAAATCGGCATACGCATCGCGCTGGGCGCTCGGATCGGAGACATTGCCAGTCGCGTTACACTGAGTATCTATGCAATGGTTCTGGTGGGAGCGGCAGCAGGACTGGCTTTCGGTATGATGTCGACGCGATACGTTGACTCGCTGTTCTATGAGGTGAAGTCGACCGATTTCGGAATGATGGCGATTCCGTCAGTAACCATCCTTATAGTTGCGTTGCTGGCCGCATTAGTGCCAGTAACCAGGGCGTCGAGAACAGACCCCGCAAAAACATTGCGGTCAGAGTAACGGATTCGCGAAAACACAATGACCTCAGACCCAAATCCAAAAAATACCACGCTAATTGAATCGTTGATTCGCCTTGATTTGAGAATCTCGAATTAGGTTTATTGCATGCAACATTAGAATAGCACGACGTTTATTTGAGGGGATGAGCGCTTAACGCTGACCTAATTGGTACGCGGCACCATATATTCGAAACGATCAGTTTAATATCAGCAGCAACAGTTGGCATCCTGGCCGGAATCGCTGTATCATCCTTTCGATCTACTCTGGATACGTAATCTGCTAGCATGACTCGAGGAGCCTTTTCCGTTTCAGGCTGGCAATGAAAGATAAAAAATCGGCCTCGCTCGTTAAACATGCGGCACCGCTTAGACCTGAACTCAAACACGAAAAGTTCAAGTCAACCTCGGGCACTGCGCAGACGAAGAAATCCATTACGCCGCCGCCGGTCTATCGACCACAACCGCTCCCAAGAGTCTTGCAGCCAAAACAAGTTCCAATTGGAAGTAAACAGACGCGCCAGGTAAATGGAATTTCTCGCCCCACAGATGCAGCGATTGAAAAACAACAAAAAGGGCGGAAGCCCGCAACTGTCCAGCGTCATATTGCTCCAGCACCGCCGCCGGTATATCGTCCGGGGCCTTTGCCCGTGGTTTTACAGGCGAAACCGAACCCAAATAACCAATTACCATCGATTCCAGATGAGAATCTTTTCTACCATAAACAGCAAGATCAATTAGCTGAGTGCGACGGATATCGCGCGTTTAGTTGCCGAAGGCGCGCTTTCCGTCAAGGAGCTCGACGAAGCCCATATAGAGCGGATCAACACAGTCAATCGTCAACTCAAGGCGGGCGTTGTTCCACTATTTGAAAACGCCCGATCAGCGGCAGTCCTCATTGATAAAATGCGCGTCCATGGTGGACCACTTGCTGGCGTGCCCTTGACCGTCAAAGAATCTTCGAGTGTCAGGTACTCCGACGACAATACGGAAGGTTAACTGCAATTGCACTTGATCGATTATTTGCCACTGTAAACGTTCAGGTGGGTATGAGCCGCAAGCATAAGAACAGCAGTAGGATAGCAGAAATCATCAAAAAATGGCGGCGTTTTTGACGATTATCGAAGCATTGGAACTTTTAAAATGGGATCACGGCAATCTCGCAGGCTCGAATCCAATCGTTTCCGCCAAAGAGGTTTCTCTTTCGATTTCCTATTTTAATGACAACCCTCCTCGCCGCTCTTCGGAAGATCGGATTGGGCTGCTCAGGAAGAGTTCGAAAATTTGCCTCTGCAAGAACCTGTTTGACCTTCCTGGTTAACAAATCCTGCAAACCCTGACGCAATGCTCGTTCTCTGTTTGGAGGAAA
Source organism: Blastocatellia bacterium (assembly GCA_035652355.1). Lineage (GTDB taxonomy): Bacteria > Acidobacteriota > Blastocatellia > DASRDY01 > DASRDY01 > DASRDY01. The sequence goes on from DASRDY010000242.1 coordinate 5,561, forward strand.
TTATGAGCGCTATGCGGTTTCGCTGTTTGAGCTTGCTGTTCCTGCTGTATGCCTTTCTTTTTGCGTCCCAAGCCCGCGCAATGCCATGGAGGAGCCGGCATAACTACAATGTCACCTCGCTGGTCTACCTGAGCACAAATATAGTAATCGCCAACATATCGGAAAACCAGCAGCACAAATTCACCGCGACTGTTACGCAGACTCTTTACGGCTCGCTGCATCCAAATGACCAAATCACAGGGCTGGAGCGTTACCGGGATGATTACAAGCCCTCACGGGAGTATTACAGGCCCTTAGAAGACGGGATGAAAGTTGTGCTTTTTTTGGACCGGGGTCGGGATATTTCTCCTTCAGGCATCTTTCTCATTGATAGCTCCGGCCACGTGCATAAGTATCTGGAGGATGACCTGGGCTATATAATGCTCCCCACAGAATATGAGAGCCTCCCCCTGCCTTCCATCGAGGAAACCACAAACCAGATTGCAACCGCTGTTAAAGCAGTCGAGCCTATACGTTCCTTGCTGGAAAGGGCGCCTACGCGCAATGATGTGCCAGCTTTGTTGCACTTGCTGGACCGAACATCTAATGATGCGACGGATTGCAGCTTGCGACTGGCAGATGCAATCCGCGACCGCGCCTTTGAAAATCTTCTTTCCTTGAATGATCCCGATGTCGTGCTCAGGGCATACTCTGTCCGGGGCACTTCTGAAAGCCAGGGCTTTGCTTATTATCAAATCCCAAACACTACCGACCGAGTAGCTGGTTTTTTTGCCGACGCCGAGCGAGTCGGCTATCTGTCAAAAGTGCTCCAGGATCGTAATGAAGATTTGGCGCTTCGTATGGCCGCGGCGGAGATTCTTCGGTTCCACGGATCGGCACAGATACAGACTGCCTCCAGAAAGATATTCAATAGTGTATCAGAGAACCCACGTCTTCGTGCGCTGTGCATGCACCTCTTTTCCTTTGACGATCCCCAGATAGTTGCGGCTATAAAGCGCGCTTATCATAGTACACATTCTGAGGAACTGAGATTTACAATTGAAGAGGCTTTTCTGGCTGTGAGCGACTCTATGTATCAGAGTCTAAACCCTTCAACTGGCGGTATTACCAGTATTGTGCGCCCCATAGCAGAGTGTGCATGCACGAGGATGAGTCATAAAGACGTGGCCTTCTTTAGCATGGAATATCGTGAGGAGCGAAGCTCTGGCAAGCAACACATGCTATTCCAATCGAGCTATATCTTGACCAACGCGAAGACTGGTCAAGAGGTCGAGTTTGCGCTGGAACAGATCCACGTCCTTTCGGATTGGAAGGACACTTTCAATGGATGGGCTACATTTGAACTAAGCGGTTTATCGAACCTCCCCGACGGTGAATACTCAATTGCGCCTCGGCGAGTACTCGTCGGCGAGGTCCTCCCGCCCGGCCATAGCGCGAGATTTAAGATTCGTAAAACATCGAAGGGCACTGAGGTGTCGATGAATGACCCAAAGGCGGGATTATAGTGCGATGAAAATAGCGCCATTTGTCTATCTGATCAATGGGAAATTGAAAGTAAATTCGACAGGCTATTTTATTAGATACGCCAGCTTTCAGACCCACCTGAACGGTTACTTGCCACCTGTCGAGTCTGATAACAACGATTATGCAACCAATCGCTCGGGTGGGAAGATTATCCGATGTTCTCGCGGAGTGTGGAAACCGGAAAGCACCAGGGAGACCATCGAACGCCTCGATTACTGCCGGTTGTAAAGCTCCAGGCGTTCGAAAGAGGTTAGACGGTCATTGGGCTTAACGATGGCATCCGCAATATCGCGGGTTGCTCGGCGATCGGGCAAACGCCGCTTCATGCCCTCGGATTTAGTTAGGGGCCTGGAATCGGCTGTTCTGAAAAAAGGTCGTTTGTATCAGCGCGGCATTGAAGCAGATCTTATTGCTTCTGTTTTGGCGACGCAGAAGTTGTTTTGCTGTAACGCAATCCTACGTTGACCAGTAACGGCGACCCCGATTTAACGGCTACGCGGTAGACGGTCTGTGGCTCGGGGTCTGTTTGTGTCAGTTGCCGCGAGGTGCCAGCGCCAGCTTCCTGTTCGACCCTGGTCCAGGACCTGCCTTCGCCACCTACGAGATCAAAAACTTCTGTCTTGCCGCCCCATTGTTTTTCCCAATGCGCTAGCTGTTCGGCGTTGATCTTCAGGGCCTCGCGTCCAATGGTTATCTCCGTTAACGGTTTGGCCGCAACAATTACGGTCAATACTTCTCCTGTTTGGCTCTCTTCCCTGCCTTGACTCTGTTCTACTGTAAAATAATTAGGTTGATCTTCCTGTGCGGGAATTTCGATCAGCTTACCGGCAGCCACCTGATTGTCGCCGTTGTGAAGACGAGTGGTCGGAAAAATTAATACCGGTTCGCCAAATGTGCCGTCGGCGTACTGCTCGCGATCGATTACATAAAGGAATCCTTCTTGAGGCGATTCGAATGTAAGCCGGATGCGATCCCTGACATGCAAAGGGGTGTCAATCGACAGTCGTTGTGGTATCAATTCTGCGTCACCGCTCTCTTTGTGTACGATGATACGAGCACCACTGTCGGCCGCGGTTGCAGGCCGCAAACGCCAGACCGTTACACCCAGTTGGCCCAAGCCTGTTACCTTAGAGTCAGTTGCCGGTTTTGGACCAATGCGACGATATGATGTTTTGTGGCTCGCATTGTTTGGATGCTGTCCTTTGGCGGGACGAGCTTTGGCGAATTCTTCGGGAATAATGCCACGTGTATCGTCATTTTTATCCTGAGCATCCTTATTCTGCGTATTTTGTGCAGACTGCGCGCAAATCACCAGACTACAGAGGAGTAACAACACAGAAGCAAATCGTGACATCAATCTTTCTCCTTCGATCTCAGGGACTATCAATTCTCTTTCTCTAAAGCTGACCCCTCATTTCCAATTGCCAATCAGGATGAACGGCGCCCAATAGTATGGGTGTGCGAACGGTTTCTTCGGATCGGGGGTGAAGCGCGGACGGTTGACGGTTCCCGCTTTTGGTTCTTCATGCACGATCTGACGGTCCGCGGTTTGTGAATCCGAACCGACTTCACCATTTAATAGCTTTAGTTGCGCCTCGCGCAAAGCTTCTGCTTTCGTTTCGCCGTCCTTCGCTTCGCGAAGTTTATAAAACTCCTGCATCAGGTTCTTGGTGCTGCTGTCAGCAACCGGCCATAAGCTGGCAATTACGGCTTTCGCGCCTTGTCGTTGTGCCAGTACGCCAAACCCTTCGACCTCTTTGCCGTTGGCGCCGCTACCGCCAGTCGCTGTATTGCACGCTGACAGCGTCAACAGTTCTACTCCGCCAAAGACATTTGGCATCCTTTTGATTTGAGCCAGGCTCAGGAAACTGCCGTCTCCCAGCAAAAGCGCGGAGCTTGTCTCGTCGCCGGGCTCAAACTGGAAGTGGCTCGCCACATGAACGACAGTCGGTCGCTGTCGCAGGCCGGTGAGCATTGCTTCTTCAGTGAAAGCTTCATCCAGTTTGACGATTCCGGGCAGCACTCCTGCAGGATCGTCGGCATCGCGAACTATTCCCTGCATCTCTTCTTTCACTCCGGGCAGGGCAGGTATGTGTTCACCATGGGCCTTGGTAACTCCTAACCCCAGAACCTTCCATTGGCGACTCGGCACGTCCTTTAGCCGCGCCTGACTGGCCGGCGTGAAGACGACATTGCAATACTTCTCGACCATATACTGCTTGCCATCATGCAACGCTGCCATCGGAACATAACGCAGCACGCCATCAAGAGACCACATCAACGTTTCAGCCTTTGCTGTTTTTAGATCTTTTGCCACCGGCCCGACTAAAATTTTGTAAAGTTCCTGCGCGAGCGGCAATGGATCCAGCTTTGGGTTCTGAAGCACTTCGCGAAATTCCAGCACCTTTCGGTTCAAGTCCGTGCCTTTAATCGGATATTCGTAGCCCTTCTGAAAATCTGGCGTGGTTAAAATCACGTTGTATTTATCATCACCGACCAGGGTGTAAAGCGCGACTGTACCTTTGCCCAGTTCGCGAAGGTCTTCCATTAATCCCTGGGATTCGCGTAGCGCAAAAGCTTTTGAACTGGCTTCGCTGGATGTGCCAATTTCCGATTCCAGATTCGAAAGAAAGCTTTGAAACGCGTCGCCCGCTGCGGTCAAGTCGGCATCGAGTTTGGCCAGCCGCTGCTCTTCTTCGGGCGTTCGGTTTTGCTTGTCGGCGAGACTGCCGCGTTCGGTGGCCAGTTCGGCCACGTGATCAGCAATCTCGCGGTAACGTTTTTCTGCATCCGCCTCTTTTGTTGTAAGCTGCGCCTTGTCCGATTTGGGAGAATCAGACGTATCACGACGGATGAAGTCGAGATATTCTTCGTCCTTGAGCATGCGAATGACCTGCTCGGCCTCTGGGAGACGTCCCTTCGCAATAAGCAGATCGGCCAGCGTGCGATAGACGTTCTCGCGCGATTTGACGAAGCTCTGCTGCGATTCCCTGTCGAGCGTCGCGATTTCACCGCGGATGGTCTGGTACAAATTGACGACCTGCTTGCCGAAAAAGATTGCTACGTCGGGTCTGTTCTGCGCCTGCCAGTCCAGCATTAGACCGTAGAGAGCTGTAGCCTCCTGCCCCCGATTCTTGATCTGGCGAGCGATGCTCAGAGCTTGCTCGTGGCTCTGAACGGCTTGCGAATATTGCTTTTGCGCACGGAAAACGTTTCCCAGGGTGTCAAGTATCGAAGATTCTCCACCGCGACTCTTCGTTTCACGGATAATTACCAAACCCTGTTGCGCGTAGTCGATCGCCTGATCATAGCGGTTCAGATATTGATAAACTTCGGCCAGGTTGCCGAGGAGAAGCCCTTCCTGCGCACGAAGTTTGTTCTCGCGAGCTACAGTAAGCGCCTGCTGATAAAACTCGACGGCCTTTTCATATTGTCCAAGCTGTTCGTAAGCATTTCCCAATCCGTTCAGATTGTTTGATACGCGGAAATGATTCTTAAAATCGCGATTGATCGGCAACGCCAGCGTGAAGTATTCAAGCGCTTTGTCGTGTCGACCCAATAGGCTATAGACATTTGCCAGCGGGCCCAGCGCCAGAACTTCGCCTTGGCGATCATTGATCTCGCGGTAGATTGGCAGCGCTTGCTCATAGCTCTCCACTGCCTTATCCAGACGAGTGAGCTGTGTGTAAGTATCGCCCATGTTTCTGAAAACCAGCGCTTCGGCCTGCCGATCTTTCACCTCGCGGAAAATCGGCAGCGCCTGATCGAAGTACTCTATGGCTTTCTCAAATCGGAACGAGTTTCGATTGTAATTAGCCAGATTATTCAATGCTCCCGCCTCGCCAGAGCGATCTTTCAATTCACGCGTAATGGCCAGGTAAAGCTCACCAAATTCCATGGCTTTATCGGGTTGCTTGAGCGCGCCGTAGGAATTCGCGAGACTATTAATCGCCGCCCCTTCGTCATAGCGGTTTTTCAACTCACGGGCAATGGACAATGCCTGCTCACAGTATTCAATCGATTTGTCATAATGTCTCAACTGAGCATTTAGCCATCCAATGTCGTTGAGGTTTAAGCCCTCCGCACGTCGATTCTTGAGCTCGCGATTGATCGTCAACGCCTGCTCGTAGTACGAGAGAGCTTTTTCATAGCGACTCTGTCCCTGGTAAGAGGAGCCGAGAGCAGACAGGATTGCAGCTTCGCCACCGCGGTCTTTCAATTCGCGGCGAATCGGTAACGCCTGCTCGTAATACTCGGCGGCTTTGTCAAAACGGCTCAATCCTGTGTAGGCATCGCCCACCTCGGTAAGTCTGAATGCTTCATTTGGCCGGTCTTTCAGTTCGCGGCTGATTGCCAGCGCCTGTTCATAATACTGAACGGCTGTGTCATAGCGGTTCATCCGGTAATATGCGTCGCCAAGGGCACTGATCCTGAGTCCCTCATTCGTTCGATCCTTCAATTCGCGGCCGATTGCCACGGACTTTTCATAACACTCGACAGCTTTGTCATAACGGGTCAATCCCACATAGGCATCGCCCAGATTTGCAAGTCTGAATCCTTCGTTCGCACGATCTTTCAGCTCACGGCTGATCGCCAATGCCAGTTCGTAGTATTCAATCGCTTTCTCATAACGACTTAAATAATAGTAAGACACGCCCACATCGTTGAGCGCGTTTCCTTCGCCTGCTCGATCTTTGAGTTCGCGGCGCAGAGCCAGCTCCTGCTCGTAACACCCTCTGGCTTTATCAGGCTGGTTCAGGCTCAAATAATCATTGGCGAGGTTACCAAGCACAGTGGCTTCACCGGCAGATATCTTCTCTTCACTCCAGAGCGCTACCGACTGTTGATGGCTTTCAATCGCTTTGTCGAATCGACCTGCTCCATAATGACTCAGACCAATTGCATTGTAGGTAAAAGCCTGCCAGAAACGATCGTTCAGTTCTTTCCATGTTGAGAGCGCCTGTCCGAGTTTCTCACCCAGTTGTGGATCGGCATATTTCCCCTGCACAAGTAAACTGTGCGCCCCAAGCAGCAGGCGTTCCGCAGTTAATCGCTTCCGGTCCTGTTCAGTCGCTGCGTCTTTCAATTCCAGCCGCGCCAGATAAGCTCCGCTCAAGTCCGGCGCGCCGTTGCCGCGGATTACGAGCTGATAATTGCCATCCGTTGTGACTTCATAAGAGATTGGCTCGCGTGCGCCGATGATGCTGGTCAGGTCGCTTTCGATTAGAGATTGTCCCTCTGGGCCGGTCAGCGCGAGTCCGACATCCATTCCTTTTTGCTCGACCACTACACGTAAAAACTGGCCTGTCCGCAGCCTGATTTGATAAGCATGGGTTTGCCCGCCCGCGATCACCCGCTCAGTCGGTTTGCCAGGTACGAGTTTACTGTCCTGAGCATTCGCAAACACGCAGAACAAACACATTACCAGGGGTAACCATCGCAGTTTTACGGCCACCATATTCTTTCTCCTAAAGGCTAAGGGGTATTTCAGGAGCAAATCTGTTCACCGGCAGAGAAATTATTTTTCGCCGGAAAAACCATCCGACTATCGATGCTCTAATTCCAGCAACGCGACCAGGATAGCTTCGCGCCCGTGCACGTTGATCTGTTTGTTCTGGCTGTCCTCATTAACCGGAATCTGTGAAGCCGGATGTTGTTGCAAAAATTCTGTTAGAGTTTTTATGTCCTCTGGTTTACTGATAAGACCCTTGTCAGTGTTGTTAACCAGGCGTCGAAACTGTTCGAATTCTGGAGCTGATTGCGCAGCCCAAATCAATCTGAATTGTTCGGTTCCTGGTTGTTTATCGAATTCATACCACCCTGTTTGCAGACCCTCGCCTGCCTTGATATAAGCCGATCCGCCGTTATTCGAAGGCAGAGGAAATAACAATCTGTATTGGCCGTTCCGCTCCAGATTAATCAAATAAAGAAATCCGTCCTGCGAGTTTGTCAGGTTTAACCTGAACCTCCATCCCGATTCGAAGATTTCACGTCCCGACGACGAAAATGGGGATTGATAAGGCTTCCCGTCACGATATCTCTGGACAGTCAGGGAATATGTCAAATTGCGCTCCGGCAAAGCTGTTGTCACATTGGCAGCAGGGTTAACCGGCGCCGGGTGTGGCCATTGCCACACTGCAACACCTGCTATGATGACCAGAGCCAGACCGGGAAGTAACCAGAAGAGTCGCGACCGCCGTGTTACAGCTGGCGACGATTGTGGAGAAATGATCGTTGGCTGAACGATGTTTTCGTTAGTCTTGTTCTGAGGTATTAGTGTCGGCTCCTGACTGCTTTGCTGCGGTGAAGCCGGGCGCGTAAATTGATCGCCCATTTCCAGATTTTTTTGCAGTCGCTTCAGGTCAGCCAACAATTCGGAGGCATTGGCGTATCGGTCTTCGGTCTTTTTCTCCAGGCACCTATGAACGATTTGTTCCAGCTCGACAGGCACACCTTTGACTACTTGCGACAGCCATGGCGGATCCTTTTCAATAATGGCAACCAGAGTGTGACTGATCGTTTGGCCCATAAATGGATGTCGGTGCGAAATCATTTCGTACAAAAATACGCCAAGACTGAAAACGTCGGTGCGAGCATCGACAGTTTCTCCGCGCGCCTGCTCGGGCGACATATATGCGGCGGTTCCAAGAATCGTTCCGGCCTGAGTCAGCGTCTGCATTCTGGTTTGCGCTTCCGAGTCCAGCGGAGTCGGTGCGACCAGTTTTGCCAGCCCGAAATCCAGAACCTTAACAAGACCGTCTTTGCGGACCATCACGTTTTCCGGCTTTATGTCGCGGTGAACTATGCCCGCTTCGTGTGCAGCCGCAAGCGCCTGGGTTGTCTGCACGCTCACGTCCAGAGATTTGCCCAGCGACATTGGTCCGCGTTTTAAACACGAACGTACTGTTTCTCCATCGACGAATTCCGTCGCAAGAAAATGAATTTCGCCGTCAGGAGCAAATTCGTAAATTGTCAGGATGTTCGGATGATTCAGCGATGACGCGGCAAAAGCTTCCTGTTCAAATCGACGCAGTCGCTCTTCGTCGTCTCCTATTGATGCTGGCAAAACCTTCAGAGCTACTTTACGTTTCAGCCGGATATCTTCGGCTAGATAAACCTCACCCATACCACCTGCGCCAATCGGTGAAAGAATTCTGTAGTGACTGATCTGTTTGCCCGATGCGAACGGTGTTTGTTTCTGCGGCACTAGTTGGGCTGCAACATCAATCGCCGGACGGGAAAGAAACGTTTCGGAATGGGAATGATTGGCGAGCAATGCCTCAACTTCGCGAAGCAAGTCGGCATCGCCATCGCAGGCGCGTTTCAGATAAGACACTCGTTCGCCCGGAGGAAGTTCAAGAGCCTTATTAAAGATCTCACCAAGTCGATGATAGCGTTCAGGCGTCATGTAGTCGCGCTCAATTGTTGATGTAACCAGGCTTGGGCCATCCGCCAGTCGCGTCGAACGGTGCTGACCGAAACTTGCGCAACTTCGGCAGCTTCTTCCAGGCTCAGCCCGGCGAAAAAACGCAGCTCGACAATTCGTGCCTGACGCGGGTCTAGTTTTTCCAGCGTGTTAAGCGCATCGTCGAGAGCAACAAGATCAGGATTGTGCCTCGTCTTGACCGCAGTTGCCTCTGACAACGATACCTGGATGGCTTGTCCGCCCCTTTTTGCAGCGTTTTGCTCGCGCGCGAACTGCACCAGGATATTTCGCATCAGCGTCGCAGCTACTCCGAAAAAATGAGCGCGATTTTGCCACTGGATACTCTGCCAGTCGATTAATCGCACAAATGCTTCATTGATCAGAGCCGTCGTTTGCAGAATGTGCCCGCGCTGTTCACCCCTCAGGTAACCATGAGCTAACCTGTGAAGCTCACGATAGACCAGCGGTGTCAATTGCGACAACGCCTCCTGGTCTCCGTTATTCCAGGCCACCAAAAGTTGAGTGACGTTCGGTGTCGTAGAAAGTGACATAGACGCTCAGATCCGAAATGACCGAAGCCGTGACATCGTACCACATCCGCATCGGATAAACCAAAACGATGCTTGCCTGGACACACCGTCAGAATGAAGTCCCGGATTCGAGCGCGACAGGCTCTGTGTATTGTCAGCCCCGTGCCAGAAAAAAAGATCGGATCTTTCCGTCGGGGCTTGGACGTTCTGCGACGCCAATGAGCAATGTTCCCTGCTCGTCCACATTCGTTAGGCCGGCATAGATGCCTTGAGTTTCGGTAATACGTAAGATAATAGGCTCACATATCGTGAAGGAATTAAATCAAGGAGTCTTTTGTGTGCTAATTTCAAGTTAATTGACTTGATGCTCACAATCGGCGAAGATAGTCATCTGGCGGTACGGCCCTTTCTTACAATCAGATCGCCCTAAAATGTAAACGACCGGGAATCAAATCACCGGCTGACTTGAACTCAATTTTGACTATCTATCAGGAAATGAAATGACAAAAACACCATTTACTGTCGCAGATTATCTGCTGACCAGATTGAAACAACTAAATGTCACAGAGGTCTTCCAGATCCCTGGTGACTATGTCAAACATTTTACTCAGGCGCTGGAATATTTTGACGGTGTCAATGCGATTGGTGCTGTCAATGAACTGGACGCGGCCTATGCGGCCGATGCCTATGGACGAACCAGGGGACTGGGCGCCGTTTCACTGCAATATGGAGTCAGCACCTTCAGCGCGCTGAATGCCATCGCCGGCGCATATGTGGAACGCAGTCCGGTTGTCGTCATCAGTGCCGCTCCGGGTGCGGATGATCGCCAGATTACGAAAATGTATAACGTGCTGTTTCACCATTCGACTGGAAACCTGGACTGTGACCGCGAAGTCTATGAACACGTCACAGTGGCCGCCGAAACTCTGAGCACGTCAGTAGGCGCGCCCGAAAAAATAGACAATCTGCTAATTGCAGCCATAACTCACAAACGCCCGGTTTACATTGCCTGTTACAGAGAAGTATGGGGCGAACCCTGTCCAAAACCGTCGAACAAAGCTCTGCAACCGCTAGTTATAAAGAGTGAACCGCTGGCTCTTGAAAACGCGGTCGAGACAGCGTGGACGCAAATCACCGCGGCCAAAAACCCGATGATATTCGCGGGTGTAGAGATAATTCGCCACGGATTGTCAGGTTTGTTACAACAGATCATCGATGCCAGCGGATTCCTTTACACTACAACTTCGCTTGGAAAAACTGTGCTGGATGAAAGTGGTAAGAAGTTTATAGGCACTTACTCCGATGCCGCGTCAATTGACAACGTTCGCAACCTGGTCCAGCAGGCGGATTGTTTTCTGACTCTGGGCACGATCATCACCGACGATTATCTGTGGTTTATCGAAAACAAATTTGCCGATATGGTGCTGGCTACTACAGAGGAAATCCGTTGTGGCTATTTTACTTACCAGGGTGTGACTATGAAGGATTTCATGGAAGCCCTGCTGGCGCGCTTTAAGAAAACGAAAGGTTATCCGCTGTCGACTGTGGCGCCGCCGCAACCGCAATATCCCGAACCATGGTTGTCAAATTCGGATCCGCATTGGAACGACAAACCTGAAACCATTACCTACAACCGTTTTTTCCAGCACTCAATGAAATTCCTGCAGGATAATAATATGCTGGACAAAATTGTCTGGACGTTTGGCGTCAGCTCTGCATTGTATGTGGCGACCAATGCCTACGGTCTGGCACAGGGTAGCTACATCGGGTCGGCCGCGTGGCAATGCATAGGATTTGAAACAGGGGCCGCTTCGGGCGCGCAGCTTGGCAGCGGAAAAAGGGCATGGACCGTTGCAGGCGATGGCGGATTTATGATGGTCTGTCAATCGCTCTCTACTCTGGCCCGAAACAATTTAAATGCAGTCATTTTTGTGATAAGCAACGGCGTATACGCCATCGAACAAGTCTATGTTGACCTGACGTCGTTTGAACCCGGTCCAGAGCACAAATTCGATACGTTCGATATCCTGCCAAAATGGGATTATCTGGCTCTGGCGCAGGCATTCGGCGCAAATGGATATCGCGTTCAGACAATCAGCGAGCTGAACTCCGTACTGAAAGAGCTAAAAAAGACCAACAATAAACCATCATTAGTAGAAGTTGTCATTCCTGAAAAAGATTTGCCCGGACAGATGCGCCGGCTTGGAGAAGAAGGATAAAACCATGGCGAAAAACAAAACCTATTCCATATTCGGAGCCGGAGCAGCCGGACTCTATACCGCATGGCGATTGCTGGGCGGTGGAAGCAACGGAAAAGACAAAACGAAGCAAATGGACAAAGGCGATACCCTCGAGCTATACGACTGGGGCAAGTACGATTTTTCCAGGGACGATCCCGGAACGCGCTCGCCGGGAGCGCGCGTCTGTACCTGGTTTTACAAGGATGACAAAAACAATTCCTATCTGGAAGTGGGCGGAATGCGTTATTCCGACTGGGACGGCAATAACGACGGGTCCAGCCAGGGACACAGGCTGGTGACTACGGTCATTGAAAAACTCGATCTAAAGAAATACTCAGTGCCGTTTAACGAATCGACCAATCCGCTGTTCTACCTGCGGACAAAGAATATGTACCTGAATCAATTCAGTTCCAGCACACCCGCGCCATACAATGTCGATCATTTCGGCGCGGCCACTACGCCGGACAACGGTTTCTCTGTGATTCAGGATCTGGCAATGTCGCCCGCAAAAGCGCAAAAGATGACACGGAAAGACTGGTGCAAATTCTACCGCGAAGGCACGATCAGCGTGGAGATGCAGGACTCCTCCGTTTTCCAAAAGGGCGACCGAATGACCGATATTGGATATTGGGATTT
>DASRDY010000243.1:0-19627 GCA_035652355.1 Blastocatellia bacterium
GGTCCAGCAATGGAAACTGCGCGATCACTATTGTACCGACTATCAACCCGAACGAAGCAATGATAATCAATTCGCCAAGGATCTGCTTGTAGATATTTCCCGCAGTCGCGCCTTTCGCTCTGCGCAATCCGATCTCTCGCGTGCGCTGGGTGACGTTCTGCCACAGGACCCCGATCAGACCAAGAGCCACCATTATCATCAAAAATCCCGCAATCAAACCAATAGCAATCACCGGAGCGAGGCGGACGGAATTCATCGTCTCCCTCATCTCGGTGATTGGCTGAACGTGGAACGACCAGTCCTTTGCTATCGATTGAGCAGTGTTTATGATCTTCTCTTCCAAAACGGCGTTTGATCCGGGACGTACCTTGATTACAAAGGACTGGGGCAAACCAGACTTCGGCTGGTACATGTCCTGGAGCTGGAATAGAAAATTCACAGGAGCCGAATATTCACCGTCTTTCCTGTATTCCGAAATGACTCCTATCACTCGCTGCGACGGCTTATCTCCAGGTATGATCTCTTTCCCGAGGGGATCGTCACTACCATAGAGATCTGTGGCCAGCTTTTGTGTAATCACGACTGGCTGCCAGTCCAGGCCTGTGTCGTCTTTACCGAACCACCGACCTTTTACGACTTGCAAATCTAAAACGTCTTTGAAATCCGGCGTTACTGTATTTTGGTGGTACTCAACTGACCGGCCGTTTGCTTTCCTGCTGGTCGTCCAATTGCCGGTGGAGTATGGTGAACTGAAATCAGTTGCAATATGTTCGATACCATCGATATCTTTCAGGCCGGCCATCACCTGCCTGAAAACGCCGATCTGTGCGTTCTTTTCGTCTTTGTCAGAATCCCTGCTTGTGATCCTGACGGTGATATTCCAGACGTTCTGGTAATTGAATCCCAATGGCTGACGGTAATTATCTATGTAATAGATCGCAATGACTGCCACTGCAAACAACACGAGAAAAGAGAAGAAAATTTCAACAGTCACCAGTAGATTTGTGCGTTTGCGGTTCCAAACGATCTTTATCAGGTGCTTAATCATCGAGCTCCTCCTTTCAAGGCCTGCACTGGGTTTAATCTGGACATTCGCCACGCCGGGTAAACACCGGAAAAGAGGCCAAAGAACACTGCAGTCAAAAGTCCGTATAGGAAGATTCGATAATTCAAATGGAATTCTGCATAAGGAATTAATCCGCTGTTTGAAATAGCACTCAGAACCAGCATCGAACCAACAAGCCCGAGTACACCGCTTGCCAACGTGATCAGAACATTCTCAGTCACGAACTGCCCGACCAGCGTCGCTGAAGATGCCCCAAACGCTTTTCGCACACCGATCTCGCTTGCCCGTTCCATTATCCTGCTCATATTAATGTTGACCAGGTTAATCGTGGGCAGAAGCATAAACAGTATCATCAAGACCACGATTGCGGCGATCAGTCGGCTGGTGTGACCGCCTGTGGTGTTTTCGTCACCGAGCGTCACGATGCGAGCCTTGTTTTCAGCATATGTTTCAACGAACCCTATCATATGGTTATAGGACTTCGGATCAGGAAACTCTACGTGTGGCAATCTGGATTGGAACTCCTGTTTGATCGCCGGAAAATCCTGAGTCGAATGCGCCAGGATCAACGCTATGAAATCGCCCATTAACTGGGTTCTGTAGGACTCGTCCTTCGTCGTACTGATCGGCACCCATATATCCGCGAAAGGAATTTCGCGCATAAATGGAACGTTGGAGACAACACCGACCACTCGAAATTGCCTGCCGTCCGCATCAATTGTTTTTCCGACAGCGGAATCGTTGCCAAAAAACTTTTTTCTTGTCGCGTCGTTGATTACGGCGACAAATCGGCCGGTTTTCTCATCATCGGACGTGAATGGCCCGCCCTCAAGAAAGTCGAATTGCAATATTTGCCAGAACTCCCCATCGGTACGCTTCATATACGACTGAATCTTTTCACCGTTCTTGAAGGAATTGACCAGATTGATCTCTGATAGGATCGACACCTTTTCGACGTTTGGAAGCGTGCGAACGTATTTATCCAGGAATCCGTAACCGACAGTGCCTGACCACGCACCCTGGTTATCAGGGCTCTTCATTACCATTTGAAACACGCCTACTGTTCTGTCCAGCCTTGTTTCTGGTGCTTGTTTGCCGAATACGTGATCGAGCATTGATGTCGCTACCATCAAAACGATTAAGGTAAAGCTGATAGCAAACAGGCTGATGAACGTGAAGAACTTTCGCCGGAGTAAAACCTTAAATGCGATCTTTATATAATTCTTTAGCATACGCTCACCTCAGTTGACCTGGCGTCCATCAAACAGCCGAACGATTCGTTCAGTTTTCTCGGCCTGTCGCGCGTCGTGTGTTACCATAACGACAGTGGTTTTTTCCTGAATATTCAAATCCCTAAGCACATCCATGATCTCGTCGCCCATCTGGCTGTCCAGGTTACCAGTCGGTTCGTCGGCAAGAAGTATCCTTGGGTTTCCAGTAATGGCTCTCGCGATTGCGACTCTTTGCTGCTGCCCGCCGGAAAGCTGCGATGGAAAATGATGTACCCGCGAAGTCAGTCCGACTTTTTCCAGGGCTTTCAACGCGCGTTTGCGGCGCTCGGAGTTCGACATTCGTCGGTATAAAAGTGGAATTTCGACGTTGTCAACAACACTCAGGTCGTTAATCAAATGAAATGTCTGGAAGATGAAACCGATCTCTTCGTTTCTGACCTTGGCCAGATGTTTATCTTTGTACGAAGTAATCCGCTTCTGGTTCAGGCTGACCTTTCCGTTGCTGGGAACATCCAGCAATCCAATGATGTTGAGGAGTGTGCTCTTGCCAGAGCCGGATGGCCCCATTATCGAGATGAACTCGCCTTGTTTAACGGCAAGGTTCACATTGGTTAGAGCGACAGTTTCGACCCGTTCAGTACGATAAACTTTCTCCACACTTTCCAGCTGAATCATGTTTACTCCCGCGGCTGGAATTGCGCTGATGTTTCCAGATTCGATAATTCCTGATGTTGCGCTGACCATATAATTGGCTCCTATGATTTCAATTTGATCTCTTTCAAGTAGAGATAATCGCTCATATCGGAAATGATCACTTCATCACCTTCGAGCAAACCGCTGACGACTTCATAGTAATCAAAGCTGGCGATCCCGGTCTTGATCTGTGTTTTGATCGCGGTGTCGCCTCTGACTACAAAGACATCGTGGACACCGTCGCCCGCGATGGACGGTCCTTTCTTTATTCGCAGGACTCGGTCTTTGCGTTCGGTACCGACCAGGACATCAACTCTCAAGTTTGAATGAAGCAACGCGTTCGATTTGTCTTTCAACGCCACCACCAGTGACAAGACTCCGTCTTTGATCGTCGGATTTACACTAAAGACGCTTCCTTCCAGGTAGTCTTCGTTTATCTTGATCGTCGTCGGCATGCCCGGCGCGATTTGGTTGGCGTGAACGTCTGAAACCGTGGCGTCGATCCTAAAAGAGTTCAAGTCCGCTATGCGCGCCAGCACATCTCCTTTGTGAACGGTGCCACCTTCGTCGTTTACGACCCATGTCAGTACGCCGTTTCTGTCAGACTTGGTAGTCGCAAGATCGAGTTGTCGCTGAGCCTCGATCTTGTCTTGCTCCAGAGACTTCATCTGCAGGCCCAGTCCTTCGATTTGGGTTTTGGTCGACTCCTGGGCGTTTTTCTTCGCGGCATCCAGCTGTTTCAGCTCCAACGCAGTTTTCTCTTCATCAATCTGTGCCTGGCGCAGTTGCTCTTCAGACATTAACCCTTGTTTGACCAGCGTGTTGTCGCGCGAGGTCGCTGCCTTAAACGATTTGTACTCCAGGTTTTTGATCTCCCATTGACTTTGCAAAGTGTCAAGCGTGTTTGCCAGGTCGATCTTTGCCTTTTCCTGCTGGTTCTTTTGCAGTTCGATTTGTTGGTTGGCTTTTTCCAGCGCTAATACGGCGGCGGCTACATCCAGTTGAAGAATCGGCTCGCCCTTTGTTAAAACATCACCCGGCTTTTTCAGGATCTTTACGACACGAGTATCCAGGGGACTGGATATGACTTGTTCAAATTCCGGAACAACAGTTCCCGAGGCAGTTATTGTCGCTTCGATTGCTCCCTGATCGACTTTCGCAGTTCGGATTCTGGCCTTGCTTACGGAAGGTCGTATCCACGCCGAGCCCCACACGAACGCAACCGACAGCAACGAAACCGACAATACTGAGACCGCGCCGCGTTTGACTATTTTCTTCCGCTGAAACGAAGGATCGATTTCTCTGTCCATTTGAATAACCTTGATCGATTTGTCGCCAAGTGTTGGGCAACGGGCGTTCCAAAGACAAATCTTTGTATTCGTTAGGCTTAGCTGATTGAATTTAACGGCTGGTTGTTCACAACTGCACAGGAGTTGTTCATTAATGAACAGTGACGTGAATGGACCTAGTTCTCAGCAGAAGGCTGAGCAATAAACCGGTATCCGATCCCTCGAACCGTAAGCAGGTGGCGAGGTTTGGCAGGCTCGGGTTCAATGTACTTTCTTAGTCGTACAATAAAATTGTCGATTGCACGAGTGTCGGTGTCTTCGTGAAGTCCCCAAACATTTTCGAGCATCTCTTTGCGTGATATCGCTTTGCCTTCGTGTGTGATCAGATAGCGAAGGAGGTCAGCCTCCATAAGCGTTAATTGAACAGTTCGTTCGCCGATGCGAAGCTGAAGATTACTGAAATCGATTACCTTTCCTTCAAATTCGAACTGTCCTTCGCGCGAGTCGCTTCCCTTTACGCGATCTTCTACAGCAGGTACGCCATTCGGTCCGTTACTGAGATGCCGACTCAGCCATTCCTTTCTGCGTAACAAACCGTGTAATCTTGCAATCAGAATTGATAGAACGAACGGTTTTGGCAGGTAATCATCAGCGCCTGATTCGAATCCGCGCAGAACATCTTCCGGCCGGCCGCGAGCTGTCAGCATCAGGATAGGAACAAATTGGCCGGCGGCGCGCAACTCTGCTGCAATCTCGAAGCCGTCTTTGCCGGGAAGCATGACGTCCAGAACTACAGCATCGTAAGATTTGCTTGCATCTGTTAACAGTGAAACCGCTGTTTCGCCATCGCCGACGACTTCGACGGAATAACCTTCCTGTTCGAGATTGAATCTCAACCCCTCAGCAATGTGGCTTTCGTCTTCGACGACCAGAACAGTGCTCATTGCTGGATACCCGGTAGCTTGATTGTAAACGTGCTTCCCTTGCCTTCTCCTTCACTTTCGGCGAAGACTTTTCCACCAGTTTTTTTAATGACCGAATAGACTATGAAAAGACCCAGGCCAGTACCTTTGATTCGCGACATCATACGTCCGGGCACTCGATAAAAACGTTTGAATATATTCTTTAGCTGAGCTTTTGGTATCCCGATCCCTTTATCGCTGACGCGCACCGTCACATGGTTATCGACATCAGTCAAGACTGTAACGGCGATCTGCATCTGTTTGTCGGAATATTTGACTGCGTTGTCCAGCAAATTAGTGACGGCAGCGCGAAGCTCGTCAGGATCGCCAAGAACTGCGGCATCGTTTCCATTGAAAAACTTTTCGCTATACGCAATCGAGCCTTCAGCAAGATGGTGCTGCTTGCAAGCTGTGTCGACCGCTGCTTTGGTCAATTCGGCCAGGTTGACTACTTGTCGGTTCGTGCTTCGTTTTCGCTGACCGACCTGACCTGCTTTCAGAACCTGCTCAACGGTATACAACAGCCGATTGCTATCGCTGAGCATGATGTTGTAAAACTCTTGTCGCTTCGCGGGATCTACTTCGCGGCTTTGCAAAGTCTCGAGGTATAGTCTAATCGATGCGATTGGCGTTTTCAGCTCGTGCGTAACGGCATTGATGAAACTGTCGTGCTGTTCGTTCCTGCGGATTTCACGCACAAGAAAAATTGTGTTAAGAACCAGCCCGGCAATAATCGCAATGAAGAACGGAATTCCGAAAATCAAAAGCGCAACCTGTCGCCAGTTAAGCAGAATCCAGCTGATGTTCAACGCCACGGCGACGGCAACCAGGCAGGCTCCGAGCGTGATAAAAAAGGCTATTGATTTCTGACGACCACTGACTCGCATCGTGGTTATTATAGCTAATACTGCGGACATACTTTAATCCTTTGCCAACGACCCGGGGAGATTACAAATAAGATGAGCGGTACAAGGGAACTTAAAAACACAGAAGACGCCGAAAGCGCAGAGATTTCATTGGTGCTCTCTGTGTCCTTGGGCGTCCTCTGTTGTTCGATATTCTTTGAGTTAGGTCTCCGACGGGGCTAGTTTTCGAGCCGCCAGCGATGTCTCTATCGCGGTTTCGATTGTAGATGCTGCTGCGCGTTCGGGCAGTTTCGCAACTCTCAAATCGTGAATCAGTCCCATCATCTTCAAAACTTTGATGCCCCACCAGTTGAAATCGATTTCATACCATGCAAGGCCGTGTTTTGCGGATGTCGGATGAGCGTGATGGTTGTTGTGCCAGCCTTCGCCGAAACTGACCAGAGCTACCCACCAGTTGTTGCGGGAATCGTCTTTGACTTTGAATCTCTGCGAGCCCCAAATATGCGCGGCTGAATTTACGAACCAGGTGAAATGCCACGACATCACCGTGCGAAGGCATAGACCCCAAAGCATGACTCCAACACCGCCGAATGCAAGCAGCGCGATGCCCACAATCGCAAACGGCACGTAATACCATTTAGTCAGCCAAACGTGGAATCGGCTGCGAGTCAGATCCGGCGAAAACTTCTTCATTACCTCAGGATTCTTCTCCAGGGATTTTCCAAGATAGATCCATCCGGCGTGCGACCACCACGCGCCATCGCGCGGAGAATGCGGGTCGCCTTCTCTGTCGGTAAATTTGTGGTGAATTCTGTGCGTCGTCACCCAGGCGATTGGGCCGCCTTCCAGCGCAAGCGCGCCACAAACAGTCAGGAAATATTCCAGCGGTTTCGCCACCTTGAATCCACGGTGCGTCAATAGTCTATGATAGCCAATCCCGATACCGAGGCTTCCTGATATCCAATAAAGGACCACGGAAACTACTAATGCTTTCCACGAAAACATAAAAAGCGCCGCGACGGCGCCAACGTGAAAGATTATTAGAAAAGTTAAAGTCGGCCAGTTTATACCGCGTCCACGAACATTCCCCACTGACTCTTCTGACATTATTGCTCCTTTTCCTCCACTGACATTCTTTTGAATTATCGTCATTTGCAGGCCAGTTACGGATGTAATATTAGCAATTTAAAGGGCTTCCGATTGTAATAGTTATGTAATCCCTAAAAGTGGCGCAGACATTCAGTCTGCGCTGTGTTAACAAACGCCCAAGAGCATCTAATACGAACCTAGTCGAGCCTGCGCAGACTGAATATCTGCGCCACTCTGTTACTTCTGATCGTGGCCCGCGCTCAGTATGTTTATGAATAAACGAGTCGCACCCGGAACGCCAGCGGGCAACTGACGGAAAAATGCGTAGCCGCTGAAAATGTATGTGCCCTTTCCGTATTGAGCGCGCAAAAGGCCGCCCTCCAGCGGTTGTTCACCCGGATCGTGCGATGCCATTAAAGCTTTGAAGTGCTCATCCCACTGTCCCATAAAATATGCGCCGCGCTCCTGAATCCAGTTATCGAAGTCCTTCGGGGTTATCTTATTAGGATACAAAAACACGCTGTCTTTTGGCTGAAGGATGTCAACCGGAGCTTCTTCAACAGTGACTCGCTTGTTACCTGGATCGACTGTCGCTGGATAAGGAGTGAAATTGCCGGAGTTGAAAGCGTCCATGCTCTGATTGTATTGAACTATCAACGTCCCGCCGCGTTGCACGTAATCCAGCAATCGTTTGTTGTTGTCGCGGACGTCACTTCGAACATCGTAGGCGCGAATGCCCATAATGATCGTGTCAAACCGGCTCAGATCACCGCTTGCCAGCTCTGACGGCGTTATCAGCTCAACGTTAACGCCAATCTGTTTCAGCACAGTCGGAATCGTGTCGCCTGCCCCCATTACGTAACCGATCTTCAGGTTTTGCAAAATGGCGACGTCGACACTGCTGACTTTTTGGATCGCGGGACTGTAATAATAAAATGACGGCAGGTCTTCGCGAGTGACGACGGTGTAACCTTCGTCATATTTCTTGCCGTTGTAATCGACGACGGCTTTGATGTCCTTAATCTCTTCGCGTTTCTCGTTGGGTGTAACTTTGAACTGGTAGCTGTTGAATTCACCTGCTTTGGTAAATGTCACGGGAAGTGAAGCCGGTTCGCATTTCCAACCGGCCGGGACTTCCAGTTTCAGAATAGCAGACACATTGCCGGGAACGTTGTTTCGCACGCCGACCGTGATATCGCTGGGCGTTTGACGGTCTGTTGCGATCACTTGCGTTGCCGGCTGCAGTTCGACGGAAATAGCAGGTCCGATTGCCAGCGGCCGCCGCTCTTGTCCATACATCGGATCGGTATAGCTGACTTCCGCAACGCCGCGCTCTTCGCCCATATCGGCGCCCAATTTGTACGTTGCGGACGCGTGAACAGGATACGGAGGAAATGGCAGATTCTGGTATTCAGGTCGATCTATTTTATAAATGGTGTCTATCTGATTGTCATTCCGATGGAAGTATGGACGCGTATATTGCGCGTTTTCCGGAACGGTTACCTGAAACTGAACCGAAGCGTTTCCATTCGGACCGACCGCCTTCAAATTCTTGTTGACAGCAGAGACCTGCCATCCCTGGGGTGTTTCCAGTTTAATGTCTGTCGCATCGATAGTTTGTTTGCCGCGATTATAAAGTCGTGCAGTAACATTGAAAGTCTGTCCGGGAATCGCGATCAGGATAGACTGCTGATTTCGCCGGCCTCTCCCGCCGCCGGAACCTCCCGCGTCAACCAGAACATCCATTGTCACGCCGAGCGCCAGATTTGCCGCCTCTTCGAATTGACCTTCTTTGGTTTGAAGATTGACCAAAAGGTCGCTCTTGACTGCTGGTGACAACCCAGCGTTTTTGACTTGGGTGATAACTTTCCTTAGTTGCGTCAGCCCGGCCAGCAACGGCGCGCCCGCACGGGAAGGATCCTGAAACGTAAGAGCGCCGGACGCCTCATCCACTCTGTTTGCGATCTCAGTTAAATCCTGCCTTAGCGAAGGAAGTTTCGACGTGTCGTTACCCACCCGGCTTGCTAAACCAGGAAGCGATGTATCGATGCCGTCAAAAAAATTCTGCTCGTGTTCAGGTCCCGCCACTCCTGTATTGATTACAGAATCCGCCAATCTGTATGTGCTATAACGCGGACCAGGAGGAACTCTACCGCCGCCGGAACCCTGCGACAACTGATGGGACAACCCTTCCAGAGCATACTGCGCGTACGACATTCCCAGGGCGGGATCATAAATGCCGGTATCGATTCTCAGCGCGCCATTCTGACCTGCGCCCATATAAAGCTTTTTCACCTGCCACGGTAGCAACCCTTCTTTTGTGATCTGATCCGGGAAACGATTCGGATCGGCTGCAGCCTTGAATGCGATGGGAGTCAAAATGCCGGCCGCTTCGTGGTGTCCGTGACCGTCGCTGGCGTTGCCCTGAAAGCGCGAAACCAGAACATCGGGTTTATAGGTCCTGATGACTCGCACCATATCCTCAAGAGCGGTATCCTGACCTTTCCATTTATCAAGAGTCTCCTGCCAGTTCTTTGAATAGCCAAAATCGACCACCTTGCTGAAACGTTCGTCAACGCCGTAGTAAGAATCCGCCGCCAGCAACTCTTCTGTTCGCAAAATGCCCAGCGCGTCAAACAATTCGCTGCCGGTCTTGTTCTGACCACCTTCACCGCGATTAAGCGTAAAGAGAAGAACGCTTGCACCGACTCCGCGCGATTCGTAGGTGAGCATTCCTCCATCTTCGTCATCGGGATGCGCGGTAGTGTGGATCATCCGCGCGGTGGTCTTCAGCTTTTGCAGCATCTGGACAAGACCTGATAATCCGGTGTCCTGCGGCGGAACGTGGTACTCAGCCTTGATCGGCTGGATTGCCGGAATGAGAACCATGCTCAGCAACAATGACACTGCAACCAGACTTGTGCGGATCTTATTAACTGACATAAAACGCATAGCGTTCTCCGAATGGCGAAATAAGAGAGATGCAATTAATTATATACACCAACGCACAAAGACTTTGCGCGTAGAGTCTTACTTTCCGGCTCCAATCCAATCGACAATTGCATGTTTGTCGGCGTCCGACAAGTCGGGGAAGTTCGCCGGCATTGGGTCTTTTAACCCATAAGACCTCGGATCATTCAGTATCTTCAGCAAATCCTCTTTTGTGCGATTCGGTTTCGAAGTTATTCCCACCAGCGATGGACCCAGCCCTTCTGCGCCTTCGCCGTGATCTCCGTGACAGAGCGAGCAAGTCACAGTATACGGATCAGGAGGTTCGCCTTTGATTGTGGCGGCCGCCGCACCCGGTGCTGATTTTTCTGGCTTCTTACCGATCTCTTCAGGTTTGAATTCTGCTTTCAGAAAAGCTTGGGAATCCTCTTCCTGTTTCTTCAGCTTTGCGCTGGCGTCGGGGTCTTTTCTATCCTGGTATTTCGATGCGACGATCAATCCGACGGAGCCGAGAATCGTTATCACCATCAGTGTGGTAGCTAATGGTCGGTGCAATGGGTTTCTGGTCGGTCGTTTGTCAAAAAACGGGAGAGCGAACAGCACCCCAAACAAAACTGCGGGCAATATCACAGTCGGAATCAACGACAGCTTGCCAGGGAAATACTTCAGCAATTCAAACAACGGCAGAAAATACCATGGCGGTCTTGCCAGAAAGTCTGATGTCGGATCGGCTTGCGGGCCAAGCTGCGCTGGTATTTTGTAAACCATCCAGACCAGACCAAGAAAAACAAGCAGAATCCCCACCGAATCCAGCAGCAGTTGTTTTGGGTAGAACAGCTCGACTTTATGATCATTGCGGACGCTGAACGAACCTGCTGCTCCAGCTACTCGAAAAAGATAGATGTGCCCGATAATCAAAAGAACAAGCGCTGTCGGCAACAGGAATGTATGTATCGTGAAAAATCGCGACAGCGACAGAGTCGTAAGATTATTTCCGCCAAGCAAAAGATGCTGCTGGAACTGTCCGACAACGGGCACTTCGCCGGCAATTGAAGTTCCGACTTTCGTCCCGAAATAGGCTTCCTGATCCCACGGCAACAGGTAACCGGTGAACGCAAACCCGAAAACGATCAGCATCATTATGACGCCGAATCCCCACAGCAATTCGCGCTTGCCTTTATAGGATCCAAACAGAAATGTCTGTGCCAAATGAGCGAAAAGAAAGATCACCATCGCGCTGGCGCCGTAAACGTGCAGCCCGCGAACCATAGATCCGCCCGGGATTACTTTTTGAATGTATGCGACGCTGGTGTGCGCGTGATCGGCGCTGGGCACATAATACATTGTGAGGAAAATGCCGGTTACCACTTGCAGCAGAAATAGAAAAACAAGGATGCTGCCAAAAACGTAGGCCCAGCGCGCTCCTCCGCGAATCGGTTCATCCAGCGCGTGCCTTATTAGTGTTCGGATACCTGTTCGTTCGTCACACCAGTCGTAGGCCCGGCTAAAAGTCTGTCTCATCTCAGGCAATCGGTTCCTTTCCGGCCAGACCTTGTTTGAAGAACTGATATTTCACTTTCAGAGTTCCGTCTTCGATTTTGTGATCGAGGGTGTCCAATCCGCGCAGAGTCGGTCCGCCCATCCTCTGCCCATTTATATTCCAGGTACTGGTGTGACAGGGACAAATGAATCCATTCGCGTTCGTATTCACCGAACATCCAAGATGAGGACAAACCGCGGAAAAAACCTGAACGTTATCGCCTTTTTTGACTATCCAAACCGATTGCTGATTGTCGAATTGCGCCCATCCGGCGTCCTGCGCAACGGTGACGTTCAATCGAGCGGGCTTGCCATCAGGAACGTCCGAGATGGATCCTGCATCGAGCCATTCAGGCTCGCTTGCAGTCGATGTCTTTGGTCCAGCCACAAACCGACCAAGCGTTACGGCCATAAATGCCGCAATGCCTGTGTTTATAATACCGATCATCAGGCCAAGAAAAGATCTGCGCTCTGGCTGCGGCTGAGGGTCCATAGACCCCTGAGAACTATGCACAATACTCATTATTGCAAACTGTTTGTCTGAACCAATTTATTTGAGAGAGATTTAACAACTCCAGCATGCCGAATCGCGGTGCATGGTTGCAAAACCTGAAAGGGTTTGCAACTCAGAGTTGTCAATCACGGCTTTCAGAAGAAACGTAGCGGCTGGGCTCGTCCCTGCCCGAATTGCCGAAAGCCATTAGACGTTTACCTGATTTAAATATTTCGTCCTGCCGCGAGCGATTCGGACAGGGACGAGCCCGATAGCCATCCGATACCTGCCCCGATACCCGACAGGTTAACGGCTTTTCACGGGCTAATTCTTTAAGTCCTGCTGGCAACTCTTGCAACAGTTCCGCCAACGTGCTATCTGCTTCAAGACGAGACGACTTTTGCATTTCTATCCAATTAGAACAGTTTATAGATGCAATATGCCATCTTCGTTTAAACGAGTTACAGCTTATTTTGACGCCCGGGGGACGAGCCCTGCCCTTACAACACGAACGAATATGACGAAAGAATTAACAGGTAGATCGATTATTGGGTCGCGCAGAGGAGAAGATCAGATACATTCTCTTCAGGGTTTCAATCCGGCAACCGGAGAAAAACTGCTGCCGGTTTATTATTCGGCGAGCGTTGCCGAAGTAGACCTGGCCGCACAACTCGCCCATCAAGCCTTCGCTTCATACAGCCGCAAATCCGGCCGCGAAAAGGCCGCTTTTTTGCGAAAGATTGCAGAAAACATCGAGGCGATAGGTCAGCCGCTGGTCGACCGTGCGACACTGGAAACCGGATTACCGGCCGCCAGAATCCAATCCGAAACAGGCAGGACGTGGTCGCAGCTGCGATTGTTTGCGGATTTGGTGGAAGAGGGTTCATGGGTCGATGCACGAATAGATCGAGCGATTCCTGATCGCAAGCCTTTGCCGAAACCCGACATCCGATCGATGTTGCGGCCAATCGGACCCGTCGTTGTTTTCTGTGCGAGCAATTTTCCTCTCGCCTTTTCTGTCGCCGGTGGCGATACGGCTTCGGCGCTTGCTGCTGGTTGTCCGGTAATAGTCAAGGCTCACCACGCGCATCCGGGCACTGCGGAACTTGTAGGTCTGGCAATTACGGAAGCCGTCAAAACGTGCGACCTGCCTGAAGGCGTTTTCTCGTTGCTGTACGGGAGCGGCAACGAAGTCGGAATGGCGCTGGTGAAACATCCTCTGGTAAAGGCCGGGGGATTCACCGGTTCGCGAGCAGGTGGGCTGGCATTGATGAATGCGTGCGCATCGCGGCCGGAACCGATTCCGTTTTATGCTGAAATGAGCAGCATAAATCCCGTCTTCATTTTGCCTGGAGCGATGAAGGCGAAGCGCGACGAGATTGCCACCGGCCTTCATGCATCGGTGACGCTCGGCGCTGGCCAGTTCTGTACAAATCCGGGATTAGTGTTGATGGCCGATGACAGCGAAGCTATCAACTTCGCAACTAGGCTGGGACAACTAATGTCCGAATCGCCAGAGTTCGTGATGCTAACGGAAGGAATATCATCAGCATATCGCAAAGGTGTTACTTCAAAGCTCAACGCATCGAACATGAAAGCGCTGTCGCAGCAAACCATCCGCGGCGATTCAACATGCAAAACTGCTGCTGCTCTTTTTATGACCGACGCTGAATCATTCCTGAAAACGCCCGAGCTCAGCGAAGAAGTATTCGGTCCATCGACTTTGCTGGTGACGCATTCGGACCGCGAACAGATGCTTTCGATAGCACGTAACCTGGAAGGTCATTTGACAGCAACGATTCAAGGAACTGAGGAAGACCTGAAAGAATATAGTGATCTGATCGCAATTCTGGAAACAAAAGTCGGACGTTTGCTGTTCAACGGATTTCCGACGGGTGTTGAAGTTTGCCATTCAATGGTACACGGCGGACCGTTCCCTGCGACTTCGGATGGCAGATCGACTTCTGTAGGTACAAGAGCGATATTCAGGTTTACCCGTCAGTTTTGTTATCAAGGTTTTCCTGATTCGCAGTTGCCCGATGAATTGAAGAACGACAATCCGCTCGGCATTTTGCGGATAGTCGATGGTCGGATGAACATTGATCGTGTCTAAAGGTTATTTAGATTTCACCTGGGTGTATTTGCCGATATGACCTTGCTCTCCGACGGCCCATCCAATATCTGTATGCGGAGCGAAACTGAACGCGTCATAACTAGTCACCTCTACGCTGGTCCAGGTAGCGCCATTATCAGCAGAGAAATCTGAACCTGATGGTCCGACCGCAAGAATGCCTGAACCGTCCGGCAAATAAGCGACAGCTGAACGATAGCCTCCCAGGTTCGTTGCAGTCACTAGCCTCCATTTCTTGCCGCCATCTTCTGTCACCGCCACGTTGTTATGCGCTTTGTTTTCCTTTTTATAATCTCCGCCAACAATCATTCCGTGCGCTGCATCTTTAAAGGCAATCGAGAAAATACCAGATGAGGCTTCGCCGCTGACTATCGGAGTGTTTGACACTTGCCACGTGTTGCCTCTGTCACTGGACCGAAACACACGGGCTGCGCCGCCGCCTGTGACAAAGAATGCATCGTTCTTTCCGCGCGTAATTAAACAAGTTCCGCTGGCCGCGAATGCTCCTTCCTTCTCTATCGCAGCAGGAATGTTTTTTGATGGAATCTCGTTCCAGGTTTTTCCGCCATCCGTCGTTTTGATAATGATAAAATGTCCCTCGACAGGATCGCTCAACGCCAGACCGTTGTTAACATCCCAGAAAGCAATCGCGTCAAAGAACGCCTTCGGATTATGGTTAGTGAATGTAATCTGCCAGTTTTTGCCGCCGTCTGTCGTCTTATATATTCGCGAGCTTTCACCTTCACCGATGCTGAGCAGGTAAGCAGTATTTCGATCAAATGCTTCAATGTCCCTGAAGTCTAATTTGTCCGAGCCAGGAACAGCAATTTTCTCCCAGGTCGCGCCGCCATCAACCGTGCGGAGACACGTGCCACGAGAGCCGCTGGCCCATGCAATTTTACTGTCAACTGCGCTGATTCCGCGTAGTCGCGCCTTAACTCCGCTCTCCTGTGGTGTTATCGAAGCTGCTTTAGCTCTCAATTGCCCTGAAACGAAAGACGGAATTATTAACGAACTTAGAATGAAAAGAGACGCGAAGAGCACAGGCAAAAACCGACGCGGGGACGCGGAGACACGAGGACACGGAGAATCTCCGCGTCTCCGTTTCTCCGTGTCCCCGCGTCTTTTTCTCTGTTGTGAATTCATTGCGTAACCGCTCAAACCTATGGTTTCAGCATGTGCTCTTCAGTATTGTTCTCCATCGCGTCCTGAATGAAGCCTGAAACTTCCTTCTTCAACTGCGCGTGCGCCTTTTGATCAATGTACACCATGTGCCCGGCTTCGTAATAGCTGAACGTGATGTTCTTCTTCAGACTCGGGTCTACGCCCATGTGGTTCATCGTGTATTCGGCCGCAAAGAAGGGCGTAGCCAAATCGTAGTAACCACACACAACGTGAACTTTCAAATATGGGTTCTTGGCAAAGGCGCTGCGCAACATCTGACTGGTGTCGGCATACCCCTGATCGATACCGTAATCCCATCGTCCGATGCCGCCGCTCAGAACATAATCGAGATCTGATTTGAACCCGAGATCGTTGTGCACATAGTTATTAAAGGTCTGATCGTACGGGGGATTCAGCGCAGTGTTAGCAGGGTCAAAATCCGGCCTCTCGGCGATATTTGAAGCGTTGTAACCTTTGAATCGGCTGTCCAGGCGACCAACAGTGCGCTTTTCGTCGCGCAACAGCTCGGTATCGAAATGAAAGATTTCGATTCGCAGGTTGCTTTTGTCGATGTAATCCTTGTCGAGACCGGTATAACGGTTGAGCTTCTCAATTACGGCCGTGCGCTCAACCGGAGTGAGCTTGTCGCCCTTTTGCAAAGCTACAGTGTAATCGGTCTCTGCCCACTTCCGAACTTCATCCAGGGTCTTCTTCAAATTGCCTTGCAGATCGGCCGGCAATTTGTGGTGATACCACGCAGCCGCTGTGTACGTCGGCAGGAAAAGAACGTAAGGGAGATCGTTTCCAACACCGAATCTGATTGTCTGGAAATTCAACACGGTCGAGATCAGAACGACGCCGTTTACTGCTATGCCGTTGTCGACGAGATAACCTGCCAGGCCCGCGGCTCTGGTCGTGCCATAGCTCTCACCTGCAATAAACAGTGGAGATGCCCATCGCTGGTAGTGAGTAATGTACATGCGAACAAATTCGCCAAAGGCTTCGATGTCGCCGCGAACGCCCCAGAACTTCGCGCCAAGGTCCGGTCTGTCAGGTCGGCTGTAACCGGTGCCAATCGCGTCGATGAAAACCAGATCGGTCTGGTCGAGCCAGGTATTCTGGTTGTCTTCCAATTGATATGGCGGAGGCGGCATCGCGCCGTCGTCCAGCATCTTTACGCGCTTTGGACCCATCGCGCCCATATGCACAAACACAGATGCCGAGCCAGGTCCACCATTGAATGCAAACGTCACTGGTCGCGACTCTTTTGGCGCGCCATCGACGGTATATGCAACAAAGAACATGTGCGCTTCGCTCTCACCGGTTTGCCTGTTCTTGATCGGAATGTAACCGGTGGTCGCAGTGTATTTCAGTTCCTTGCCGTGAAGCATTATTGAATGCTGCGTCACGACGGGCGCTTCGTCGCTGATCAGCGGTCTGGCCGCTCTTTGTCCTTCGCCCTGCTGAGACTGCTGATTTTGTTGTTGACGATTGAATTGATTTGGCTGACCGTCACCTTGCTGGCGATTTCCTCTGCCCTGCGCCAATGCAACAAATGGAAGTGCAAATAGCAAAGCCATTGCTAGAAGTTTGTTTCGAATCATGAAACCATTCTCCTATTCACGATCTTGTTAGAGAGTTTTCGATTAAAGCAAGAAATCAAATAATGAAAGTTCCGACGTGAGATTATAACTTAACCGTTGCTCTATTGAAAATTGTGTATTGCGACAGCCGCTATAAGATGACAGAATCAGGACAAGACTTTTCTGATAAGAATTCTATGGTTACTCGCAGGGATTTGTTAAAAAGCGGAGCGATTGTGCTTGCCGGAATGGCAGCGGGCTTGAGACCTGCATCGATCAACGCCGCCACGCCAAACGAAGAAGACGTAACAAAATTCGTAAATCCGTTTATCGGCACAGGCGACCACGGTCACACATATCCTGGCGCGACTGTTCCGTTTGGGATGGTTCAGCTCAGCCCGGATTCGGGAACGAACGGTTGGGATTGGTGTTCGGGCTACAATTACGCAGATAAAAAAATCGCGGGGTTCAGTCACACGCATCTGAGCGGCACTGGCATTGGCGATCTCTGCGATATTCGGTTTACGCCGATTGTGTTTGATGGAGAACTACAGGATGACTTGCGATCCGATTTCAGTCACGATAAGGAAGAAGCCGGTCCGGGCTATTATGCTGTCCATCTTCTAAGCCAGGATATCAAAGCCGAACTGACTGCGACTCAGCGGGTAGGCATTCATCGTTACAGCTTTCCTAAAGTTAACGTCAATAAACAAGCTTGTATCGTCGTCGATTTAGGCGCAGCGGTTAATTGGGATAATCCGACAGACACATATATAAAGGTCGAGAATCCTACCACGGTCTCCGGTCATCGCATGTCGACAGGGTGGGCTAAGGATCAGCACATATATTTTGTCGCCCAGTTTTCCAGGCCGATCATGGCTAACAACTTGTTCGATAACGAAATGCGGGTCACAGGACAGAAGAGTAAAAAAGCAAAGGCAGTGCTGTTGTTCACGACTGAAGATCAACCGCTGGTAGCTAAAGTCGGAATTTCCGCTGTCAGCATAGAGGGCGCCAGACGAAACCTGTTGGCGGAGGCACAAGGTTGGGACTTCGATTCGTACAGAAAAGCGGCCCTGGCATCGTGGAATAAGGAGCTAAGCAAAATCCAGGTCGAAGGCGACAGCAGGAAGAAAACGATATTCTATACCGCTCTATACCACAGCATGCTTGCGCCGACGCTCTTTTCCGATGTTGACGGATCGTACCTGGGATCCGACAAACAAGTACATCAAACAAAAGATTTCACTAACTACACGGTCTTTTCGCTGTGGGACACGTTTCGTGCAGAGCATCCTCTGTTGACGCTGTTTCAACCCGATCGGGTTGATGATTTAATCCAATCGATGATGGCGTTCCATCGTGAGAGCGGACTGCTGCCGGTCTGGCCACTGGTCGGCAACGAGACAAACACGATGATCGGTTATCATTCCGTGCCGGTTATTGTGGATGCATATTTTAAGAAGCTGACCAGGATAAACCCCAATGAAGCTCTCGAAGCGATGAAAGACAGCGCGCTTCAAGACGCCAATGGCCTCCGCTTCTATAAAATTCCCGAGCCGACAACCATTGAAAAGCTGCGATCACAAATCAGCCCGGAGATGAAACGAATTGCAGACGTTGGCGAAGACATTCTGAAACAACTGGACATATTGTGCTCTGGATACCGAAGGACAATTTCAGGCAATACCATTGGCTATCATTCGTCAAATCCTAATGTGCAGTCTGCGCTGATCGTGCGAACTCAGAGTGAAAAATGGGCGATTGAATGGGAATCTGCGCCGACGCCGAACAACATAGAAGGCGAGAAAGTTACTTTCGTATGGCTGGCAGGGTTGAACACAAACCGGAGTAAGCGCACGTTCCACCTCTTCGTTAATAACGAGAAATGGTTCACATTCAACGAGCCTGAAAATGCGCAAGATAAACCGCCGCAGTCGATTGCGCCAAATGGCGCGCGATTGCAATTTTGCGCCACGCACAAGGATCAATATGATGGACTGTTCGGGTTCATGTTTTTGTCTGTTCCCGCGGGAGTGCTGAAGCCCGGCGAGCCAGTTAAATTCCGGGTTATCGGTGAAAATGCCGGAACCGACGATTGGTATATGACGTTCGAACACGAGATCAAACAGCAGGTCACTGTTAAAAACGAATATGCAATCGTTCAAGAATCGAATTCCGAGCGTCAAGTGCTGCGACTGGACATTGAGCATGTCGGATTGCCTGCTGATGCAATCATTAACATCGACGGCGAAAAACGAAGCCCCGTTGCTGTTACAATGGGAGCGAATACCGCATTCGTAACAATTCCCAAGGCAGAAAAGGAGACCTCTATACAGGTCAGTGTTTCGATTGACGGGGACCCCATCGCTACTATTCCGTTTCGGGTCCGACCGATTGTGCCTTACAACTACATTCCGGCCGACAAAGAGGTCGAGGCAGTATCAAAGACTCTTGAATGCGCATACGATGATTGGTGCATAGCGCAGCTGGCGAAAGACCTTGGTCGGGTCGAGGATTATCGCCTGTTTACTGAACGCTCGCGTTTTTACCAAAACGTATTTGATAAAG
>DASRDY010000244.1:0-40434 GCA_035652355.1 Blastocatellia bacterium
GCAATCGCTAAAGATGAAAGTTCGGAGATGGTCAGCGCAGAAAAACGACCTTACCGCCCTGCGCCGGATCATCCTTGGCGAAAAATGCGCTATGGTCGAGCCTATAAACGATTATCTGGCCCAAAAATCTGAACCACACCCGACCCGCCCAAAACCAAACTTTGCAAAGTGGCGTCACAGGTGTCACAGTGCGGCTACGTCCTTTGATTGCTTTAGATAGGGCTGTGACACCCACGTGTCACACTTCGAATTCGTGGACATTTGCTGTCACAGCGGCACGTTCTAATCCGTTCAAGAGCGGCAAAATCGTTCAAGACTTTCGCCCGTCAGGTTCCTAGAATTCTCGAGCCTGCAATTTTGTTGTTCAAGTGGAGAGTAACTACATCATGCGAATTCTAATTAAATCGTTGTTGTTATTGATGCTTATCTCGTTATGCGTTGCCTCGATTTCACGTCCGATCTTTGCCAACCGCAAAGTTCGTCAGGTGGCAAAGAAATATTATTGTCCGCCCTGCGCATCACCTTGTGACGACCAAGTCTTTGATAAACCAGGCATTTGCCCGGTGTGCGGAATGACTTTGGTCGATAAAGAAGGTCTGGACAGGATCATCGCCGAAAATAAAGCGGCCGAAAAGAGTATCCCCACGGTAGCGATCTTGATATTCAATTCAGTCCAGATCATCGATTACTCTGGTCCGTACGAAGTATTCGGCGAAGCCGGGTTTAAGGTCTTTACCGTCGCTGAAAAAGCCGATCCGATTACGACCGTCTTTGGTCAAAAGGTCACGCCGACCTACTCGTTTGAAACCAGCCCGAAGCCTGACATTCTGCTTATTCCCGGCGGCGGAGTTCGTGGTTCACAGGATGATCCGATGGTTATCAAATGGATCCAGGATACTGCCAAAGACGCTAAGTATGTAATGTCGGTCTGCAACGGAGCGTTCATTCTGGCTCAGACGGGTCTGCTGGACGGACTGAGTGCTACAACCACAGATCACAACATTCCGAGACTGGCTCAAGCATTTCCGAAAGTCAAAGTCGTTGACGATCAGCGCTATACAGACAATGGAAAGATCCTGACTACGGCCGGATTGTCATCGGGAATCGACGGCGCATTGCACCTGGTTGCAAAGATTCGTGGAACTGGTCAGGCAGAGGCAACGGCGCTTGGAATGGAGTATCGCTGGGAACCGAACTCGACCTTTGCAAGAGCCGCTCTGGCGGACAAGTTAATGCCTCAAATATTCGGAACAGATTTAAAAGGCAGTCTGGAGTCGACCGAAGGTGATCTCAACCAATGGGAGATTCGATTTACGGTGACCGAACCGGCGTCCGCCGCAGAGATAATGGACCGAATAACCAAACGAGTTACCAGCGATCCCTACGGCAGTGGCAAAGTTAAATGGATGCCAGAGAATTCGTCGCAGGCGAGTGGCTCACTGAATACAGAAAAGTCCTGGCAATTCACCGACGAACGCGGACGATCCTGGGCCGCGACCACGAAACTTAAGTCTGGCAGCAATAGAACGAACACGTTGACCATCAAGGTCGCTCGCGAGCAAAAGACAGCAGCAGAAACAAAATAGGGTGAGCAATCAGCTATCGAATTGATCGATTCCCGGGTTGTATCGCACGTCTTTTATTTCTTAGAGGTAAAGCACATGAAACGCTGCTGGCATGTCGCATTAGTATTATTCGCGATCTTAATTTTTCGACCACTCGGAACCGCTACGGAATCGGCATCGGGCTTTCACGCGCGCAATACCGAGGCAACTGTAAAAATGACATATCTGGGGAATGCGGGCTGGGAGATTACAGATGGCAAGACAACCATTCTGCTGGACCCCTATCTGTCTCGTATCAGGTACAGCAAACGAGAGGCAGATATCGCGGGCGACAATCGACCAACATACTTTGATTCCAATGATCGCCCAGAGCCCGATACTGCCGTGATTGATGCTCATATCAAACGCGCCGATTACGTTCTGCTTTCGCACGGGCACTTCGACCATATGATGGATGTGCCATATATCCTAAAGAAGACCGGGGCTAACCTGATTGCCACGGAGGCCAATCTCAATGTTGCTTATGCTTATGGCGTTAACAGGCAGCAGCTCATTCCGGCGCAAGGAGGCGACGACTACGATTTCGGGGCGTTTTCCGTCAAAGTAATTCCCAGCCTGCACGGCGCACTGATTCAAAAGCGTTATGTCGACTCGGACATCAACCCCGATAACATAAAAACACCGCTGCGATTGATCGACTACCATGAAGGAGGAACATTGGCTTTTCTGATCCGATTTCACGGCCATCAAATACTTTCATTTGGCTCAATGAATTACATTGAGAACGAATTAAAGGGTTTGAAACCTGATGTTGTATTGGTCGGAGCAAAGCCCGAACGCAATGAGATATACGATTATATGGGTCGATTGATGCGAGTATTGTCGTATCCGCCGCTGGTAATGCCGAACCACTGGGACGATTTTTTTCTTCCTTACTGGGCGCCGCAGGATAGGGCTCTGAAGCAGTTAGACTCGTTCATAGCCGAAGTCAAGAAAGCCTCGCCAACAACAAAAGTAATCGTTGGCAAACACTTTCAACCGATTATCCTGCCCGACGCGCCAGTTAGAAAAGTACGCCCAACGGTAAACAGGCAGTGATCTGGTATATCAACGATCTCGGTATTCCAATCGAAGCGACTCAGAGGCGTATCAATGGGATTATATATTAAACCCAAACTGAGGTTCGGCCAATCAGACTCCGGCGGCTATGCCGCCGATTGTCCAATAACCAATTGCCTGAATTAGCTCGATTTGGGTCATGACCAAGGTCGAAGGAAACGACTTTGGATGAAGGTTGCTCTGAAAGCGCCCGGCGTCATCCCAGTTACTCTCTTGAATATTCGTGTCAGATGGCTCTGATCCGCAAAACCACTGGACAATGCAACCGTGGCCAGATCGGCATCAGGTTTCAGCATCTCTCTGGAAGCGTATTCTACCCTTAGGTTCTGAACATATTCGGCAATTGTTTGATTGTTGAATTTGCGGAACATCTTTGAAAGATAGAACGGATGAACGCCGACTTCTTCTGCAATCCGAGACGCCGAAATATTATCCCTGAATTCGGCATGCAATATGTCGTTGACTTTAGAGAGCCAGATAGGGACCTGCTTATCCGTTGTTGATGATCCACGAAACAGGACGGACAGCATCTCCAGGACTAATCCTTCAATCGCAAGCGACGAGCATAAATCCTGATCCCGGAATTCTCGATAAAGCCTTGCCGCCAGCCAGGCCAGTTCTCCCCGATGGGGATTCGGTGACAGGTCCCTGATTCGACCATATTGGTTTGCGCGTTCCATCCAGGATTGTTTTAGCTCGACATTAAACAGGCGGACACCAGCGTTTCCGATCTGATCCGAATGTACCAGCCACGGTTGGCGATAAACTACCCCAAGTTGTTTATAATCGATCAGCTTGTTGCCTTGACGTTCTGTATACGAGCCATCCAGCAGGACGGAAAAGAAGGCCAGTTCGTGTGAATGCTCGCAGTTTTTCTTTGCACAGGTATGTTGAACCTCCGCCAGAAACAGATCGCAGCAGCGACGACTGCCAACAACCTTTCCGATGTATTGACCTTCACCTAAATAGGTCTTATTCACCTGTTCGCTGCTGTTCGGTCCTGCCATAACCTGTAAACCCCACCTTTAACAAAACCTGGTTTGAGACCTGGATATTTCGAGTATTTAGTGGCTTTGGCACGTAAACCGTTTCCGGTGATCTGCCAGCCGTGCAATTTGCTCAACTGATAAATGCGGCAACTAATTGAATGATAAGGTATTTCTGGTTATTTGCAAGCAAAAGGCGATATTCCCTATCTATTGGAAATACCCCCTTTTGCCGATACGTTCGATAGACAATGCCTGTCCGGGCCGTTAAAATAACGAACGCGAGTCTGTTTCTTTTCATCGAATATATGCGCGAGAAGGTTTCACCAGGGTTTCCAACCTTCTTCTAACAGTTTTTAAGGAGGTAGCAGTAATGTCATCTGCGCCTAGGCGTGAACCCAATTTCATTCAACGTTTTTTCCGACGTCAAACTTTTCTGGCTCTTCTGGTTTTGACCATAGTTGCCGGCGGACTGACCGGTCTGGTTGTAGCCAAACAAATCGATCTGACCGACGAGGCTCAACAGGTAACTCATCTTCAGGATTATCGACCGGACGTTGTATCTCGCGTTTATGCCGAAGACGGCAAAACCGTAATCGGCGAATTCTCCCTTGAGCGACGAATTCCCCTTCAGTCGGATGAAATCCCGCTGAAGATGAAACAGGCGTTTCTGGCAATCGAAGATGCCCGTTTTTACCAGCACGTGGGACTGGATCCGGTACGCGTGGTTGGCGCCCTTTTTCACGATGTTATCCGGAGCAAAAAAGAAGGCGGGTCGACCATCACCCAGCAGCTTGCCCGAAACCTGTTCCTTTCGCCAGAACAGACTTGGACGCGAAAAATTCGCGAGGCTCTGATCTCGCTCGAGATTGAACGGTACTACACAAAAGAACAGATTTTAACGATGTATTGCAACCAGATCTTCCTGGGAGGCGGCGCATATGGCGTAGAGGCAGCTTCTCAGTACTATTTCGGCAAGCACGTTAAGGATCTCGATGTGTCACAAATGGCGGTGCTGGCCTCGTTGCCAAAATCGCCAACTCACTTTAATCCGTTAACGCATCCAAAAGAAGCCACACAGCGCCGCAATCTGGTGATTGACTCGATGGTTGATCAGGGCTTTATTTCATCAGCAGAAGCGGATGCGGCAAAGGCCAAACCGCTCGAGCTAAGCAGCGGACCGAAGGTAACGAATAACGATCTGCCATACGCCTATTTTACGGAAGAGATCAGAAAAGAGCTGGAACACGGTCCAATCGGCGCCAAATACAATATTCACCAGGATGGTCTGAATATCTACACTACGCTTGATGCAGAGTGGCAAAAGATAGCTGAGAAATCTGTCCGCTTTGGACTGCATGATTATGACCATCGTCATCGTCGCTGGCGCGGTAACCTTTACAACGTCATTGATTCAGACGGTGTAAAGGATCTGAATAGCTATCAGCATGCGGACTGGGTAGACAAACCGGAAGTCGGCGATTACATGACCGGTTTGATTACTGGCGTGAGCCCCAAAGGCGCAGACGTGCGAATGGGCGAGTACAAAGCACTGGTTACGGACAAGGACACAGCGTGGACGCAAAAGACTCCGATTTCCCTTTTCAAACGCGGCGATCTGGGGGTTTTCCAGATCAAAGCTGTGAATGAGAAAGACAAGACCGTCAACGTGGCTCTGGATCAAATTCCGGCAGTCCAGGGTGCATTGATCGCTATCGACGTTAAGACCGGCGAAGTCAGAGCAATGGTTGGTGGCTACGACTTCAACACCAACAAGTTCAATAATGCCACGCAGGCAAATCGGCAAACCGGATCGGCATTCAAGCCGTTCATCTATACAACGGCGATTGAAAATGGCTTTACGCCGGATGACATCATAGACGATGCGCCGTTCCAACGCGGCGACTGGGCGCCACACAATTACGACAACTCATTCAAAGGTCCGATTCCGCTTCGCCTTGCTTTGGCCGAATCGCGAAACATTCCGGCTGTGAAGTTACTTGACGCAGTCGGCATTCAGAAAGCGGTGAAGATGGTTCAGCGGTTCGGTCTTCCGAATCCGATGGCCCCGTATCTGCCGTCAGCGCTTGGCGCAACGGAAGAGCCGTTGATCTCGATGGTTTCTGCTTATTCGACGTTTCCGAACCGCGGAATTCGAATGGAGCCGCACTACATCAAAAAGATTACGGACCGGTACGGTCAAGTAATCTTTGAGGCAAAGCCCGAAGGTACGAAAGTGATCAGTCCATACGTTGCCGGCCAGATGGTCAGCCTGATGCAGGGCGTTGTGCAATTCGGAACTGCGGGCTCGCTCAAGAGCCGATACAGGGGACTGGCGAAATGGCCGATTGCCGGCAAGACCGGCACGGTGAACGATTTCACCGATGCATGGTTTGTTGGTTACACTCCGCAACTGGCGGTGGGGACCTGGATCGGGTATTCGGGTGAGAAACGATCGCTCGGGCACGGCGAGACAGGGGCAACCGGAGCTCTGCCAATGTGGGGCAGGTTCGTGGAGCCTATCCTGAAAGACAAGACACCCGTCGATTTCCCGAAGATCGGCGAGCTTGACGAGGAAACAAAGGTCGCGCAGGCAAAAGCCAGGAAGGAAAATGCTGATCGCCTGGCTAAAGAGAATGGCGACAAGACCCCTGAGGAGCTGAAAGAAGACGCCAAGAAAGCAATGGACGATGCCACAAAGAATAAGGGCACCGATACCGAAGCCCCAAAAGACGATAAAAAGACCAAGAACGACGATACGACAACCGATACGCCAACTCCGATAAAGACTCCGGACAGTAAGGCCGACGGCGGAACCAAGACAGACTCAACACCGGCGAACGGCCGTTCCAGAAGCGGGACGGATCAACCGACAAAACCGACCCCGCCAAAAACCGATGACAAATCCAAAGATGCTAAGAAGCCAGGGCTTTTGAAACGAATCTTTGGCGGCGGAAAGAAACCGGATAAACCCGGTAATTAATAGCAAATCAGATATGGCGGGACCTGCAGGGTTCCGCCTCAATCTTCTTTCGCCTCGATGAAACCAAAAACTGTCGAGCCGACTGCGGCGCAAAAGAGGACCTTTAATGTACTGGTCCGTCAGGCGAGCGAATGTCGCTTGTGTCCGCGTATGTGTGGTAGAAGCGCTGTTCTCAGTGATAAGAACGGAGTGCTGAATGCCAAAGTCTTTTTTATTGGCGAAGCGCCCGGGCAAAAAGGCGCTGATCGCACGAGGACTCCATTTAGTGGTGACATATCGGGACGCAACTTCGATGCTCTGATTGAGTCAATCGGACTGACTCGAAAAGATATTTTCATCAGCAGCGCGGCAATGTGCAATCCGCGAACAGAGGATGGCCGCAAAAACGATAAGCCTACAACGGCCGAAGTCCGCAACTGCAATTCTTACCTTAAGAGTTTGATTGATTTGATTGATCCGCCCGTGGTTGCCACACTGGGTAGCGTCGCTCTTTCCGCGCTACACCTGATTGAACCGCACATGTTGAAATTGAGCGATGCGGCCGGCAAAGCACACAAATGGAACAATAGAGTACTTGTTCCGCTCTATCATCCGTCGCAGCGAGTATTGAATAAAGCGCGTCCGATGCCCGATCAACTGCGCGATTACCAGATGATAAAGAAAGCTCTCGGTTAATCGGCCTTAGCGTTCGAACTGACTGATCTGAAAATAACTAACTGTCGCGGTCACATCAGTCTGTGCGGTCACAAAAAGACCTCCGGATCCGGCCCATCCTTCGATTGAACCAAGTACGGTGTAGTTTGCTCCGCTATCGGCGTTCTGGCGAATGAAATCGCATGACAGCGAAAGAGTTCTGCTTTCGTAACGAGAGTTTATACCTGACACGACCCCGCTCAGTCGGAAAAGGCTAAATCTCTGACTGCATAGTTCGTTCGATCCGTCCATTACGTGTAAATTCGCAATCGCTTCGTTATTAGCATAGCCGATCAGAATTATTTCGGAGAGAAAATAAGAGATCGGATCGAAACTGGCAGTGACATGAATACGATGCATACCCGGTTGCACGTTAAAATCCTGACTAATGAATGCAATCTGCTGAATGCTGCGATTCGACTCGTCTTGATCGTGAAGAGCCAATATCCCCGTCACGGGATTTGCGCTGTTTCCGGGTCTCCCGCCGTTAACGAGATCAACGACGCCTATGAGCCCATCGGTGGTATAAGGTGGACGCAAGGTCCGCTCTGCCACAACAGGACCAGGAGACGCTGCGGTCTGCAATTCATCACCTCCACTGACGATTGTTTCCAGAAGACGTGAAGAAGGATTTGGCCTGTGTACGACTGTTGAGACTTGCTGGCGAACGACAGAAGGATCAATCCCGGCAGTTTTCGTCAGAGTGGCCAACTGCCCATTATATTTTGCCCCGAGTTGCTGGATCTGTTGCTGCCGTTTAGCCAAATCGGTAATTCGGTTTATGGCGTGCACTTCGTTAATAAACTCGGTTTGATTAAAGGCTATCTTCGTTTGTGTCTGAGTCAGTGATGGCTGATATTTGTCGAAAATTGCTTTTAAGCCCGCCACCTGCTGATTCCACTGGACGCTGCTTTGAGCTCGGAATTTGGTGATGAGCTGGCTCGACGCCTGCATTCGATTGGCGACTGCCGGTGGCAGCTTCACAGACTTGGCATCTCGTCCGGTCTGCGCAAATCCGGCAACGCCAAATGGCGAGGCCATTACAGAAAGGGCCAAAGTGCATAATATAAAAATGATCGTTTGTCGCTTGTGTTTCAGCATTCGAATTACCTCTTACAACCCTTATTCATGCGGAGTAGTAACAGATGATGGCCCGTAAAACGATGCGTGAAAATCAGGCAAGTCACTGAATGGCGAATTCGCCTGCGCGATAGGCACAGTAACGTGAACCGGCGGAGCGCTGGCCGACAAAGATTGTTGTTCGTCCCATCGGAGGGGGCCCATCTCTACTCGAAGAAACCGCCACTGATTTGGGTTGTAATGAATGGTGTTGTCCGTCCCGTTGAATGGAACACTGACGGTGTCATTGTCCTGAGTAAAGCGGAAGACATACCAACACGCCACGGGAGGATTGCCGTAGTAGCTACACCCAAACGACTCGAAATTAACAGTGTACGTTTGAGTTATGTCCAGCTTTCTCCGGAACACAACGTTAGCCGGAAATGCGAGGCCGGTCCCGCTCGACGGTCCACCGGGACCCGCGTATTTATGACCATTGGTGGGGTCGATTACCGTGATGTAACCGTACACGCCGGAAGGTTCAGGCTTTGAATTGTCAGGAACGTTTGAAGCCTTAGCGGCGGGATTGACTTTATCGGGTGGCTTGCGCTGCTGCGCGACAGCTACCACGGATAATAACCCGAACAAAATAACAATTACTGGTTTCATTCTTCCTCACTTTCTCGCTGGGCGAGTTTCTGCCCTTGAGCCACTGAAATCAATTCTCAATGGTGGTCCTGGCGTTCCAACGGGCGTTACAGTCGGCAGGACCGGCACTGGATGTACTCCTTGAAAATCGACTCGCAACGGCGGACCTGCCGTGCCAACCGCCGTTACGGTTGGTCGAGGTGGCACAGCCCTGTTACCGACGAAATCGATTCGCAGAGGCTGGGATCCGCCTTGGGAAGGCGATCTATTCTGGCCGGCAAAAGTTGCACCCAGATAAATTAAAACCGCGCCTGCTAACAAAAGTATTATCGCGACCGAACTGTGCCGTTTTGACAATTGCTCGAGCATAAATTCCACCGTGTGACCACCGTCAGGAAAGTCGGTTATTGGAACAAGGGGGTTTCTTTTGACAGGCTGACGTAAGTAAAAGGCCGGACAGCTCGCGTTGTCACTACACAGGTATGTAGGTATTTTTGGAAGCGGGCAGGGAATTCTTTAGCTGGTTAGATTTGCAATAACACAACCTGTAGTTCTTTGGGTCCGTGAACGCCGATTGTGAGCGTTAGCTCGATATCTGCTGTTCGACTCGGGCCTGTAATGAGGGTGATGGCTTGATTGACGTGGCCATCTCTATTTAATCCTTCAAGAGCAGTCGGCAAGTCAGGTAACAATTGATCTGAACGCAGGATCGCAAGATGAATGACGGGCAACAGCGAAGCAAGCCGGTTGTATTCATTGTCTCCGCCAATTACCAGCGTGCCGGTATCCGCAATTCCATAGGTGACACCTGTGATTCCGATCTCGGTCTGCAGCAGAGATTCACGGATGTTTCTTTTCCTGACAGATAATTCGTTTTCGTCTCGACAACCATCGAAATCTACGATTAATGGTCTTATTGAAATCGAACTTAATGCACTGCTCAAACCTGTCTGATTTACAACCGGAGAATTGCTCAATGCGACGCGAGAAATACCGCGTTTGCGTATCAGATCAACGACATAACCTTTCGCCTCGTCATTCGATCTTGCGACAAAGCATCCCGCGCCAAGTCGAGTAACCTCATCGACGAATCGGGTTGACAAATCGGCAGCAAATTGTCGAGGAGCGGATGGAACTTTGTACGGTCGCCCCGGGTCGATAACGTGAGACGGCGTCTGCAACGCTTTTTTAATCGTGGCGAAGATAGTCGCTTTGCTCTGGCCAGATTTCACAACAGTCATTCCTTACCGGAGTTTTCTTGTTCTCTTTTCCATCTTTCGCGAAATGATTGAGGCGCTAGAGTTGGAAAGTCGCGGTTCTTGGTCCAGTTTGAAAGGGGGGCGATTGGGACATCTGCGATCTTTCCATTCTTCGCGATTGTAAGTTGCAGTATTCGACCAAGTTTTGCTGCAAGGTTGTAGGCCCCCGGTCTTGCCATAATAAAAGCGAAAGCTTTCTTCGACAGTTGTTCTGCCAATCGCGGCCGTTTACCATTCAGACTCCCACTTTCGCCGCCGATCTTCGATCTAAGATCGAGAAGAAGCTCCGGGATATTGATCTTTACCGGGCAGACGTCTTTGCAAGCGCCGCACAAACTGGACGCATAAGGCAACTGTTTTCCGCGATCCATTCCGATGAATTGCGGAGTCAACAGCGCGCCAATCGGACCCGAATAAACCCATCCGTACGCGTGACCACCGACCCTTTGATACACCGGGCAAGCGTTCAAACACGCTCCGCAACGAATGCAAAAGAGCGACGAGCGTTGAATCGGATCGGCCAGAATCTTTGTCCGTCCGTTGTCCAGCATCACCAGATGATATTCATCAGGTCCTTCGGCTTCTGCGGTCCGTTTCGTTCCGGTCAGAAATGAAGTGTAAGAAGAAAGTTTCTGTCCGGTGGCGCTTCTTGGCAACAGAGAAAGGAATAAAGCCAGGTCGGTAAACTTCGGAATGACTTTTTCGATGCCCATAACGGCGATGTGAATTCGCGGCAGCGAAGTTGACATTCTCGCGTTGCCTTCGTTTTCCACAATGCAGATCGTGCCAGTCTCTGCCACACCAAAGTTGACACCGGAAACACCAACGCCGGCGGTGGCAAACCGTTCCCGCAAGCGCTCACGTGCGACTGCGGTTAGTTTTGGAATATCGTCTGTATATTCGATTCCAAGGACATCAGTGAAAAGCCTGGCAACATCCGCTCGGGATTTGTGAATTGCTGGAGCAATAATGTGCGAAGGAGTCTCATGCGCAAGCTGGATGATCCATTCGCCAAGGTCGGTTTCAACTGGCGTTATTCCCGCCGCTTCCAAGGCGTGATTGAGATTGATCTCTTCGGTGGCCATGGACTTTGATTTGACGACCAGCTTTTCGCCTTTTGATTGGATTAGGTCAACAACAATTCGGCACGCTTCCGCCGAATCGATTGCCCAGTGAACAACGCCGCCCGCCTTTTCAACGTTGGTGGTGAACTCCTCAAGGTAGCGATCCAGATGCTCTATCGTTTCGCGTTTGATTGCATTTGAGCGCTGACGACGGTCTTCCCAATCGTCGAGCTCGGTGATCGCATACCGGCGATTGTCGACAAATTTGTGTGTGGCGTGTCTGAGCGCAGCCTGAAGCGGTCGATTCAGCAGTGCGCCTCGAGCATTTTCATCGAATGTTTCAGTCGTTATTCTCATTAACAGAAATTTCACCACAGAGGCACAGGGACACAGAGCAAGAATCGAAAAATCTCCCTGTCTCTGTGCCTCTGTGGTGAAATCATTTTCTTAATCTATTATTAGGATTTTGGGCTAATAACTCTGCCAGATGCATCGTTCGGATTTTTATTCCCTGTCGAGACAATCCGCCAGCTATCTGCATCAGGCAACTGCAATCGTCCGCAACAACTATTTCGGCGCCGGTCTGCTCGATACCTTTGATCTTGTCATTGAGCATCGCACCTGAAATCTCAGGATATTTGACTGAGAACGTGCCGCC
The DNA here is from genome assembly GCA_035652355.1 of Blastocatellia bacterium. Classification (GTDB taxonomy): domain Bacteria; phylum Acidobacteriota; class Blastocatellia; order DASRDY01; family DASRDY01; genus DASRDY01. The sequence goes on from DASRDY010000244.1 coordinate 12,035, forward strand.
AAACCCACAACAGGTGTCGCAATTTTCCGCTTCGACCAGTTCCACACCCTCAACCGAATTGATCAATCGGCGAGGCTCGTTACGCTGTCGCAATTCACGCAGTAGATGACACGCGTCGTGATAAGTGACTTTACCGTTGTATAATGCTCCGGTGGTTTCAATGCCAAGAACTTTGGTCAGGAATTCTGCAAGCTCGAAAGTTTTTGCGCCGACCGATTTGGCGCGCTCATGCCATTCAGGCTCATCGGTAAACAGTTCGGGGTAGAAGTTCCGCACCATTGCTGTGCACGAACCCGAAGGTGCAACGATGTATTCGGCGGGTTCGAAAATTTCGATGAAACGCTTTGCCAAAACGCGCGCTTCTTCGCGATAACCGGTATTGAATGCAGGTTGTCCGCAACATGTTTGGCGATTATCGAATGTCACTTCGCAGCTAGCGCGTTTAAGAACCTGAACGGTAGCTTCACCAACGTTAGGAAAGAACTGATCAACCAGACAGGTCACGAATAGCGAAACAGTCTTTGTGCCGTGGTCTGATTGATTTGTCGTGCTGTCGGGCATGATGCAATCTAAGTAGCTTCTCTATCTTTGTCTCGGTAATTGCAGCGTATAGAGTGCAACAATATCGAGCTATTTGTCAAAAATCGTAAGATTTCTCGTCACCAAAAGCGCGTGAAAATATGCTATATTTGATCTGCCCGTCCGGTTGCCCATCCTTTTGCTTAGAACCCTGAAAAAATCGCTTGTGCTTTAGAGGTCCAACCGTGAGCAATAAATCTACCCGCGTAAGAATTCTTTTCGTTGTGTTTGTCGTCTATCTCGTGATTGGCGGAGGGTATGCTTTGTACAGCGCGATTACAGAGACTGGTCTGTTCGGATTGCTGGTGGATGTGCAGTTCCGTTTGTTTCAGAAAGCCGAGATGGAATTGACATTCGCGCTGACCGTACTGATCGCTCTCACGCCTGCGATACCTTTAGGCACTTACCTGAGGAAAAAGGGTTATCGGTTAGGCGCGAAGACTGTAAGAGTAGTCAGCCCCGACGGTCGCAGCGCATTGGTCTATACGCCTGTCGATGAAAGGCCGCCCAAGTTGATGTGGCTTTTGCTGATCGGTATTGCGCCGTTCCTGATATCGGTTGTGATTTACGGTTATGTGACCGTGGTCGACGCCAATAACACAAAGCGTCCGATCTACCAGATGGACTTGAATCGCAGTGCGGAGTTGCCAGCCTCTAACGCAAAATTTGTCGAATTGTCCGGCATGTGCCAGCAGGATTTGAAATATGTTGTCGAAGATCAATCCGGACTGACAAGGCGTTATGCATACACGCCGCTGACTCCATCGGGTTGGACTCCGAATACACCAGTAAAATACTTCTTATATTTCGAAACCGACGGCGATACTGAAACCATACCTGGCAGCTTTAATCCGGATACGGGGCGATATGATGTGCCGCCGTCAAAGGGCGCTTACCGGACGACCTTCGACGGCCAATTAACGCCGAACGCATTGCCGACGTATGTCAAGAACGCTTACGAGAGAAAGGGAATCACCGTAGCCGATACCTCATACACCCTGACGTTAATGGGGCGTTTCGACAATAATCGAGTAGCTTCAGAATACTCTTCGCAGATGTATTATCTGATTCCGGTTTTTGGTGGAGTTGTTTCTGCAATAGTTCTATTCACAATGGTGTTGCTGTACATAAACCGAAGAAAACGCTGGATGCAGTTGATGAATAGAAAAAGTTGACACTCAAAATCCGAGAACGTATGATAATCGGGTTACGGAGTATGGGGCTATAGCTCAGCTGGGAGAGCGCTTGAATGGCATTCAAGAGGTCAGCGGTTCGATCCCGCTTAGCTCCACCAAACAATTTTTGATTTACGGGTAGTCAATCGACTGCCCGTTTTGCTTTGTATCAAGTCGAGAACGCTGCCAGAGAATGCCTATGATAAAGGAATTGGCGATTAGGAACTTCCGAGGCTTTGGGAGTCTAACAATCCAGCCGCTGAGCAGGATAAATCTGATTGCTGGCAAGAATAACGTTGGTAAAACAGCATTGCTTCAGGCAATTCTGTTGTTGCAGGACCCGCTTCGACTACTACGCAACTTTGAGAAATCCGAATTATTGCCTAGATTGCCGACTGTCGGGGATATGAAGACTCGATGGGGATGGTTGTTCTACGAGACGCGCCAAGATATCGATGTTTGGCTAAGGAGCGAAGACAAGCTGGGGGCGGCACGAACTCTCCGGTTAGAATGGGAGCTAACGACCAATTCTCATGAGTCGGATAGGTTATTCATAAAGGTACAGGATTCTATTGGTGAATTTGACGCCGAAATTGCCAGTCAACAAATCAAAACGAACAACATAACTGTACCTCTAATAGGAGAAATACCTAGTCGCTGGGTCAGGTCCCCTCAACAGAATGCTACCGCCTTTAATGACTTAGTCACCAATAAAAGGGAGGATGAGTTATTGTCTGCGTTACAGCGGCTCGAACCCCGTTTAAGACAGCTACGGCTTCTCATCCCAAACGGGCAACCGACCATTTGCGGGGATATTGGCATCGGTCCTTTTATGCCGCTAGAACTTATGGGAGAAGGGATTCAGCGAATTCTATCCATTGTGTTCGAAATTGCGCGAGCGCGTCAAGGTATCGTGCTTATTGACGAAATAGAAAACGGCCTACACCATTCTGTCATCACAGACGTATGGAGCGTTGTTGGCGAAGCAGCAAAACGCGCAGATGTCCAAGTGTTTGCCACGACCCACAGTTGGGAATGCATTCAGTCTGCTTACCAAGCATTTGAACAAAACCGCCCAGATGATTTTCGTTTGCATCGCTTAGAACGGATCAAAAACAATATCGAGGCCGTAACTTATGATCACGATTCATTGACTGGCGCAATGCAATTTGATTTTGAGGTGCGCTAATGCAAAAACCGCGAGAGATTAGCGCTCCAGTCCAAGTAATCGTTGAAGGGCTGGATACGGAAAAATTCATTGAAGTTTTTCTGAGGGATCTAAAGCTAGATAATATCCAATTGCAAAATTATGGCGGTAACCACGAGATGCGAATTTTCCTCGCCGCCTTACGTAATGCTCCTGAGTTTAAAGAAAGAGTTCAATCGCTCGGAATCATACGTGATGCTGAAGCAGATGCAACGGCAGCTTTTCAGAGCGTGTGCGATGTTTTAGAGCATGTGAATTTAGATCGACCAGTCAGACCTGAGCAGTTTGTCGGAAATCAACCGAGGGTTGGGATATTTCTATTTCCGGATGGGTCAAGGGCGGGTATGTTGGAAACATTGTGCTTGGAAGCCATCGGTAATGATCCTGTGATTGAATGTGTGATCGAATATTTTGATTGCGTTAAGCGAAAAGTTGGCGCCCTTCCAAATAACCTTGAGAAAGCACGACTTCGAACATTTCTGGCCTCAAGGCCAAGACCACATCTACAATTAGCCCGCGCTATAGATGCCGGTTATATACCTTGTAATAGCTCTTGCTTTGACGGCATTAAGAATTTCCTCCGATCACTCTAAATTTGTTTTCAGGGTTTTTGCTTCGCTCGACCAGTCGTAGTTATCATGGGAAGGATTGGCATGCCGAAAGGTCCATTCAATATTACAAAGGCAGTAGACGCAATCCGCAAGGCTGTCCGACCGTTTCCCAAAGCGGCTCTGTTCGAGCTTGCTGAGGATGGCTTCGGCTCTCCGTTCGAGATTCTTGTTGCGTGTTTAATCTCCATCCGCACACGCGACGAAGTAACAATCCCAACCGCCAGGCGTCTGTTCGAAGTTGCTCGTACTCCCGCTGCAATCAGCAAACTGTCGCAAGATGAGATTGACGAATTAATCGGCGCGTGCGCTTTTCATCACGCAAAGGCAAAAGACATTCGCGAAATCGCTCGCCGTGTGGAAACCGAGCACGGAGGCAAGCTGCCGTGCGATGCTCAGGTAATGACCTCGTTTCCGGGCGTTGGGCCGAAATGCGCTAATCTAGCGCTTGGCATTGCTTGCGGGCAATCGCTTATCGGAGTCGATATCCACGTGCATCGTGTCACAAATCGATGGGGTTACGTTCAGGAGCCTACGCCGGAAAAAACCATGGCTACGCTGGAATCAAAGCTTCCGAAGCGTTACTGGATCGAGATCAACAAGCTGTTAGTGCCATTCGGCAAACACATATGCACTGGTGTCTTGCCAAAATGTTCGACGTGCCCCGTGCTGAGTATGTGTAAACAGATCGGAGTTGCCAAGCATCGTTGATCATCAGATGAGAGTTCGGTGAATTGCTTATCCTGTTGCGGACACGAAGAAACTCAGCGATACTTCCTTCTAATCTGAGCAATATTGTCAGTTGACAGCAACTCTTTCGTTTCCTTAAAACAAGGCGGCTTACTACAGTCTATATGCCGAAACTGATTATTTACTTTCTGCTCGCATCGATGGTGCTGACAGGGTGTTCCGGACAGCCGCGAAAGGCCTCTGCTGCTTCGTCGAAATCGAAAGATATTCTTCACAAGTTGATTCCTGATGAATTTGCCGAAGTGTCCAAACTGAATGGCATCGACCATAAGGAAGCCGTCTCGGCTCTTTTGGATGCTCAGGAAGCAGCTATCGGAATGAAAAAGATCAGCATCGCTTATTTGCTTGCCGTACTTGGTCAGGATTACGAAGACAATCGAAACGCGGTCGCAACAGCAATATCTGGCTGCGGCACTGAATCAAACAGCGACAATTGCGAGGTAATAACAAGCTATGGAACCGATCTGTTCAATCGCGGTGACAAGACATTGTTGAAGCCGCTACTAGAGGCGGGAATCGGTAGTGACGGGACCCTTGCTGAGACATTGGGCGATTTTTACTCTAATGTACTGTGGAAGGATCCTCAGACATTTTTGCAGTCCTTATCCGAATTTCCAAAGGAACAACAAGCAGAGCTCTCAATGTTGGCCGGCGCGGCTGATGGCTCAGGAATGGGCGACGATATGTCACGCGACGTTCGCCAGAACCTGAGCCAAATAGCGGGGCAGAAAAATAATGACCTCGCGCTTGTTGCAAAAACGTGCCTGGATGGTGTTAATAAGGGCGATAAACTTGCTAAATCAAACGCAACAACCGACAAATAACTTCACGAATATGGAGGCAACGGAAAACCATGTCATCGATTAAGAAAGTCGTATTCGCCGTATCATTTGTTTTATTACTGACGCTGACGGCCAGCGGCCAGATCGCAGCCTCTCTCGACCTTGAGACTGACACGGCCAAACGCAACCTAGCGATCGATGACCTTTTTCAGATCAAACGCGTAGCCGATCCGCAGATCAGCCCCGACGGTAAATGGGTGGCTTACACGGTCGGCAGCACGAACCTCAAAGACGAGAAATCCGAAAACCAGATATGGATGATTCCTACAGCGGGTGGCGAAGCTATTCCAATGACGATGAAGGGCAGTTCAGCATCCAGCCCGCGATGGAGTCCCGATGGCAAGTATCTTGCGTTTATCGCCGCCAGGAATGAAGGCAAGACGCAGGTTTGGCTGTTAAACCGATTGGGCGGTGAGGCTCAGCAACTAACCGAAGTGAAACAAGGCGTTTCTGGTTTCGAATGGTCGCCCGACAGCAGCAAGATTCTGCTGACGATTCAGGATCCGCGGCCGGAAGATATGGAGTCCCCGAATAAAGACGGCGGCGCTGCGCCTAAGTCAAAGACTCAACCACCGTGGGTGATCGACAGACTGCAGTTCAAACAGGATGTCATTGGCTATCTGGATCATCGCCGAAATCATTTCTTTGTCTTTGACATGGCGACAAAGAAAGTGACGCAGATTACTTCCGGAGACTTCGACGATTCACAGGCTGAGTGGTCGCCCGACAGCAAATCAATCGCATTTACCAGCAACCGTGGCGATAACGCCGACGCAACTTACAACACCGATATCTGGGTCGTCGATGTGAATAACACAGATCAAGGGAAGTCGCTTCGAAGGGTAACGACGAATCCCGGTCGTGATCGTTCGCCCGCGTGGAGTCCCGATGGCAAATGGATCGCGTACGTAACGACAACTGATGTTAAGGCTATCGATTATGCAGCCGTATATTTGGCGGTTATTCCTGCCGAGGGCGGAACTCCGCGGATATTGACGCAGAAGCTGGATCGTAACGCGAACGCTCCGAAATTTTCGACGGACGGCAAAACGGTCTATTTTCTCCTCGAAGAGAATGGCGAGCATCATCTGGCCCGCATCCCGGTTGCAGGCGGCGATGTGACCAGACCGATTGGCGGACCGGTGGCGGTAAGTGGTTACTCGCTCGCCAAAGACGGAACAATCGCGGCCCGCATCAGCGAAGCCACAGTTCCAGGCGAAATTTACGTGAGCGAAAATGGCGACCTGCGAAGACTGACTTCAACCAACGACGCATTTATGGCTCAGATTCAGCTCGGTGACGTTGAGAAAGTTAAGTTCAAAAGTAAAGATGGAACGGATGTCGAAGGTTTCATCTACAAACCGACTAATTTCGTTGCGGGCACTAAATATCCCACGCTACTGCGCATTCACGGCGGACCGGTTTCGCAGTTCGATCGCAGCTTCAACTTCGAATCTCAACTATTCGCCGCAAATGGTTACGTAGTCGTCAACGTCAACCCGCGTGGTTCATCTGGTTATGGGCAAGCATTTTCGGCTGCAATCTTTGCTGATTGGGGCAACAAAGATTACGAAGATGTTATGGCCGGGGTCGATTATGCGATTGCGAAAGGTTATGCCGATCCGAATCGACTTGGCGTAGGCGGATGGTCTTACGGCGGAATCCTCACTGATTATGTCATAACCAAGACGGATCGATTTAAGGGAGCAATCACCGGCGCAAGCGAAGTTCTGTACGTCGCCAATTACGGTCACGATCATTATCAGCGGCTGTGGGAGCAGGAGATGGGCTTACCCTGGGAAAATCGTCAGTTGTGGGAAAAGCTGTCGCCCTTCAATTATGTGCAGAAGATCGTAACGCCGACATTAATTATGGGAGGCGAAAAGGACTGGAACGTTCCGGTCAACAACGGGGAATTACTCTATCAATCGCTGAAGCGGCTCGGGCGAACTACGCAATTAATTGTGTATCCGGGCGAGTCCCACGGCATTGCGAAGCCTTCTTATCAGAAGGACCGGTTTGAGCGGTATCTGGCCTGGTACGCCAAATTCGTCAAAGGTGCTCAGGCAACTACGGCAGCGAAGTAGCTGCCACAAAATTGATCAGGTTATCGACTGGTACGCGGTTTCTTGTTATCTATGGCAGAAACCGCGACAGCCATTATTGCTGTGATCTTGACCGCCTTGTTGCTGAGCGACTGAGCCAGTAACACCGAACGTTCAAAGTCGGCATGCCCCAGCATCTCCAGCGTCTTACCGACATCGAACCGGTCAACATTAGAGGACATCCTTATTCCAACTTTTCCATTACTGCCAAGAACCCGTTCTATGTAGTTCTTCTCGATATCAAAGTCGCGCATACTATTGGCCGCCTGCACCGCTTCTGCTGCTACCTCAAATCCGCGCAATGTATCGAATGATGAAAATGTATTGGCGATCCCAAACAAAGCGTTCGTCCTCTCTCTTGAATCATGCGCAGATCGCGTTCGACGCAGCGATTCCTCCAGCAACTCTGTCGCTCGCGCCTGATCCTTTGCCTTCAATGCGGCTGAGGCTGTTTCCGTATACAAATAGGCGCTCTGATCAACCGCATCGACCAGAGACTCATACTTCTGAGCTTCATCAAATCGGTTTCTCTGGATGGCTCTTAATGCTGCTTCGTAATAAATCCACGATTTCGTTGCCGCGCGGGATTCAGGATCAGAGATCTTATCGGCAATGTTGAGCGCTCTGTCAGTGTCGCCTCCGCGATCTGCCATCACGGCTACTCTCTGGTAAGCGCTATCCCTTTTTACCGGGTCAGTAGCCTTATCTGCGCTGTTCAAAAGCTCAGTAACTTTATCCCCATTATTCGGAACATCAACGGGACCGTTTCGCTGCTGCGGCGCGGGAGGTTGACCTCTGCCAATGCTGTCAAATGTCTCCTGCGGTGTCACGGCCGTAAGCCTGGCGGTCAGAGAATCCCAGGTGTCCATGAGAGCAGGCTTGAATTGGGCGACTTTCGGGCGCAACTTTGTTACATCAAACATTGCTACCGCGATTCTGGACGGTGCATCGGGTGACGCGTTCACATTTAAATCTGCTGTCCTGCTCAGAATCGTGACAGCTGCGCTGAAAAACTGATTGATAAGTTGAGGGTCTATTGTGAAGTTCTTTGGAGCAGGGAACCCTGAGCTGCTGGTTGTACTGCCGTCGCCAACATAAACGCTGTTATCGCCGAATGGATATGCTGATAACAGCATCAGTTGCCCTGGCAGAGACGATTCATCACTGACAATTCTGTTCAGACAAAGGAGATAAAGTTTGTCGGCAGCGGCGCGGTTACTGTCGGACAACTGGGCTAGAAACATCGCGGCATTAGACGGTGTTCCCGTTGCAAATGCTCGCTCGGCCAATTCGAGAGCTCCCTTTGGATCGGTGGGATAAAGACTCATCGACGCGGCCAGGAGATCCTTCGCTGCAGGATCGATATTGCCAAAAAACCGAGTGGTCGCATCGTTATTCTTACCTTGCAGTGCGGCTTCCTGCTGTTCGCGATGCTTCTCTTCAACGTATTGGTCAGTAAACTTGCGGGCAAGCGCTGAATCACGCCAGCTGACTGCGTGAATGACGTTCATTCGCGCGTCTTCAGTGTTTCCGAATACGCCGGCTCGAGTCGTTGTCTGATCGGAAGGCTTGTTATCGCGATAGTACCTGGCGGCAATATCGAAAGCGCTCTCAAAATATTTTCGCGCTGTATCCTGATCGTAATCCCACAAGATGTCGGCCGCTTTTGTCTGTAGCTTTGATCCTGTTCTGCCATCGCTGATCGTTGATGCTTCATCGCCTGCCTGGCGCAGAAGCTCAAGCCCACGTTGACGGAGAAGAGATGCCTCCTCGGCCGCTTCGGCCTCTTTCGTCGCTTTATCTTTTTTGGACGCTTCAGGGTCTGTGGTCGTCTTGTCGCCTGATTTTGATTGCGGCTTCTGGCCTGAAGTTTGTTGAGCGAAAACAGAGAACGTCAGTAAAATAATCAAAAGAGATGCGATGAGATTCCTCAAGTGCGCCTCCTGTCGGATTCCGATTTAGCGCTATTAGACCACACTTTTAGTAAAAAAGTTCCACACCATTAGCGAGAATAATTGCTGTTTTCGGCGTCAGGCCATTCGTTGCGCGGCGTTCGATCCGATGTTAGACTGACGGTCCGTTCGCCCTTTCGGAAGGTTTTTCCAAAACATTTCATTCGAGGTACACAGGGATGTCAATAAAAGCCGACTGCTGGATTCGCCAGATGGCGCAGGAATACGACATGATCAATCCGTTCGCCGAGCGTTTGGTGCGCGAAATCGACAATCGCCGCATCATAAGCGCCGGTCTTTCCAGTTACGGCTATGACATTCGGCTTGCCGAAGATGGTTTTAAAGTTTTTTCACCGATCAGCGGAACAGAGATCGATCCAAAAAAATTCGACGAAAACAGTCTGGTCGTGCCGCCGTTGCGAACCGCCGAAGACGGCTCGAAATACTGGTTGTTGCCTCCTGCTTCGTATGCTCTGGGCATCACGGTCGAGCGATTCAAAATGCCGCGTAATGTAACAGGCATCGCAATGGGCAAGAGCACGTATGCAAGAGCCGGGCTGCTGGTGAACACGACTCCTCTCGAAGCGGGATGGGAAGGCCGGCTGGTTGTGGAAATCGCTAACTTAGCTAATCTGCCACTGCGGGTTTATCTGAACGAAGGGATTGGTCAGGTGATCTTCCTGCAATCTGATATGGATTGTGACACGTCGTATGCCGACCGCGCCGGAAAATACCAGAATCAAAGCGGGCTTACGTACGCGAAGGTTTAAAACATTCCGCGTTACTTTCACTATGAGACTCAATTTGCGACGGGCGGGTTAATAACCAAAGAAGGCAGAACCGCTAACTTGCCCGATCTCCTCTGATGGGCTACCATCCTTCGCTTTGTTGCGTTGAAGTCCTACAATTATTGTGACTGCGTTTTGATACTCAATACGCTGCTCAGGAGCAGGTTGTGGCTGATAGATACGAAACATCTTCGCTGGTGCAGATTCGCGAGAACCGATATTCAACCGGTCTCTACGAAAAACGCGGTCTGACTATTCTGCGTGGCGAAGGCTCTTATTTATGGGACGAACGCGGCGCCAGGTACATCGATTGCACCAGCGGAAATGGCACCGCCAACGTTGGTCACGCTAATCCTTCAGTCGTTGCTGCAATTAACGAACAAGCACATCGGCTGACCTCGTGTCCGGAAAGCTTTTACAACGACAAGCGCGCTGAGCTGTTGGAAAAACTCTCGGACTTCACTCCCGATTTTACCACCCGGTTTCTGCTCTGCAATTCAGAATCAGAAGCAATCGAATCCGCGATACGATTTGCGCGAACCACAACAGGTCGAAGTCAGATCATTATGTTTGCCGGAAGCACCCACAGCGTTCCTGCCGGTCAAACGACGAGGCAGTCTGGGCTATTAAGAGCCAGATACAACGATATGCGCGGCGCCACAACAGCAATCTCTGACCGAACGGCTGCTGTCGTCATTGAAATGGTGCAGGGTGATAACGGTGTTGTCCCGGCTTCCGGCGAATTCGTCAAACAAGTTGCCAAAGTTTGCCAGCAACGGCGAGCGCTATTGATCGTCGACGAAACCGTGACCGGATTTGGCAGAACTGGTCAGATGCTGGCTTTGGAGCATTTCGAGCTTCAACCCGATATCATCACGATGGCCAATTCAATCGCCAGTGGACTGCCAATGGGTGTCGTCGCGATCACAAAGGCAATCGGAGATAAGCTGGTGAAACTTCCGCTGGCGTCTGCCTTTGCCGGCAATCCAATTGCGTGCGCGGCGGCGTGTGCCACGATCGACTATATTCGAGAGTTTGCGCTTGCAGACCGAGCCCGTGAAATGGGCGATTATTTTATAGCTCAATTGAAGCAGATCGACTCGCCAAAAATTAAAGATGTGCGTGGTCTGGGGCTTTTCATTGGCCTCGAAGTGTCGACCGGCAGCGAAGATATCGTTCAGGCTTTGGCGGCACAGGGGATATTGGTTTCTTCTGGCGGCCGAAACACGGTGCGATTCCTGCCTCCACTGGTCATCTCAAAAGAAGATCTGGATTCTGTGATAGAAAAAACGGCGCTGGTATTGAAGTAGAGTTGGACCGATCGGCTGTCGTTGTTATCTGGCTAGAATGTGCCAGACATCGAATCCCTGCATATCGGGAATGTAGTCAAACTGCATTGACTGCATTTCGTCGATGCGCTCGCGTATTCGTCGCCACTCATCCAGCGTGATGTTGAAAAACGCGCTGGCCACCCTGGGATCGTATTGTGACCCGCTGTAACGTCGAATCTCATCTGCGGCTCGCTCGAACGACAACTGTTTGCGATACGGCCGGTCAGAGGTCATTGCGTCCAGAGTATCGGCGACGGAGAATATCCGTGCGTTGATATGGATCTGTTCGCCTTTCAGTCCGCGCGGGTAGCCCGAGCCGTTATAGAATTCATGATGCTGTCCGACAACCCAAAGCGCCCCGTGCAGGAAAGGAACTTTCTGTATGATGCTTTCGCCGTAGGAAACGTGCTGGCGCATCTCGATCCATTCTTCCTGCGTCAGTTTACCGGGCTTTAGCAGGATTGAATCACGCACGCCGATCTTGCCTATGTCGTGAAGTAATGCGCCTTGCTCGAGCGTCGTCATTTCCGAATCAGACAGACCCAGTTCCTGCCCGATGCGCAGACTGTACGCGACGACTCTTTCGGAATGGCCTTTTGTTTCGTTATCACGAAGGTCAAGCGCGGCCGCCAGTACGCCCAGTGTCGCGCGGTAGGTTCGATATAGCTCATCGACGGTCGCTTCCAGGTTTTCGCTTTTGTCGCGTAACTGCGAGGTGCGCTCCGCGACCAGCTTTTCCAGTCCCGTTTGATATTGTCTGTTCTCTTTAACCAGTTTCCGGTGTTCAAATGCGCGCTCTACGCACAATTCGACTTCATCGAGTTGGAAGGGCTTAACTATATAATCGTAGGCGCCAAGACGCAGGGCATTGATGGCACGCCGAGTATCGTGCAGCGCGGACACAAGGATTATCATCGTCTCGATACCCTGCTCACGCGCGTTGCGCAGGACGTCCAGGCCAGTCATGCACGGCATTTGAATGTCGCACAGCATTACGTCAAACTGTCCTTTTTTCAGCGCTTCCAGAGCTTGTGCTCCATCACACGCCACATCGCACTCATAACCGCGCACACGAAGGAATTCCAGCAGGAGAAGCCGTATAGTTTCCTCATCATCTACAATGAGGATATGCTTTTTTGGGTTACCAATTGCCATTTCCGAAAACCTTCAGGAATAGCTTTCGGTAAATCAGGAATTTCCCTTAAGCAAATCTAAATTAATTTGATATCGATCGACCATTCTGGAAAGGGTTTTTCGGTCGATTCCCATAATTTCGGCGGCTTGCTTTTTGTTTCCGTGGGTTTCGCGCAGAACCTGATGCAGATAATTCTGTTCGACTTCCGCCCAGGTCAGCATTTTGCCGTTTCTAGTTGTCGCCAACATTGGACTACTGCCGTTTGCGATGGGTATTTCGGTAACTTCTTCGCTCCCATCTCCTTCAAGAAGCCGGGGCGGGATATCTTCCAGGCGTATAACGCCGCCACTGTTTAAAACAGTGAGGCGCTGGATCGTATGCCTCAGTTCTCTGACATTTCCGGGCCAGCGGTAGTTTTCCAGTACGCGCAGGGCTTCCGCCGAAACGCGCACGCGGCTTCGACCGGGTTGTGTGTACCGTTTAATAAAGCTTTCGATCATTAAATGGATGTCTGACTGTCGATCACGCAGCGGAGGCAGGGTCAATGTAATAACATTTAATCGATAGAGAAGATCCTGGCGGAAAAACCCGTTTTCGACAAGCTTTTCCGGATCCCTGTTGGTAGTCGCAATAACCCTGACATTGACGCGGGTGGCTATGTTAGCGCCAACGCGTTTTACTTCGTTTTCCTGTAACACCCGGAGAAGCTTTACCTGGAACGCGGGACTTGTTTCGGTGATTTCGTCGAGAAGCAGCGTTCCGCCGTCTGCCTCTTCAAACAATCCGCGACGAGGCATTTGCGCGCCAGTGAAAGCCCCGCGCACGTGCCCGAACAACTCTGTCTCAAGCAAAGTTTCGGTCAGCGCTCCGCAGTTTACCGCAATAAATGGCTTTGTGGCCCTCAAGCTGTTTTGATGGATGGTCCGGGCGATGACTTCTTTGCCTGTTCCGGACTCGCCACAAATCAGCACCGGGAGATTAGTGGGAGCTATTCTTCCTACCGTCTTTAGAATCTCGATCATCGCGGGGCTGCGACCGATCAGACCGCTAAATTCAGGCTCATCGCCGGCATGCATTGCCTCGGCGCGAGCTTCATTTGGTTCGCGTTTCAGCCGTTGACGGTCAAGCGCGGCGCGAGCCATCGCGGAAACGTCGTCGATTTCAAACGGTTTGCAGATATAGTCGACCGCGCCTTCGCGCACTGCTTCCAGGGCAGCTTCCAGCGACCCATGACCTGTCATCAGGATAACTTCGGCTTGTGGCTGAGTTTCGCGGAATTCGCGGAGCACGGCAAAGCCATCGATTGGAGCCATTTTAACGTCGCAAAAGACCAGATCAAAACGCTGGGCAGCCGCCTTGTCGATCGCCGCCTTGCCATCGCTAGCCTCGTCGACCTCGTAACCGTCGTCGATCAGGACGTCGCGCACTAATTCCCGAATCTCTTTCTCGTCATCAACTACAAGAATGCGCATGTCTGGATGCCTGGGCGAGGCAGTTGGCAGATTTCTAGCTATCACGCTGCATCTATCGTCACAATCGTAACTCGCCTTTAGCTAACCCTCTCAAAAAATCTTTGTCTTTACTCCAAGACACTCTGCAATACTTTTGATTTATCAGTTCATCGGGGAAACAGTACTTCTCAAGCAAGCAGGACCTGCCTCTTTGGCGCCACGACATACCCGGTTAACGATAAATAGAATATTAGGAAAGCGTCGCCCACGCGCATGGAATCGCGCCCTCCACTGGTCTATGCGTGGCAAACGCCCATGATCTTACCACGTGATCGCCGAAAGCGGTACGTGAAATTCCGTCGCAATAGGGAGTCAAGCGTCCTCTCCGGGCTCATCCCGGTATTTGCCGTGCAGATCGATCTCGAGGTAGATAGCGGTCCTGACCCCCGGAACGAGCGGATTCGAGATAACATCTTCAATAAATTGTGATAAAATCCAGTATGGTTGAAAGACCAGAGAATCGGTTTCTCAAAAAACTTGACGCAAAGCCGCAAGGTTGTCTATGAGCGATGTACGGCTGAACTGGGAGGGCGGTCTTAAATTCACGGCGACTGGTAACGCCAGCGTTCCTGTTAGGATCGACGGAGATAAACACGAAGGGGCTTCGCCAATGGAGCTGGTTCTGGCGGCTCTCGGCGGATGCACCTCTATTGATATCGTCGCGATCCTCGGCAAGATGCGGCAGTCCCTTGACCGGTTTGAAATCGAATTGACTGGTTCCAGACGCGACACTGATCCAAAGGCTTATTCGGCCATCGAGCTGATCTTTAAACTTTGGGGTGAGGGTCTGGAAAAGGAACGTGTCAGTCGCGCGGTAGAGCTTTCGCTAAGCAAGTATTGCAGTGTTCTTCATTCTCTCAGTAAAGAGATCAAGCTTACAACCAAGATAATTATTAATCCTCAGCCCTAGTGATTCTTTCGAGGGTTTCCTTTTGCGCCCTCTTTAAACGCATTTCTTACTCACCGTTTCGGTGACTTTTTGTAGAGACGGGGACCGCCCATGAAATCTCATGGGCGCGATCCCATGTCCTCAGGAGGAGTGGTCATGAAGAGAATTCTTTCAGTTTCGTTTTTGCTCGTTTTTGCCGTGTTCTATCTCTGCCCGGTGACCAGCATCGGCGCTACCAAGGGTTTGTTGCTGCAATTCAAAGGTGTAGCACTGGGCGATACAAAAGATGTTGTTCATCAAAAAATGGGCAAGCCAAAGTCCGATTCAGATGGAACCGAAGAGTACGATCTAGGCGAAAGCAACTCGATGGAGATACAGTACGGCCCCAAACAAACTGTCGAAACAATAGTTCTGTATTTCTACAGCAACGATGACAAAGTGCCTAAATTCGAGGACGTCATCGGAGATTCGTCTATAGATAAAAGAGATAATGGTTCACAAATAGGCAAGGCTGTCGACTCAAAATCAAAGGCATCGGTAACGATGGTTCAGACGGGTGGCGCAAGTCCGATGACCGTGATAACCATTAAACAGTTGTAACGTTTGATGCGGGCGCGGATATCTTTATCTGCGCCGCCGCATGCACTCCCGCATAAATCCTTATATAATTGCCGATTCAATCGAGCGCATACTGAACGTTTGCGCGGCGATAAGTCCCAGCAACGCGAGGTCTCCTGACTAAACCGGAAAACTATAGGCCAAGCCACTCCTTAGGGCGGACGCTGTCAAAAACCGCAATATTAATCGGGTTTGTTAGTTTCTGCGCTGACGTCAGCACAGAGACCATGTACCCGCTGCTGCCCATTTTCTTAACAACCACGCTTGGAGTGCAGCCAGACATCGTCGGATTGATCGAAGGGATTGCCGACGCAACAGGGCTGATGATAACCGGCGTTTCCGGATGGTTTGCTGATCATTTCGGGCACTATAAAAGAGTGGCCTTCATCGGATACTCGCTGACCGCGCTGGCAAAGCCCGCGATTGCCATGGCATCGACTTGGCCGTTAGTTCTTGGAGCAAGGTTCGGCGATCGATTCGGAAAAGGAATACGAGTAGCGCCGCGCGACGCATTGCTTGCCGATTCTGTTTCGGACGACAGTCGTGGTCGCGCTTTCGGCTTCGAACGAATGATGGACAACGCCGGCGCGGTCGCGGGACCATTGCTTGCTCTTGCGCTGGTCAGTGCAGGACTATCTGTTCCGAAGATCTTTCTTTTAACATTCATTCCCGGAGCACTGGCAGCAATATTAATCATCTTCGTTCACGAGCCGAAGCAGCACAGGAAGCTCGCCGGTAGGTTGCGTTTTTCACTTTCCGGAACAAAGCCAGCTTATTTGCGGTTGCTGTTTGTGACAGGGCTCTTCAGTCTGGGGAACTCGACAAATGCTTTTCTGATTCTGCGCGCAAAGTCTTTCGGAATGACGGTCACGACGACAATACTGTGCTACGCGCTATACAACGCGGTTAGCTCGGCAGGATCGTTACCCGCCGGAATATTATCCGACCGGGTCGGTCGGCGCGGGCTGCTTGCGATTGGCTATGGCCTCTTTGCTGCTGTTTACGCAGGATTCGCTCTTGCAGGAAATCGCGAATGGATGTGGGTTCTGTTTGCTGCCTATGGGTTGTTCCCTGCGCTGACCGATGGGATTGGAAAAGCGATGGCCGTGGACCTGGCTGGCAGCGCGGGAAGGGCTACGGTGGTTGGTATCTATTCGGCGACAATCGGTGCAACACAACTGTTTGCCAGTTACATCGGCGGTCTTTTATGGAGAGAGATATCGCCGTCATCTACATTTTTTTATGGCTCGGTTATGTCGACTGCGGCAACGATTATGGTTTTGCTGATACTGCCATCATCAACGAAAACGAGTGAAGCGCGGCAATTGTGAGCACGCCGGTAAATTGAGAGAAATTAAGCGAACCTAAAGACGTCAATGTTCAATTCGAATCCTAGACCTGGCGAAGGACTTCGATTAGAATGCCGCAGCATTAAATACTTTCGCGGTCCTGGACTGGTTGTTTTGAGCTCTGAATCGCATCTAACTAAACGATTAATTCACGCAATTATTGCCGCTGTCGGCACTAGAAGGAGATTGGAATGAACGTTATCAAACATGGCCACACCGGCTGGATCGAGGTAATCGCCGGCAGTATGTTCAGCGGGAAGAGCGAGGAACTGATCCGTCGTTTGCGCCGGGTTCAGATTGCCAAACAAAAAGTCCAGATCTTCAAACCCACTATCGACGCTCGTTATAGTCAGAGCCACATAGTTTCGCATAGCGAAATGCGCATCGAATCGCGCAATGTGTCGAGTTCTGCGGAGCTGCTGGCGGCAGTTGAGCCAGACACGGAAGTCATCGGAATCGACGAAGGCCAATTCTTTGATGCGGAGATTGTGGACGTCTGCAATAAACTGGCAGTCGAAGGCAAGCGCATCATCGTGGCAGGTCTCGATAAAGATTATCTGGGCGCGCCGTTTGGTCCCATGCCGCAGTTACTGGCGATTGCGGAGTATATCGATAAGACTTTGGCGATCTGCGTTCAATGTGGTAATCCGGCGAATCATACTCAGCGACTTTTTCCGAGCAACGACCTGGTCGTTGTCGGCGCCAGCGGAATGTACGAAGCGCGGTGTCGTCAATGTTTCGACCCCAGTCTGGCTATTCCAAGAGAGGCGGCCGCCGCAAGTTAGTTGTAGCGCGGGTAACTGCCAGTGCATTTAGAAGGAATGTACCGGTATCTTCCGATTTGATCTTTTTGTACGTGCGCAGGCAAGATACCTGCACTACTGGTACGCTACAGGGCCTCGATATTTCTAAATTCTTGTGGGTTACTCGGCTTGCGAGATGGGCCCGGTTTTGAGCGGCGTGAGCCGCGGTGTTTGAGAGCTTCAATCAGGAAATTTTCGAATATTATTCGACCGTCTCGGCTTCGATTGCGATGGTCCCAGTTGGTCGCCCAGCGCCGATCGTAATCTTCAAACGATTTTTCAATATGAAATTGAACCCCGTAAATTAACTGGCCACCCAAGCGCTTTACCATCATCTGAATCGGGCACAGATAACTGCGTGCCAGCAATTTAAATCCTTCGGGCAAGCTATCAAGCATCAAACCATGATTTTGCCAGACGCAAAGGATGCCGCGGCGCTTTGTGTAATTTTGCCAGATAGCGGATTTTGGATTATCAATGCCGTCAAAAATCGGGTCCGTCGGATCCGTTATCTTGACCAGGCGATACTGATACTCGAATAAGCGGTCACTGCGTTTCTCGTTTGGCGGCAAATTGTCCATCGTCACAACGTTTATACCCAGGCAATGACCTATCAATTGATGACCGCCGCATATCCCCAGAATCGGATATGTCGTGTTTTCGATAAAACGACCAAAACTTTTGAAGATATATGGTTGATAGAGATCGAAATCCAATAAAGTGCCGCTCAGAACAATCGCATCAGGATCGTAATCGCGAACCAGATCGTCGGTGACTTCAGATACGTGAACGATCTTGCTTTCGGGCTTTCGTATCAATCTATTTATGTTTGATTCAATATTTGCAAGAGCCCGACGGGCTATATCACTTTCGCGTCGCAGCCAGGTAGTCGCAGTAACGGTTGAAAAACCGGGCTGTCGCCAGGCTGCTTCGGACAGGTCCTCTGTCTTTTCCAGCAAGTCGTTAACAATTAAGACGCGAGCCGATTCAATCTTCTGACCAATTATTTCGTATACGCAGTAATCCAGTTCCCGCTTCAGCACTTTTCCCTCTTCTGAGCATATCGGCACATCCAGTACAACTGACCATAAATCATACGATAATGGGCGCGATTCAGTCGTCAGTTACTATCCTGCTCCTCATTTATCATTCTACGGTGGAGCAAAAGGACACGCAAGCTGTGATATCATCCAGTGTTTTTTGCTTTCATAATTCACCGTCCGGAATATATAATCAGCCGCCAAGATTAATTAAAGATCGCAAGCCCTAAGCAAGCCTAATTGAGTGTTGTGAATTCATGCCAGGAAAGCTCGTCGGTATAAGTGGTCCTGTGAAAGGGCAGACGTTCGCCCTCGGTGAGGAGAGTGTCTCGTTTGGCAGAGACCTGGGCAATACCATTAATATCAAAGACTCGTCTTTATCCCGCTATCACTGCAAACTGTCGTTTTCGGATGGCGCATTCGTTCTTGAAGATCTTAAGAGTCATAACGGAACCGTCGTAAACGAAGGGCGAATAACGGCGCCGGTCAAGTTAAAAACTCGCGACAGAATCTATATTGGAAGAAGCGCTTTCGTTTTTTTGATGGAAGGCGATGAGGAGCCAGTCGGCCTGCCCGATCCAATTTGGACTCCGGTTGCGGATGCCGATCCCGAAGATTCACAGACCACCCGACTTGCGCTGACAGAGGCAATATACCCTCAACCCGCCGATTCTGTTCAACCCATTGGACGCGCGACCGGCCAGCAAACTCAGTATTACAGGCTAGCCCGCGATCTGGATGCTTTGCTGCGCGTCAGCACCGCTATAAGCACAATACGCGACAGAGAAGCGCTGTATACGCGGGTGCTGGAATTGATATTCGAGGTCACACAAGCTGAACACGGCGTGATTCTTTTGTATGACGACTTCGGGCAGGATTTGCGAGTCTCTTACAAACTTGATCGCGGCGAAGATACCGCTTCAGAAATAAGGATTAGCGGTACGCTGACTCGCCAGGTTATAAACGAGCGAGTCGCGATTCTCAGCAGCAACCTGCCTGCTGATCCACGTTTCAGTGACAGCAAGAGCCTGCTTGGGACGTCGATTCGATCGGTGATATGTGTTCCGATTGTGGTATTCGACCGATTGTTGGGGCTTGTATACATCGACACAAACCGGGTGGAGAGTCTTTTCACCGAAAGCGATCTGAAGCTGGTCACTGCCATAGTCAATCAAGTGGCGCTTGCGGTTGACAACATCGGTTATTACGAGCGGCTGCAGGACGAGAACCGGCGACTGACTGAGCAACTAAGTCGAAAAAACAGCCTGGTTGGCAGTAGCGCCGACCTGAAGAAGATCCTGGAGCTGATAAGACGCGTCGCCAATAAAGACTCGACTGTTCTGATCACCGGTGAATCCGGAACCGGAAAAGAACTTATTGCCAGAGCGATTCACCAATCGAGCCCGCGATGCGACGAGGCGTTTATTCCGATCAATTGCGCGGCGATTCCGGAGAATCTGCTCGAGACTGAGCTTTTCGGACATGAAAAAGGCGCCTTTACCGGAGCCGTCAGCCAGAAAAAAGGCAAGCTGGAAGTCGCAGACAACGGTAGCGTCTTTCTGGACGAAATAGGCGAGTTGCCGCCTCAACTTCAGGCAAAGCTGCTGCGCGTTTTGCAGGAGCGCGAATTCCAGCGTCTGGGAGGTAACAAAACAATAAAGATAAATGTACGAATCATTGCGGCAACAAATCGTGATCTGGAAAAAGCCATCGCTCAGGGTGGATTCCGCGAAGACCTGTTCTATAGATTGAATGTAGTTACGATAAAAGCGCCTCCGCTTCGCGACCGCCGCGATGACATTTTGCCGTTGGCCGAGCATTTCCTGACCCTCTACACCAGAGAAATGGCAAAGAAGATTCGCGGATTTACGGAAGATGCAAAATCCGCGCTGCTTAATTATGGCTGGCCAGGTAACGTTCGCGAATTGCAAAACGCCATTGAGCACGCTGCTGTATTAGGTGAGTCTGAATGGGTGACTGCCACTGATTTGCCGGAAAGGCTCAGTGGAGGAATAGCGTCAAAAGTGGCCGGCGATGGTTATCACGAAACGATCAGAGAATTAAAGCGGCGCGTTATCCTATCTGCGATTAGCGAGGCAGGCGGCAATCTTTCCGAAACAGCGAGATCGCTGAAACTGAACCCTACTTATCTGTCTCGATTGATAAAGGTCTTGGATATTCAGTTGCCTTCAAAATCCAAAACAAAACAATCGTAATAGTTTATTAAAGTGGAAGGGAGGCGCCGACTAATGGCCTTCAAGAGTTTAATCGGCGCCTAAATCGGTAGGGGAGTCCTTCGCAATCCAAAGTCGGTTTTCTGCCAGACCAACAACATTGCCCAAGGCCTGCGACTCGTCCGATGATTCCCGCAAAACACTTTGACCAAGCCCAAGTGAAGCCAAAATGTTTTCACTCAATGATCATCCGGGAGCAGTACCCAATCCGATCCTGAGGTGCAGGGTCAACAAACATATTGAGCCGAACTCGTTTTTATTCTCTGCAACGGTGGTGCCATGGTGAAATCTTTAAATCAAAGCTCAGCGATTCGTTTCTAAATCCTTGTTTTGCTGGTGTTTAAGTAAATAGGGGTTAACCCTTCCGCTTCAACTTATGCTCCAGGGCTTATCTGTTTAGATAAGGTGCAATTATCTAAACAGATAAACTCACGATTTGCGTTTCGAGAATTGCTGCCTTGCAATAAGTCTAATTGCTCTGCCGGTAACCCTGTAGTATTATCGAAGTCCCGAATCTGACTGTACTAAAACACTCGGCCTTCCCGCAGAGGTATTAATGAAAGCTGGCCAAATCGCGCATGATCTCTATTTGAATGAAAAGGTTAACTCTGCCCGGAGCGTTCTCGTAAGCTTGCGTAAAGCTCGGGTCATCGATTTCAGCGATGACTTGCTGCTTAGCGCGACTGGGTTCAGCAGGGGTCTTGGTAATGGCGACGGGCTATGTGGTTGTGTTGCGGCGGCGACCATGGCGCTCGGGCTTCGATACGGCAGAGACAGCAAATCAGATGACTGTAGCCGCATGACACGCGATTTCCAGGAGGAATTCAGGGAACGTTACGGCAGCATTCGTTGCGGCGATTTAACCAGGCGATTCAGCGAGATTGATAGCCCGGAACGACGAAGCCATTGTGCGAACATAGTAGCCTTTACAGCAGAGAGGCTTTCTGAAATCCTGAACGGCGAAGACGTTACAATTCCTAGTGTGCGCGACTTGATAAATCTGCTAAATAGAATTCCTGAATCTGAGCGAACTCCGGACAAAATACGCAATCTGGTAATGCGAACGCATATCAGCGAGGCTGAGATCGAGAAATGCCTGGTCTTTAGCAATGAGGGTTATGCCAGAAATCTGTTTTACAAAAACGAAGATTTCGAAGTTCTGGTTATGTGCTGGAAAAGCGGCCAGAAAAGTCCGATTCACGACCACGATAATTGTTTGAGCGTCGAGAAGGTATTTTCGGGTCAGTTGCTATTTACGAGTTATCACCGAGTCAGCGAAGATCAGGACGAGGTATACGAAGGCGAAACAATACCAGGTGTTCCAGGCGACGTCGCGGATGTTGCGGCCGGCAGTATTCACAAACTTGAAAATCCGTCAGAGTTCGGCTCAGACGCGGTGACGGTTCATTTCTATTTTCCCCCGTTGAAACAGATGAAATGTTTTAATATCGAAGATAAGACGGCCGACTGGAAAAAGCTGGGTTACCTCTACATTTATAATCCGAATGCCTGGCAATCACTAAATTCCTGCGGTATGTGAGGGCGCCGCAGTTTCTTAAAACATCAACCATTATTTAGACTGCAGAGAAAGGGTTAATCATTTGGCTAACAAAACAGCGACGATGGAGACCGACAAAGGGGCCATCAAATTCGTTCTTTATCTTGATGACGCGCCAATCACGGCTGGCAATTTTGTTGAACTGGCCGAAAGCGGCTTTTATGATGGATTGATGTTCCATCGTGTCGAATCGGGATTTGTTATACAGGGCGGAGACCCGTTAACCAAAGATCCCAGTAAACAGCATATGTACGGCACAGGCGGCAGCGACAAAAAAATTCCATTGGAAAAGACGCCAAAGCTGCGACACGATACCGAAGGAACAGTAGCAATGGCACGATCGAACGATCCGAACAGCGCTTCGAGTCAATTTTATATCACTCTTGCGCCGACGCCGTTCCTGGACAATCCTCCTGGCTACGCCGTTTTTGGCCGCGTAACCGAGGGAATGAACGTTGTGAATTCCATCAAAAAAGGCGATCGCATACAGTCAGTAAAAATCACTGACGAAGCTTAAATTAGGATTCACCACAGAGGCACAGAGACACAGAGAATTAAAAACTCTGCGTCTCTGTGCCTCTCTGCGGTGAAATAGAAATATGAGTTTGGCGGAGAGCCTTCAACAAGTTGACTGGTTTCCCGTGCGGCTTTCGTTCGAGGTCGCAATAATAGCAACCGCCATCGCATTAGTAATCGGAGTTGCAATTGCCTGGCTATTGGCGCGGAAAAACATAATCGGCAAAGAGGGTATTGATGCCCTGATAACTTTGCCTTTGGTCTTACCCCCGACGGTTCTCGGATATTACCTGCTGGTTTTGTTGAGTCAAAGATCGCCGCTCGGTCGATTCTTTGATACTTTCGGTATTCGCCTGACCTTCACTGTTACTGCCGCCATTATCGCCGCGACCATTCACGCGCTGCCGCTAATGGTCAAAGCTGTGCGCGCATCGTTCGAAGATATTGATCGGACTTTCGAACATAGCGCTCGACTGCTGGGCTCATCGGAATGGCGCGTCTTCTGGCGAATTACCTTACCGCTGGCCAAACGCGGGATTCTTGCCGCGACGGTTCTTGCCTTTGCGAGGGCGCTTGGCGATTTCGGTGTTACAATAATGCTCGCTGGCAATATACCGGGGCGAACGCAAACGGCCGCCGTGGCTATTTACGACGCGGTGCAATCCGGTCGCGATAATTATGCCCTTTTGCTGGTTGTGATAATCTCGGTCCTTTCGGTGCTGGTGCTGTACACAACGAACAAACTCAGTAGTCGCCGGTTATACTGACTGTGCTGGAAATCGAACTCTCCAAATCCTTTTCAAATCGCGATAATCCGGAGTTCAACCTTGACGTTGCTTTTAACGCCAGACCAGGAATAACAGTTTTGTTTGGCCCGTCGGGCAGTGGCAAAAGCACTACGCTTCAACTAATCGCAGGCATCGCAACACCGGATAAAGGTCGAGTGTTGGTAAACGGGCAGACGTTGTTTGATTCCGCCAACCGTGTTAATCGTCCGATGCGCGAGCGAAGAATCGGCTACCTGTTTCAGCAACTGGCCGTCTTTCCCCACATCGACGTAATCGACAATGTCGCATTTGGCATCGCTGGTTCGAAAAACACCGCGAGAAAGAAGGCAGGGGAATGGCTTGAGAGATTCGGTATAAGCGAATTGGCCCACCGCGATCCGTCGTCAATCTCAGGCGGCGAAAAACAACGGGTGGCGCTGGCGCGTGCGCTCGCGATCAATCCACGACTTTTGTTACTGGACGAGCCGTTATCCGCCCTCGACGCGACGACGAAACGAAAACTGATTGAAGAGATAAGGCGGGTTGATGAATCCAGCCAGATACCAATTATCTATGTAACGCACGATCAAGGCGAAGCGATTGCGCTGGGCGAGAGCGTTCTTGTATATGAACGTGGACGAATAATCGCAGACGGTCAGCCGCTGGATGTTTTTTCTCAACCTAAATCAGAGACTGTGGCCAGTTTGTCAGGGGTTGAAAATATTTTCACCGGGCGAATTGTCGAACAGCACCCGGATCGAGGGACCATGACTTGCGAATTAGGCGGCTGCAGGATCGATGTGGGGTTCGCGCCTGCGCAAGAAAACATCGTCCGCATCGCAATTCGGGCCGGCGATATTTTGCTGAGCACAATTGAGCCAAAAGGCATTTCAGCCAGAAATACTTTGGAAGGCAAATTACGTGCGATTGAATCGGTCAGTCACGATGTTCACGCCATCGTCGATTGCGGCGTGGATTTTCGCGTTACGATTACTCCGCATGCGCAGCAGGAATTAGGACTGGAAGTCGGCAACACAGTCTGGCTGATAATTAAATCTCACTCTTGTTATTTGTTGCGCTGAGCTTTGAGTTTTTGCGGATGAGAATCGCCATTGTGATGCAGGCGCATGAACGTTCCCATCGCCTTGGCAATCAACTTGTCGCGGTTTGTCTTAACTATTACTTCGGCAAGAATGGTTCTGCTGCCAAGATGGAGAACGGTGGCATCGGCGATTAATTCTCCAACGTGGATTGTGCCGATATAGTTCATCTTCATTTCGACAGTTGTAACTTCTTCGAGTCGGTCCACAACTGAATACGCAGCCCACCCGAGCGCATAATCGGCCATCGAATAAATAGCGCCACCGTGAACCCGGCCGAACGGCTGAAGCAGTTTTTCATGGTAAGGCATTCGCACACGGGCAAAACCATCATGCGCCTGAGTAAGACGCATGCCAAGCAATTCAGCGTAGGGCGAGTTGTTAACATGTTTTATGAATTCACGATTGAGCCTCATATTAGTAGTGGGGTACGCTCTCGTCGACATCAGACGACCAGTCTTCGATTCCACCGCGAAGGTTTGTCAAATTTTTATATCCTTGCGAGTGAAGAAACATACACGCCTGAGCGCTGCGCATACCGTGATGGCAATAGATCACAATATCATCATCGGGGTTCAGCTCTTTTTGATAGCGCGATTGAAACTCGCTCAGCGGTATCAACTCAGCGCCTTCGATCTTGGCGTATTCGTACTCCGGCACTTCGCGAACGTCGATAAGGCGGAACTTTTCGCCCGCGTCCATACGATGTTTCAATTCCCGAGCGGAAATCTCATTCATTTTGACTTTCCCCAATATGTTTATATGATCTCTCGGCCGATAAGATTATTATGGAACTAAACAAAGAATCAAACGAAGAGCGCCCACTGGTCAGTCACACGCAAGTTGATGATACGAATTTGGAACCGTGTTCGCGGTGCGGAGTATTGCTGAATTTTATGCCAATCGGCTGCAAAACGTTTCATTGCCCGAACTGCGGGAACCCGTATCCTTTCGGCGACTGCTCTGACATGTAAAAACGGAGACACGGGTACGCGGAGAATCGGAGACGAGTTCGATTCAATTCTCCGCGTCTCCGTTTCGCTTTGTCTCCGCGTCTTACTCCGGCCGGTATTCAAAGAAACTTCTAGGCGTTTCCCGCAGCAAGACCTTGTCGAATTTGACAATAGGACCCAATCGCGGTTCCAGTTTCTCATAGATAATCTTGGCGACATTTTCGGACGTCGGATTTAACTCGTCAAACGGAGGCACTTCTTCGTTTAGATGCTTGTGGTCGAACTTATCTATAATCTCGTCGTTGACGATTCGATCCAGGTTGCCGAGATCAATAATCATTCCGGTCCTTGCGTCGGGATCACCGCTAACCGTTACCTCTAGTTCATAATTGTGTCCGTGACCGTATGGATTATTGCATTTGCCGAAGACTTCGCAGTTTTCGTCGTCGCTCATCGCGTTGCTGTGCAGACGATGAGCCGCACTGAAAACATACCCACGAGTCAGACTAACTTTGCTTCCCACACTCGCCTCCGCAAACAGGTATTTCTCTTCGTAAAGCTTTACGTTTGCGATGCAAACATTCGGATTATCAGTGAATGCAGCTTTTAAATGGTCCCTGAGATAAAGAACCAGATTCTCAGTTGTAGGAATCTTTTCTTTAAATTCATCGACCTGAGCGTTTATGAATTTGTGATCAAGTTGTTTGATCACAACCGCCATTTCGTCATCAACATCTTTAATGTTAATAACCATTCCTGATCGATCGTTGATTTGGCCAGACAGCGTCAGTTCACAACGATAATTGTGACCGTGACCATAAGGGCTGACGCATTTGCCGAACAGCTTCAGGTTCTCCGCCTCTGATAGATCAGGAAGATAATATCTATGCGAAGCCTCGAACTCTTTTACTCTGGTCGCATAGATCATAGAGACTATCTTGATTGTGGATTCAATTGATGAAACAGAAATCGCGGTCCGAACTCGTCTGTCACGAAATCGATTTCGCTGTCGCCGAGGTGCTTTGCCGTAACAGAGTCGACGATAAACGTAAAATAATTTGCGTTCACCTCCTCATCGTTACGCTTCAACGGTTTTGTTTCAAGACTTAACCCGAACCCTAGCTCGCAGCATCCTCCGCCTTCTACGCTGATTCTGAGGGGTGTCGAAACTGGCAAGCCTTCGCTGCTCAGAAATCTTTCCAATTCGATAGCGGCTCTTGGCGTTAGCGACAGATGGGCCATTTTTGCTTCTCTATTTCACTCCGATGGTCGGTAACGGCGCGGCAATCTGCCTGATCTCCTGAATCACATTCGCGGTTATCTGTTTGAATGCTTGAGCCTGCGGTGAATCCGGCGCACCTGCGACAACAGGCAGTCCTTCATCGCCACCTTCGCGGATTCCCAGCGACAGCGGAACCTCGCCCAGGAAAGGAACGTTGAAATGTCGCGCAAGTGTTGCTCCGCCGCCGTGCCCGAATATTTCGTGTTTTTCCGAACAGGTCGGGCACAGGAAATAGCTCATATTTTCAACAATGCCGATGATCGGAACCTGCACCTGCAGGAACATGTTTGTGGCTTTGCGGACATCAGACATACTGACTTCCTGTGGCGTCGTCACCAGAATGGCACCTGTGACCGGAACAATCTGCGCAAGGCTCAACTGCACATCGCCAGTGCCAGGAGGCATATCGACAAGGAGGTAATCCAGCTGTCCCCACTCCACATCCTGAAGGAATTGTTTGACCACGCCGTGCAACATCGGACCGCGCCAGACGACCGGTTTTTCACCAGGCTGGATAATGCCAATCGACATTACTTTTACGCCGTGCGCCATTATCGGCAGAACTTTATTATTCGCAGTCCGAGGTGTCCCGGTTACGCCCATCATAATTGGGACGTTCGGACCATAGACATCGCTATCCATCAGGCCGACTCTGAATCCCTGCTGAGCCAGAGCCACGGCGATATTGACAGCCACGGTGGATTTACCGACGCCACCTTTTCCGGAAGAGACCGCTATGATGTTCTTGATACCCGGAAGCGGAAGCTTTTCCGGCGCTTTCGGTGTTGCGACTTCCGCCTTGGCATTAACTTTCTTGATTTCGGGAACTTTGAGAAGTGTTCGCTTCGCCTGCTCCAGCAAAGGTTCCTTGAATATCGCCAGCGGTGGAGGCAGCACCAGATTGAACGCGGCGATGCCATCGCAATAGGCAACATCGCGAACTATTCCCATTGAAACGATGTCTCGCTCCACCTGTGGTATTACCACTGCCCGCAACGCCTCTAATATTTGTTCCTTGGTAAGCTCTGCCATTAACGTTTCTCTCTTTGCTCTGAATGACAAGCGTCGGCACCCGTCGAGCAAACTTTAAATTTGTCACAGCGGTCATGCTTTGTCAAATACGGCTCATAAAACGTTAAGCAGGCTACAAGTGATGCGTGCCTTTGACAGGGCAAACGCATCTTAAGTTGTTAAGACTTTTATGAGATAGCTGTCCAGCCAGCTGGCCTTGAGACGTTTGGCCCTGATCCCTCTCTTACAGGTCTTTTCCTGTTTTAGCAGAGTCAGAGCTAAACGTCTGAGGATGGT
>DASRDY010000245.1:0-23036 GCA_035652355.1 Blastocatellia bacterium
GCAATCGCTAAAGATGAAAGTTCGGAGATGGTCAGCGCAGAAAAACGACCTTACCGCCCTGCGCCGGATCATCCTTGGCGAAAAATGCGCTATGGTCGAGCCTATAAACGATTATCTGGCCCAAAAATCTGAACCACACCCCCGCGCCGACGGCACCTAGAATTTGTATCTTTTTTTGGTTATCATGTGCGTTCGGTTTGTTATGGACAAAAAGGTTAAATGCCCAACCTGTGGCGAGGTGGCGAAATGGGAAGGTAATCCCGATCGTCCGTTCTGTTCGGAACGATGCCGCCTTATCGATCTGGGAAAATGGGCCGAAGAGGAATATCGGATTCCGGGACGTCCCGCGACAGTACCCGAACAACCAAAAGAGTACGAAAATTAATCTTAAGGATTTAGCAATCGTGGCAGGAGAAAGTATGAGCAATAGCATTCAGCGTTTAAACATTAAATCCAAAGTCCGCGCAAATGCCGTTGCAGTTTTTCTGATTAGCATCTGCTTTCTCGGTCTTTTGACCATGGCAGGATGCGGCGGGAATAATCAGGAAACGGCTAACTCCGTGCCCGACTATGTCATCCCCACCACAGATGGCCAGAAGATTCAACTTTCGCAATACAGAGGAAAAGTTGTTGTGGTGGATTTCTGGGCGCCGTGGTGCGGTCCATGCCGAGCGGAAACCCCTCACCTGGTTAAAATCGCAAATGATTATAAAGACAAGGGTGTGGTAGTCATTGGATTGTCGATTCCCGATCCGCGCACGCAGGATGGACAGGTAGAGCAGTTCGTTAAAGATTTTAAGATCAATTACACAATAGGATTTGCTCCTGATGGTATGTTTGAGAAATTCGACAGCGTCGGCGATGGTCCGATTCCGCAAACATTAGTTTTCGGTCGTGATGGTCGAAAAATTCTGCAAACCGCCGGTTTCGATCCGATGCAGGACGGCGAAAAACTGCAGCGGGCGGTCCAACAGGCTGTCTCAGGCCAGCCAGCTCGATCATAGAAATTATTCCGCATAGTAACGATAAGCAAAGTCCCGGAAATTCCGGGACTTTGCGGCTTAGACTCAACTTCTCGCGAATTTCGAAACCGCTGCTGTACAGTGCCTCGTAAAACCCTGTGAACAATTAGGCGTGACCGTCGTCACAGATTATCCGCTCGACAAAGCTTTATGCTTACACATGGCGCAATTGACAGTCATAAGAGGCGGCATTAATCTTCTTGCGAAGTTTTGATGTAATTGGCCGGTATTCAACCGAACAGGAGCGAGTTCATGGCATCAGACACTCTGACAATAACCGACAATCGAACGGGCAAACAATACGAAGTAAAAATTGAAAATGGCACAATCAAGGCGATGGACCTACGCCAGATAAAGACGTCTGAAGACGATTTCGGATTGATGACCTATGATCCGGCTTTCACCAATACGGCCTGCTGCAAGAGCAAAATAACATTTATTGATGGCGACAAAGGCATACTTGAATATCGCGGATATCCCATTGAGCAGCTTGCCGAAGAGAGCACGTATCTCGAGACCGCTTACCTGTTGTTATACGGCGAGCTTCCAAATAAAGCCGAGCTGGACAAATGGGTTTACAACATCACTCATCACACCATCATCAACGAAAATATTAAGAAGTATATGGATGGCTTCCATTACGACGCTCATCCGATGGGGATGTTGATCAGCACGGTGGCGGCGCTTTCCACCTTTTATACCGAAGCGAAAAAGATATTCGACGCTGATTCGCGCCGAATGCAGACCTTCCGATTGATTGCGAAGATGCCTACTCTGTCCGCGTTTGCCTACAGGCACAGTATTGGAATGCCCTATGCATATCCCGATAATGACCTCAGCTATCCAGCCAACTTCCTGAACATGTTGTTCAAGAAAACGGAATTGAAATATCAGCCGAATCCCGTGCTGGAGCGCGCTCTCGACGTGTTGTTTATTCTGCACGCAGATCACGAGCAGAATTGCAGCGCGAACGCCATGCGAAGCGTTGGCAGCTCTGAAGTTGATCCTTATTCAGCAATTGCGGCCGCGGCGGCCGCTCTCTACGGACCGCTGCATGGCGGTGCGAACGAGCAGGTATTGAGGATGTTGGAAGAGATCGGATCGATCAGCAAGGTTCCCGAATACATCAAGAATGTAAAGGCCGGCGAATATCGTCTGATGGGATTCGGTCATCGCGTTTACAAGAATTACGATCCTCGCGCCAAAGTCATCAAGAAACTGGCCGACCAGGTATTTGAAGTCACGGGCAAGAATCCGTTGCTGGACATTGCGCTTGAGCTGGAACGAATCGCACTTGAAGATGACTATTTCATCAAACGCAAGCTTTATCCGAACGTGGACTTCTATTCAGGTTTGATCTACCAGGCAATGGGCCTGCCGACAGAGATGTTCCCGGTCCTGTTTGCTATTCCGCGCACCGCAGGATGGATTGCGCAGTGGGAAGAGATGCTGCTGGATAAAGATCAGAAGATCGCTCGTCCTCGGCAAGTCTATTTGGGATCACAACGTCGGGATTATGTGCCATTAGCGAAGCGCGGCTAACATGTAGCGTAGGCATCTTGCCTGCGTAATTCGGGACTCACGATTCAGGATTAACTTTGGCTACTGGTAAGGTGCGCAGGCAAGATGCCTACGCGACATCAAGCTGTTTCAGCTGATTCTCAATATCCTTTTTGGCCTGTTCAAGCTGCGCGCGATGGCGCTCCGATCGACTTTCGGCAAGCTGCTGTTCAATATACGCAAGCGATAGTTTGAGTGATTTTATTCGCTGCCTGTTTTCAATCTGCTGTGGCGAGAGAACCGGACCATTAGCCGCTTTTGCCCGTTCCTCAGCGCTGGCGATTTGATCTTCGACGGATTTGCTTTCCCAACCTCGTGCCATAACACAATCTCAATATTTATTTCGGCGCAGGAACCGGTTTATATCCGTTCTGCTTTAATAGTGACCGGCAGAAATCGGCCTGGCCGGCCAACGCGTAAAAAAAGACTCCGGTGCGATTCGACAGTCCCAGCAAACCGCCGCGAAATTGGTCGACTTCCAGTCCGTATTCAAGACCTTCTTTGTCGAACAATTCTTCGACCGCTGTTGCATGTTTCAGCTTGGTGGCGACAAGAACCAGTTCAAGGTCGCGGTCCGCGAGGTCTTCCATTTTGTGTTTCATCGTGTCACTGCTCACGCTGGGGAGTACGTATGAACATTTCGACTATGTAGTCGTGCAAACAATTATATATCTGGCGCTGAAAGCTCCAGGCGAATCCCTTCTCTTCCAGCTCTCTTGGCGTAAATGTCAGATGATATTGTTCATCGTAAACAGGTTCAACTTTTTCGGAATCGGTGAGCGTAGGTTTCAGCGAGATGGTAATGGTAACGCCATGTTCCGTTTCTTCGGCGGACCAGACAAACAGTGGATGTTCGTAACGATCAAGCTCCCGATTAACTTTGTCCAGCCACTGTCCCATAAGTGCGCAGCCAAAAAATTCAAACGGCGACAAACTCAGAAAAGCCTGTCGCCGTTCTTTTTCGCTCTAGTCAATCGCGAGTCTTTAGCCAACCTGCAATGACCGTTGCAACTCGGGAGACCGAAGTGCTGGCACTTACGCTCCGCTAGCATCGCGATAATATAAAAAATATGTATGCGATGGTCTCTCCCATAGCGGCAGCCGTCCTCCGGTCTCCGATCTCGGATCGTCCCACTTCACCTTACCTGGTGTTTAGTAGTTCGCTGCGGTGACCGCGTATGGGTGGATCCAAATAGCGATCCAACGTACGCGTAAATACTAAGACTTTCTTTTGAAAATGCCAAGGGGAAAATCACGATTTCAAAAGTGGCGCAGACATTCAGTCTGCGCTGACGAATAAACGCTCGGGAGGTTTTAATCGAGACGACAATGGACGATCGGTTAAAGCTGCGTTGAAACCTAACGCAGATTCTTAATAAACTTGCGCACTGAATGTCTGCGCCACTGGTAGCTGTGGTATTATTGCCTCACTATGGCTGTCGAAGTCCCAAAACTTTTAAAAGCCGCCAGAGCGCAGATCGTAGATCTGTTGAAGACGCGCGGCCCGATGAGCGCTGACGAGCTTGCAGCCGAACTGAAGCTTTCTGACGTCAGCATTCGTCGCCATCTTGAAACACTTCAGGAAGCCGGCGTCGTAAAGTTCGATATCGAACGCCACGATCGCGGTAGACCCACTTACAAGTATTCGCTGACAGCGAACGCGGACAGACTCTTTCCTACAAATTATCGTGGAATGGCGCTGGAGATTCTGGTTCAGGTTCGTTCTGCATTCGGCGATGAAGGATTGAAGCGAGTCTTCACCGGTTGCATGAGCGAAATGTTCCTGGACCTTGCTCCTCGATTAAAAGGGCTGCCATTCGACGAGATGATGGAAGAGTTTTCCCGGGCGCTGAACGAACGCGGCTTCCTTACAAAAATCGAAAAGCAGGAAGACGGCAGTTACAAGCTCTCTCAATTCAATTGTCCCACGCTGGAGATCGCGCGCGAGTTCCCGCAAGTCTGCGAAGAAGAACTGCGGGTTTATCGCCAGTTGCTGGACTGTGATGTGTTGTGTGAAACCAGCCTTGCGGGCGGTGAACGCGCGAGTGTCTATCGAATCCTTCCAAAAGACATTCACCACGGAGACACAGAAGCACAGAGAAAAGAACTTTAAAATCTCTGTGTCTTTGTGATGAATCTTTAAGCCTTCAGGTACGAGCGCAATCGCGGTGGAGTAGCGCGACGCACCAGAGCGTTTTTAACCTTCCATTCCGAACCTTCGTCGATGTCTACCAGATGCCTGATTTGTCCGGATTCGAGAATGGCTATCGGCACACCATCGCGATATAAGATTCGATTGCTCAAAAATGAAGTGACGCGGCCGCCAGGTGTGATAATACCGATCAGGTTCAGTGGATCGGCAGCGCTTACTGAAATGAGGGTGCCGTCCTGCGGAGTCTTTCGAATCGAGCGAAGGGTCGTCACTGCCTCGGGTAACGCGAACTGCTCACCCGAAAAACCTGATACGAAACGCCCGCCGCGGATTTCGCCGCGAGCCTCTAGTCTTCGATAAACACGCAGCAATTCTCGCCACGGCAGTTGCAAGCCTTCGCGGTCCAGCAGCTTTCTGAAAACAACTCCATAACGCTTCAACAGAATACGGGCCACTTTCTCGACCTGATCATAACTAAACGTTACGGCCTGGTCTGCTCGCGCATTTCGATTTAGCAGCGTCCATCTGCCAGCGCTGGACATGTCGTAAACAGCGGCGTGACGCTTTCGCTTTGTTGCCGCCTGAGTTCTAAAATTCGAAGGCGTTAGAAGAGCTCGCAGGCCGGTAAAACTATCTGCCGTGATTAAACCATAGGCGACCAGCTCGCCAAGTGATTCCTCAACCTGCGAACGCAGCAATCCGAGACCTTCAACCAGATCGGTAAAGAATGACGCGCCACGGTTGACCAGATATTCGTAAACCGATTGCGTGATTGTGGAGAAGCTCTCTTCGTTTGTTCCGGGCTGCGCAAAGAGTGGATCCCATATCGGCATGTTCTTACGACTGACAAGCGCAATGGGAGTGTTGCGAATTGGACTTGCACCTTTGATCTTTTCTGCCGTTGGTTTTGGCGGAGACAATCTCGCCCAGATTATTTGACCGGTGAGACAAAGATTGTCGAGCCAACCTGGATCGTAATCTGAAACGCGGCTGGGCAATACTTCGCCTTCCCATGCTGCCGCGGCAGTTTCGAAACCTTCGAGTTGTTCGACTATCGCGGCGAGACTTTGAGGACCTTCAACCTGCTGATCGGGAGCGACTTTTTGCCAGGCAAGCAGGAATCGCATGAAATCCGCACTGGAAACCGGTTCAATCTCCTGACGAAGGCGCGTGAGTGTGTAACTATGAATTCTGGCCAGAAGCCGCCGCGCACACCATTCGATCTCTTCCGCGCCGGGTGTGTAACGGCCGCGAAGAACAAATCCTTCGGCCTCGAGTTTCAACAGGGCGTTTTCAATGGCTCGCGCGGAAATGCCCGATGTTTTCGCCAGGTGATTAACGGTGACAGGTCCAAGTCCTTCCATTCGTCCCCGGACCAGCTCGACCATGGCTTCGTCGTAATCCCAGGGCTTTTGCGCGAGGGCTTCCGGTGCGACGATTGGCGGTTCCGTTGTTGAATATTGAAATACGGCCTGGAGTTGAGGCAATCGCTCTGCTGCTACCCACAAGTTCGGACCTTTATCGCCGGTGCGCAGAACTGCGGCACGCTTTTCGTCAGAGAGCGTCTGCAGGAAAAGCCGCCAACTGCCTTCCGTCGATTCCGTTTCGTTGCCGTCAAGGTCGGTAACCAATCGCGGCTTCTGGTAGATTTCCGATTTATAACTTTGATTGATGCCTTCTGTCTCTGTCAAAAAGCCGAGCTCTACAAGGGCATCGTGCAATTCGTCTGCGCTTTCGACCTGTGGCCACGCTTCGTCACGAACGCGCTCAATCGCGGAGAGATCCAGTGTCCCAATTTCGGCGGCGGTTTCAGGATCAAGAAATCGACGGCTCATTACCGCAAG
Source organism: Blastocatellia bacterium (assembly GCA_035652355.1). Classification (GTDB taxonomy): domain Bacteria; phylum Acidobacteriota; class Blastocatellia; order DASRDY01; family DASRDY01; genus DASRDY01. The sequence goes on from DASRDY010000245.1 coordinate 6,579, forward strand.
CGTTCGACGCTCTTCCATCGGAGCATCGTCCAGATAGGCATAAGGACGAGCGGTCAGGACTTCAAGTGAAAGCGGCGATGGTTCTCGCAGATCGCGCGCGACCAAAGTCTTCTCGCCTCGTTCCATTGATCGCAATAGATCTTCGAGGCGCTCGATGTCCATCGCTTCGTAGAGGCAATCGTGAACTGTCTGATCAACGAGCGGATGTTCAGGAATCTCTCTTTCTCCTGTGAGATTCTCGGCGCACGCAACCTGATCGGGAAACACTGCACAAAGAATATCTTCAGCGTACATGCGTTGAAGCTGCGGCGGGATCTTTTTTCCTCCCATCCTGCGCAAAACGGCCAGCGCACGTGTGATGTTCCATCGCCATCGTACTTCCCACATCGGTGAGTCGAGCATTGCTTGAGTCAGAATGCCGCGAACGGTGTTCGAGTGCAGATAATGGAATATTTCGTCCAGCGGAAAACTGTGAACTGTGCTGAGCGAGATGATAATTGTATCTTCAGTCGCTGCCGCCTGAAGCTCGAAGTTAAATTTTCGACAAAATCGTTTTCTCAGCGCCAATCCCCACGCACGGTTTAATCGGCTGCCGAACGGCGAATGAATGACAAGTTGCATTCCGCCGCTTTCGTCGAAAAACCGCTCCAGCACTATATTTTGCTGCGACGGCATTATTCCAAGTGCGGCCTGAGCTGCAGCCAAGTACATAGCGATCTGCTCAGCCGCGGCAAGCGACAACCCAACGTTTTCGACGAGCCATGTTACGCCATCTGAAATTTTCAACTCACCGCCGTCACCATCGATAACTTTGCCTAGTTCTGTTCGCAATCGAGAAACGGCAAATGAAAGCTCTGGCGTTCGCGATGGCGCTTCGCCAAGCCAGAAAGGGATTGTCGGCGGCGCGCCATGGGCGTCTTCGACTCGGATCTTGCCCTGTTCAACTTTGATGACTTGCCAGGAAGCATTCCCCAGCTGAAAGATATCGCCTTGCATACTTTCAATCGCGAAATCTTCGTTGACGGTTCCGATTACTGTCTCGCTTGGCTCGAGGACTACCTGATAATCAGCGGTGTCAGGAATCGCTCCACCGGATGTGATTGCCGCCAGTCGCGCTCCGCGCCGACCGCGCAGACGATGATTGATCATATCGTGATGCAGATAGGCGCTGCGGCGACCGCGACGGGTGCTGAATCCTTCGGCAAGCATCCGCACAACTTCATCGAATCTGGCTCGGGTCAGGTTTCGATATGGATAGGCGCGACTGACCATCGCGAACAGATCATCTTCGGTCCATTCTTCCGCCGATACAGCGGCGACGATCTGTTGAGACAGAATGTCCAGTGGAGCTTCAGGGATATTCAGTTGGTCCAGCTCCCCTCTGCCGACGCAATCCAGCAGAGCCGCACACTCAACCAGTTCATCACGCGAAGTTGGAAATATTCGGCCTTTAGGAAAACCGTGAATAGTGTGACCGGATCGACCCACGCGCTGGAGGAATGCGGCGATTGACTTGGTCGAAGCAATCTGGCAAACCAGATCGATATCACCGATATCGATACCGAGCTCAAGCGAAGCCGTCGCGACCAGCGCCTTCAACTCGCCATTCTTCAATCGCTGTTCCGCCAGCAATCGCTGATCGCGCGCCAGGCTGCCGTGATGCGAAGTCACGTTGTCGTCTCCGATGCGCTCGCTCAGATGGCGTGCAACTCGCTCTGCGGTTCGCCGAGTGTTTACGAATACCAGCGTTGTTCTGTGGCTGCTTATCAGTTCAGCTATGCGGTCGTAGATTTCATCCCACACCTCACCGGACATGATTGCTTCAAGGGGGGATTTCGGAATTTCAATCGCCAGATCCAGCTTTCGCTTGTGTCCAGTGTCGACAATGACGCAATCGGGTTTGCCGCTGGCGTCGATCTTTGACGTTCCGACAAGAAACCGGGCGACCTCTTCAATTGGTTTCTGAGTTGCGGACAAACCGATGCGAGTGAGCTTGTGTCCGACGAGATTCTGCAAACGTTCGATTGATAATGAAAGATGAGAGCCGCGTTTGTCGCTCACCAGCGCGTGAATTTCGTCGACGATCAAGGTGCGAGCGGTCTGCAACATGCGCCGCCCACCTTCGCTGGTCAGCAAAATGTACAGAGATTCCGGTGTTGTCACTACAATGTGTGGCGGGCGCTTTGTCATCGCCGTACGCTCGCTTGCTGATGTATCTCCGGTTCGAACGAGCGTGCGTATGTTGACTTCAGGAAGTTCAAGAGCTTCGAGTTCGTGCTGAATGCCTTCAAGCGGTTTCTGTAAATTCTTCTGAATATCGTTGCTGAGCGCCTTTAGCGGGGACACGTAAACGACCTGCGTTTCGTCCGGCAATTCCGATTCGATCCCCTGCCGAATCAAGTCATCGATGGCGGCAAGAAACGCTGCCAGAGTCTTACCTGAACCTGTCGGCGCGGCAATCAGGGTGTCTTTGCCGTCTTTGATCGCAGGCCAAGCCATCTCCTGCGGTTTTGTCGGCGCCGAGTAATGTTTGGCAAACCAGGCAGTTACAGCGGGGTGAAACCGTTCAAGGGTCATGGAGCACGTCCTTCCTGACTCTCAGATTAGTCGAAATCGTCAGCTTTTCAAAGTGGCGCAGACATTCAGTCTGCGCGGGTTGATTCACTTATCTGTTATTTCAGAAGCGAGCGTTTATGAAACAGCGCAGACTGAATGTCTGCGCCACTTTGATTCATCGGTTATGTTGCTCTTCGTAATGGCGCTATAATAGCCGTTTCAATAATTCGTTGTGTTAGGTTGAGAAATTAATGGCTATTACTGAACAAGAGATTTTAGACGCTTTAAGAAAGCATAGCGATCCGGAGCTTGACCGCGATGTTGTGACGCTTGGCTGGCTGCGCGATCTGAAGGTCGATAATGGCAATGTCAGCTTTCGGCTGGTCTTGCCTGTACCGATCTTTCAAAGTAAGCGGCATTTCGCGGAAACATTGGATCGGGCCGTCTCTGCTCTACCAAATGTGAAATCAGTCCGAATCGATCTACAGGCAGATATCCCGCCAGCGCCAACGATTCCCGGCAAAGCCGCAGTGCCCGGGATAAAGCACATCATCGCAGTTTCGTCTGGAAAAGGTGGTGTCGGCAAATCCACGGTAGCAGTAAATCTTGCTGTGGCTCTGGCACAGGCCGGCGCGCGCGTCGGCATCATGGACACAGACGTTTACGGACCGAACATTCCGATTATGATGGGCATCAATGAACAGCCGATGGTGGAGGACAATGGCAAGATCGGGCCGCTGGAGGCTCACGGTGTGAAACTGATGTCGATCGGCTTTCTCAATCGCGGAGATAAACCCGTGATCTGGCGCGGCCCTATGCTGGATGCGGCCGTTAATCAATTTCTTCGCGATGTGAACTGGGGAGATCTCGATTATCTAATAGTTGATATGCCTCCGGGTACTGGCGATGTTCAGCTCAGTCTGGCGCAGCGTGCGCCGGTTTCGGGCGCGGTTCTGGTAACTACTCCGCAGGAAGTCAGTCTTTCCGATGTTCGCAAAGCAGCGAACATGTTCCTGGACATGAAAATTCCATTGCTCGGGATTGTCGAGAATATGAGCTCGTTCATCTGCCACAACTGCAACGATGAGTTCGACCTCTTTGGTCATGGCGGTGGAGAGCGACTGGCTAACAAATACCAGGTGCCGTTGCTCGGCCAGGTTCCAATAACAACGACGATCCGTGAAGGCGGCGACCGCGGAGTTCCAATTGTCTCCAGCGATCCTGGCAACCCATCGGCCAAAGCTCTGACTCAGGCTGCAGAAAAAGTAGCGTTTCAGGTTTTGATCGCTCCAATCGGTCGAGAGATGGAGGTCTAGCGGCTTAGTGGACGCAGAACCCAGATCAGACTTCGAAAACCGCGTCGCGGAAATCCTGGATCAAATTCGGCCGGGTCTTCAAATTGACGGCGGAGATGTTCATCTAATCGCAATTGAAGGCAAAAACGTAAGATTGAAGCTGTCCGGCCACTACATCAACGGGACGTACACGGCTACGTTGATCAGGATGGGCATTGAGCGCACCCTGCACGATCAGCTTCCTGATATAAAGTCGGTAATTTTGGAAAATACGTTTTAAACTCATACATCGACGAAAGAAAACCTCGCACACTACCTCAGAATCTTATCGGAACAGTTCTTGCAATCCAGGAGACGGCACTCCCTGAAATTAATTTCATTAATGGAGAGGTTCATGTCAACCCGAGACTCCGTTAGATTATTTATGCTTTTTTTACTTGGACTTAGCGCTTTAATGCTTTCGCAAGGACCTGTTTTTGCACAAAGCAGCGCTTCGTCTTCTCCGCTTCAATCTCGTACACCGAATTTGTCCATAAACCAGAACAATCAACTTGGCGACGCCTGGCAATTCCAATCTTCTGAATTCAACGTGGGTCCTATGCACACAAACACGACCTCACGGATCGGCGTAGCCAACTCGCTGGAAGATTGGGATGGCGGGCAAGTCAGCAGCGTACCACCTGGAAACAATACCGCAGCGTTGAAGACTCCACTGACGCCAAGGGAAAAAGCAGCATTCGCACTTAAACATGCTTTCCTTAGCCCTAACCCCTATGTCTTTACCGGAATAGCTGCGATTTATACTCAATCACGTGAACACAGCGAACATCCGAAGACGACGGACGACAGAGTCGTTGATGGTCTTTCAAGATGGGCAATTAAATTCGGCACGAACAGCAGTAAGAGACTGATTGGTGACGGGGCATTGCCAATTCTGCTTCACCAGGATCCACGCTATCATCCATCTGGACAACATGGTGTCTGGGCCCGAACAAAATATGCTGTTGAACAGGTCTTTGTAACTTACGGCGACAATGGCGACCTGCAACCGAACTATTCGCGGCTGGGTGGTGGATTCGCATCTTCGGCGCTGGCAAATATATGGGAGCACAGTACGCCCGGACATGATCGCATTGGTATCGGACCAACTTTCGCGCGGTTTGGATCAGGCATCGGCTGGGACGCGTTGAATTTTGTTGTCCTAAAAGAGTTCGGTCCTGATCTGAAAAGGAAGTTCCTGCACAGATAAGGGGCTGAAGGGTATGATCCGATTTTAAGCTGTAACTCTTTTGCACTTTTGAGGTTCCTTTTACACCACTGATTCGTAACTTTGGGCTTATCAATCTCCATCTAACTTATGGCAGGAGATTTGATAAGCCTACTTTGTTCTTAAAGGCAACACTCGATTGATTAGAGAGGGCATTTCGAAAAAAATAGATGTCATCCAAATCCGAACCCATTCAGATTGCAAAAAAGAAGAGCAAGCTCAGTCTGGCTCACCTGCTGCGCCCGCATTGGAAATCATTGACGATTGCGTTCGTCGCGGTTTTGGGAGAAGCCCTGACCGATATTCTTGAGCCTTGGCCCCTTAAGATCGTCTTCGACTATGTGCTGTCGGCGAAGAAAGCCCCGCAATGGCTCAATGATGTTCTGAATGCCACTGTAGGTCACGACAAATTTGCCGTTCTGAACCTTGCGGCTTTTGCGGTAATTCTGATTGCAGTCATCGGTGCGATCAGTTCCTACACAGAGAAATACCTGACGACGACCGTCGGTCAATGGGTTATGCACGACCTCAGACGAACGGTCTATCATCATATCCAACGACTGTCACTGTCCTATCACGACCAGAAGCGTACCGGAGATCTCATCAGTCGAGTCACAAGCGATATCGACGCCATTCAGGATTTCATTGCTTCGGCGCTGCTGGGTACGATGGTAGACGTAATGACGCTGGTCGGAATGATCGGCGTGATGTTTTACCTGGACTGGGAATTCACATTGATTGCGCTTTGTGTAGCGCCGATTTTGTTCGTTGTGGTTTACAGCTACACACATCGCATTAAACAGGCTTCGCGCGCAGTAAGAAAAAAAGAGAGCGAAGTCGTCTCAACTCTCGAAGAAGTACTGTCGTCGATCAGAGTTGTTAAAGCGTTTGCTCGCGAGGACTACGAACAAAAGCGATTTGAAAGAGAAAGCCTGGCAAGCGTCGAAACAGCATTAAAGGCGCGCAGCCTGAAGGCAAAGCTTGCACCGATCGTGGAGATCATCGTCGCCGCGGGGACATGCATTGTCCTGTGGTACGGAACTCGGCTGGTTCTGACAGGCGGATTGACCCCGGGTGCGCTGATCGTCTTCTTGCTATATCTCGGCAGCCTTTACAAACCTATGCGCGATCTGTCAAAAATGACCGACACGTATTCCAAAGCGGTTGTTGGATTCGAGCGCATTAAAGAAGTTCTGGAAACTGAACGAATGGTGCGCGATCTTCCGCGTGCTCGTCACGCTCCGCGGTTTCACGGTAAAGTCGAATTCTCGCACGTCGTTTTTGGCTACAATAAAGACAACCTGATACTGAAAGATTTAAGCTTCACTATTCAACCCGGCCAAGTCGCAGCTTTCGTCGGACCAACAGGGGCCGGTAAAAGCACGATCATCAGCCTGATTTCGCGTTTTTATGACCCATTGTCAGGACAAGTCAAAATTGACGGATGGGATGTCCGCGAGTTTAAGCAAAGATCGCTGCGTCAGCAGATCAGCTTTGTCCTGCAGGAAACACTGTTGTTTAGAGCGCCGATCTGGCAGAACATTGCTTACGGAAAGCCGGAGGCGACTCGCGATGAGATTATCCAGGCTGCTGAAATGGCAAACGCTGCCGAGTTTATCGAGAAACTTCCTGATGGCTATGACACGATGGTCGGCGAGCGCGGGGTAACACTTTCAGGCGGTCAGCGTCAACGAATTGCAATTGCCCGCGCCGTTATCCGCAGGGCTCCTATATTAGTACTTGACGAACCTACCTCTAATCTGGATGCCGCCTCTGAAGAGCTGGTTTTCGATGCTCTGAATAAACTGATGCATGGCAAAACATCTATTGTTATTGCTCATCGTCTAACCACTATCAAACAGGCTGATGTCATATTCGTGGTCGACGACGGGAAAATCGTTCAGCATGGAACTCACGACGAACTGTTGCGTAGCGGAGGTCTCTATCGCGAGCTTTACGAAATCCAGTTCCACAAAGAAGAACAGGAACGTATCCACGCGGTCGGCGACTGATACGCTCCTGCTGTATGTTCAGTAAAAGTCCTCCGTCTCAGTATCGGACCGGAAGAGTATTCAGCTCGTGTATTCTGATCTCGATCTGGTCGGTATAACGTGCGACTTCCATGGGGCTGTAACCTGCGGCCCGGAATGCATCTTCAATCTGATTTCTGGACAACTCTGCCAGTAATCGCCCAAGCCATCTTGCATCAGTCGCAGGAATATCTTTGACGACCTTTTCCATTCGGGCGCGCATCGTGTAGTTCGGTATATCCAAAGCAAATAAGAAGAATGGTCGGCTGTGCATTACAAAATTGACCTCTCCTTCTTTTGTTTTATTTATGAATTTGGTTCTCTCATATCCCTTGAGGTCGTCCTTTGATCTCGTCAATGAATTTCCTGTTTTTCCAAAACTCGCGCCGAGATCGGCCACTACGTAACGAACCTCGCCGTTGGGCTCTTTGTAGATATGATTATTAACTTCTTTCAGGTCCCAGTTGTTGATCAGCGCCATCATTACCTTCAGGCCATTGAATTCTCGTGTTCCAACGAATGGATTATCGAACCAGTTCCAATCACCAACCTCTTTTTCACCGCTGATCTTGCGTTTCAGGCGCGCGCCACGAACAACGCCGTGGGCGGAAACATAGTGATTGCCCCGCTTGAGCTTAGGCATTCCTTCCACCACAATCGTCGGCAAATAATAATCTTCGTTGACGAAATATCCAGCAGCCCACAGAAGCCTGGTTACGGCCGTCTCAGGCCGCGCTTCCTGGCCGAGTTTTATTCTCCATGTCACACCGTTCGCGTCGACGACATCGAACTTTGGATTAGTTCCTTCGGGGTCTTCTTTGACAAACTTAAACGGCCCCTGCGGCCTGTGCTCGGGACCACCCGGACCATAATAAAGATCTCTGCGAGCCATATTGGACGGCCGTCGCCATATAGCAGCGGCACTGCTCTCGGAGGTCGCCTTCTTCGCTTTGTTTTTATGATGACTGGCATCACTGATGACGGGTACCATCGATGCAATAATCGTAAAAGTAATGACGACAAATGCTGACGTTCGATTTAATAAACGCATGGGTTCAGTCCTCCGGAACGAACAGGGAGTGGCGCCCCGAAATTTAACAGTAAATAATTTTTCTCGAACAATTCAGGCAAAATGGGTGCCTCACAACTGGTAATCAGGCGTTTGCCAGCGGAAGGATTGAACTTTGCCCTATAAATAGTTGGCAGTAATTATTAGAATTCAGTCATCTGAATTAACAGGTGATTAACAGCGCGGTCCCCAGACCCGCATGAGAATTAAACCCGGAGTTACTGGTGAGGCTGATCATACAACCCGACGACGGCATCGAGCCGCTGCTTGAAGGTATTAGAAGTGCAAAAAAGAGCATTGAGATTGTTATTTTCCGGTTCGATCGTTCGGAAATCGAAGAGGCGCTGAAGTCCGCGGCCCGCCGAGGCGTTTTCGTGCACGCCCTGATTGCCGCGACGAATCGGGGAGGCGAGCAGCGTTTACGTAAACTGGAGACGCGCCTCCTGGCGGAAGGTATTACCGTGGCGCGTACCGCCAATGATCTTGTTCGTTATCATTACAAGATGATCATAATCGACCGGGCAAATCTTTACCTGCTCGGTTTTAATTATACTTTCCTGGATACTGCACATAGTCGCAGCTTTGGAATTGTTACCGCAGATAAAGATGTCGTGAATGAAGCTGTTCGCCTTTTTGAAGCAGACACGAAACGACAGTCGTACAAATCTGAAGCGGACAATTTCATCGTCAGCCCCGCGAATGCCAGGAAACAACTTGCGGCATTTATAAAAGAAGCGAAAGAACAGCTTCTGATTTATGATGGAAAGTTGACCGACCCACAAATGCTGACTGTTCTGCGGGGCCGCGCAAAGGCTGGCGTCGAGATCAAGGTTATTGGCCGCATAGCGAAACGCAGCGCGGGAATAACTTCACAGAAACTTTCCCGAATGCGACAACACATTCGCGCTATCGTTCGCGACGGAACGGACGTGTTCATTGGCAGTCAGAGTCTGCGAAAAGTCGAATTGGACAGTCGCAGGGAGGTCGGGATCATCATTAAAGACGCAAAAATCGCCAAGCGCATCACGGAGGTTTTTGAGTTTGACTGGCATTCCGAATACGACGCCAAAGAGTCAGCGGCCGAAAAAGTTACCGCAGTCGCAGTCAAAGAGGCCGTGAAAGAAGCAGTGAAAGAAGTCGTCAAGGAAGTCGTCTCCGATTTTGCTTCCAGTAACGGCGTCGATATCCCGGAACAGGATCTAATCAAAAAAGTGGTCAAACAGGCCGTGAAAGAAGCTGTCGAACAAGTCGTTGAAGAGACTGAGCCTGTCGCTTGACGCGCAGCGCGTGAACCCAGACAGGCATCCAGGCCCGCATTGCCGCTGAAATATCAAAGAAGCCATCCCCTGTCTTGCTGATTGAGCCCGCCTGAAGACTATGCAGGCTGGAAGCCCGCGTCGCGCTATACAATGTTTGTGTGATATCACATAGAAGAAAGTGTGGATTCACATAGAAAATTAGTGTGACGTCCTCTATTCAATTCCGCCGTCTCTCAGTTCATATTGCCTCTGCTATTACAGGAGGGCAATATGAAGGGCTTAAGAATCATTTCAACCATTATTCTTACATTCTCGATTTTATTGATTTTACAGAGCCAGGCGCAGGCTCAAACACAAAGCGGGTCTACGGTCAACTATACGATCAATCCATCGATTTTTCCGACCGGTCAGTCTGCCAGCACGCTTCTTTGTGTTTCTCCATCATCGAGTTCAGGGGCATTAACGTTCGACCAAAACGATGTAATCGGCTTTACCTTTGACAGCATACTCGGGACCGTCACCTCTATTACCAATCCTATAATGGTCCATTCTTCAAATCTATTGCCGTCGGATTTCACGGCTCACTTGAATGGCGTAAATGCTAATAAACTCACGATTTCGTATACAAATGCCGCGTCAAAACCTTTCTCGTATGGCGATACGATCTGTGCAAAGGTGACCTTCACGACAAGCGCAACCATTACTTCCGGACTGGTCAGATACTCATCGAAATTCAGTGGCGTAGCAGGTGTAGTGGGCAACCTGCCCTATCTGTCGGTCTCGGTGGTGGATTTCCCCGCGGGACCGCAGGGACCAAAAGGCGATAAGGGCGACACCGGTTCCACCGGACCCCAGGGCAACATCGGATTGACAGGCGCGCCGGGACCAAAAGGTGACACTGGTCCACAGGGACCTCAGGGTGATCCGGGAGTAGGTTTAAACCCCATGCAGGTTGCAACCCTCAAGTGGTATGTGAATCAGACGGGGAGAACATACGACTTTGGATTTATCCCGACTGGTCTGGCATTCGACGGACAGTTTATCTGGGCAGCATCCCTGCAGGTTCAGAGCGCGTGCAAGATACGGCCGAGCGATGGCACCCAAGTGGCTTGCTACGCCGTCGGCAATAACCCAAGAAATCTGGTATTCGACGGCCAGAATATATGGACCGTTAACCAGGGGGACAATACAGTAACGCGACTCAAAGCAAGCGATGGAACCAATCTCGGAACAACAACGGTCGGAAGCCTGCCGTCCGCCATTGCCTTTGATGGAACTAACATCTGGACAGCGAACCAGGGTGATGGCACCGTATCGAAAGTGTCTGCCAGGACTGGGAACCTCGTAGCAACCTACCCGGTCGGAGTTAATCCATCTGCGCTCGCTTTTGATGGCACCTACATGTGGGTTGCGAACAGCGCCCCGTCCGACGTAATGAAGCTGGACATAACGACTGGCGCAGTGGTTGGTACGTTCGGCGTCGGAAATGCGCCCCAGGCGCTGGTATTCGATGGTGCAAACATGTGGTCTGTCAGTAGTAACGCCGGCACGATTTCTAAACTGCGGGCCAGCGACGGAAGCACGATTGGCACTTACACCTTTGGCGGGTCCAGTTTAGGGTCGCTTGCCGCCGTATTCGATGGAAACAGCATCTGGGTGGCGAATGGAAACACCGACAACGTGACAAGAATACGTACAAGCGACGGAGTGGTCCTGGGGACCTTTCCGGCCGGACATATTCCTCTGGGCATCACCTTCGATGGCGTGAACGTCTGGGTGAGTCATCGTCTCGACAGTAATGTACTGAAATTCTAACCCCATTTAAGAAGGCAAACTCACCCAAAGAGGAGCGCAAGATGAAACTAATGAATGCTATTTTGACAATCGCAATGACCTTGTCGATCGCTTTGATCGCGCAAAAGCAAATAGAGGCGCAAACGCAGACTGGACCTTCGGTGATTTTCACCGTTAATCCGTCGATATTGCCGGCGGGTCAGTCGGTAAGTGCTCTCCTCTGCGCGTCACCAGCAAATACCGCGGGCGCTCTCTCATTCAATCAAAACGATGTTCTTGGCTTTGTTGTCAATTCCGGGATCGGATCAGTAACGGCAGTCGACAACCTGATTATGGTTAACTCTTCCACGTTGTCAGCCTCTGATTTTACGGCGAGCCTGAATCAGGTGAACCACAATAAGATTGTAGTTCGCTACAACACAGCCGCAACGAAACAGTTTTCTTACGGCGACACAATCTGCGCAAAGATAACTCTGACGACCAGTCCCACTCCAATTACATCAACCATAGTGTATTCGTCCGCCTTCACAGGCATGGCCGGCGTAATGGGAAACCTGCCATATCTGACAATCTCTGTGGTCAATTTTCCGGCCGGTCCAGCGGGTCCGGTCGGTCCACCGGGACCACAAGGCATTCCCGGAAATGATGGAGCCCAAGGAAACATCGGACTGACCGGACCGAAAGGGGACAAGGGCGATCAGGGTATCCCGGGGCCGCCGGGACCTCCCGGCGCAGGGTTAAACCCGCTGCAAATTGCGACAAGGCACTGGTATACGAATCTTACGGGACAGACATATTCCGCGGGAGCGGCCCCGGCGTCGCTGGAATTTGATGGGAACAATATCTGGGTAATCGGGTCCGAAGTGGTGGCAGGCCAAACGCAGCCGGGCGGATACCTGATCAAGTTGCGAGGAAGCGACGGGGCGAACCTGAATTCTGCTCACGTTGCCGAGTTGTTTGGCTCGGTAATATCTGACGGAGCTAATATCTGGGTAACGGCAACGGGCAACGGGCTATTCAAGTATAGTGGCAGCTCAGCGATTCTTATTAATCCCTTTTTTATTACCGGGATTTCCGGATCGTTAACGACAGCACTGGCATTCGACGGGACAAATATATGGGTATTGCTTGACAACGGAAACACAGTGAAAGTTATTCAACCCAGCACTGGAACGGTTGTCAACACAATTACCGTAGGTACCCATCCACAGGGCATCGTCTATGACGGGGCAAACATGTGGGTGTCGAGCGCGACCGACAGCACCCTGAAACAGATTCGCCCAAGTGACGGCGTGGTTCTGAACACATTTAGCGTTCCTGCTGCAAGAGGCATGGTCTTTGACGGAACATATCTGTGGGTTGCAAGCGGCAGCTCGTTGCTGAAAGTTAGCACGACTGACGGCACTGTTCAGGCATCAGTCACTCTTCCTAATGTGCCCGTGGCCTCGACCTTTGATGGCGCGAATATCTTGACGGTTACTCAACAGAACAAACTGGTGAAGATTCGCGTCTCCGATGCAACTACGCTGGGAACCTTTACGGTTCCAGGTACAAACGCCGGCGGCGTTGTTTTTGATGGATTGAATATCTGGGTGTCGAGCTCCGTGGGACTTACAAAGTTTTGACGCTGAACTAAAGGACTTTCATAAATGGCCTGCTTACTGATAGTCGATGACAACGAGAATATGCGGAGGCTTATCAAGAAAGTCCTGCAGGATTTCGGCACAATCCACGAATGCAGCGATGGAGCAGAAGCCTTCGCTGCCTACACATTGCATCACCCGGACTGGGTGATAATGGACATCCATATGCCAAACGTGAATGGCATTCGAGCTACTCAACAAATCATCGCGGCGTACCCTGACGCTCGAGTCGTAATATTGTCAAAATTCAAAGATGCGGAAACCCGCGAAGCTGCGCGCGACGCCGGTGCGTGCGATTATATAACCAAGGAAGATCTGCTTTCTCTGCGACAGATCGTTCGACCTTGCTAACCAGTAAGAACCACGTTTGACACGGACTGACAGCTGATACTATTTCTTTTTATAAGTCGGTTTGGACAGCATCGGAATCTTCCCTTCCACCACATCGGTCGCTGCTTGCGTTGCCTGGTAAACATTAACGGTCCAGATACGAGTATTGGTTTCTACATTCAAACAAGGGCGACCGATTTGTGTCCGGATCTTGGGTAGCTTCCAATATGTAGGTAGTTGACCCGCCTCCGACAGTTATTGGTGGTCCAGGCACAATCGTCGTTGAAGGAACACCCGTAGTCGAATCAACTCCCAGTTAACAACGGTCAGAAGATTCCCTATACCAGGACAATATCTGCGACTGTCAACTTTCAGGCGGTTGCTACAACAAGGTATTTTTGCAATCATTTGTCTGGATAAGGGGTCATCTTAAGTGACCAGCATAAAAGAACAACCAATCGATAATCGCGAACCAGGCGGCCATATCACAGATCGCATCGTCGATTTTCTCTCATCTATTGGGCTAACGGTCGTAAGATCTGAATTAAACGAGCCAACCCGTTTACCAGGCCTTCACGTTCAGAATGGAACAGTGTTCATCGATCAATCAAAGCTCCAGTATCCCGGCGACCTGCTGCACGAAGCCGGTCATCTCGCGGTTATATCTGCTGAAAAAAGAGAGCAGATTAATGGCGATTTTGGAGATGACATGGGAATGGAAACAGCGGCGATGGCCTGGTCGTATGCGGCTGCGGTTCATCTTGGGATTACACCTGAAATCGTCTTCCACGATGGAGGCTATTTCGGGTGGTCGAAAGCCTTTGTAGAGAATTTCCAGGGTGGTCGTTATGTTGGTGTCCCGATACTGGTATGGCTGGATATGACTGGCGATCCCAATCCGCGTCGAGAGCGGACACTACCTGCTTTTCCTGAGATGACGAAGTGGCTATGTGATTAGCTGCGGCATCAGGGGGATTCAAGCGAATTTCCAATGGGCTCAGCAGGCGAAGCTTACGACAGCGGATAGCCCCTGGCGACTCTTTGAGCCAAGGGAAAGATCGCCCAATTGTTCAGAATCCTTGAAAAAATCGACAGAGCAATCGGACCTGGATCTGTCGCCGGTTTCACTGGCTCTACCGATATGCGGCTGTTACCACGGCTCGCCGCGCGTCCCATGTAGCACGGGCATCTTGCCCGTGTCCTCCAATTGGCAGCCATAGGTGGAAAACGCGCCGACAATATCGGTGTCGTTGTAAAGAAACGGATACTTGTCATAGATGCGCGGGCAAGATGCCCGCGCTACATGGTTCGAACGTATGTATAAGGCCACTCTTGCCAATGCCGTACCAAACCTGCTTTAACCGGGTTATTGATCACATAGGCAATCACGCGTTCCCATTCTTGCTGATTGCGGATTGCGTGATCATAACTTTCGCTCTGCCAAAATTCGCCGCTTCGATCGAGCAGTTTGTTACCTTCCAGGGAAGTAAAACTCTTAATCGAATGCATAATGTGCGGCAAAGAATAGTAACGTTCCTGATTGCGCAGAATTTCCGTTCGCGTCAGGGCGTTATTGTCCGTTGCGATCATTTGCAGGGGAGCTATCACCAGATGAAGGTGATTCGGCATAACGGTGAACGCATCGATTCGATATCTCTTGCCATCAAAAAAATGCAGAGCGTCCATCACTATTTTGGCCACGCGTTCGTCTTTCAACCAGATGGGACCGCTCGTTGATTTATGTAAAGCGCTTTCGATTCGTGAAAACCATCGTCGTCGGATTTCGCGTTCGCGCTTTGCTCGTTCAGATGTCGGTAGATTGTCGGCCTGTTGCTCGAATCGATGTTTCTCTTTCAGGTACCAATCAATAGTTGATCGAGGAATGGAGCCGGTCAGACAAGTGGTAATAAAGAAGGTCCCGCCGAGCGGCTGGTAATGTGGCAGATTTCTTCGATAAAAATATTGGTATTCAATGTCAGGCATCGAGCGGAGATGTAACATGGCCGTCCGGCCTGCGCAAGCCATGTGGCACGGGCATCTTGCCCGTGATCGCTGACCAGCTCAGACAGGATACGAATGAATGGCTCCAACGATCTCAGGCATTCCGCCGGCAGCTTTATTAAATGTGGGTTGCAGAACAACGGATATTTTTTGGTAAAGCGGGCAAGATGCCCGATCACATGTGGCACGGGCATCTTGCCCGTGATCGCTGACCAACTCAGGCAGGAAACGAATGACGGCACAAACGATCTCAGGCATTCCGCCGGCAGCTTTATTAATGTACGTTGCAGAGCAACGGATATTTTATCAGGTAGGAGGGAGTCTCGCGGCTCCCGTCCTCCCACACCACCGGACGTGCGGTTCCGCATCCGGCGGTTCACGTTGAAAGTTGAAACCTTCGCATCTGATCCAGCAATGACACGAGACCCATTCGATCAAAGAATAACTTCGGGAATGCTTCGTTCATGTGTTTAGCCGCCGCATTCCACCACGCACCCCGTCCGTTACCGGCGCTTTGCCAGGCGCGCAGTTTGTCCAGTCCCCGCTTCATCAGTTCTTTTGCTCTGGTAAAAGGTTTCTTCCATTGCCGCCACAGCCGCCCTCGCAGTTTACGTCTGAGCCACTGGTCAAGTTCTTCAAAGATTCCTTTTACCTCTGCCAGCCGGAAGTACTGTATCCAACCCTGCAGAAGTTTGTTCAGTTCCTTGATTACTTGTGGCAGGCTTCTTCCTTTTCCCTCGCGAAAGATCACTCGCACTTTTGCCTTCAGCCTCTTGACGGAAGTCGCTGCTACTTTCAGTCGTGGCTCTTTATGCCACGTCATCGTGTAGCCCAGAAACTTCCGTTCCCAAGGGCGAGCTACCGCGCTCTTTTCCTTGTTTACCTTCAGGCGTAATCGCTTTCCAAGAAACCTACTCACCGAAGCCATTACCCGTTCTCCCGCCTGCTGTGATCGCACATAGATATTGCAATCGTCTGCGTAACGGCAAAACTTATGTCCTCGGCTCTCTAGCTCCTTGTCCAGTTCATCGAGCAGGATGTTTGACAACAGCGGCGACAGTGGTCCTCCTTGCGGCGTTCCCTCTGTTCGCTGGCTTACTGCTCCGTCAACCATCAACCCCGCTTGCAGATATCTTCGGATTAGTCGCAGCACTCGCTTGTCGCTGACTCTCCGCGCTACTCTCGACATCAGTATGTCGTGATTGACTCGGTCA
>DASRDY010000246.1:0-23716 GCA_035652355.1 Blastocatellia bacterium
AGGTCTCCTGAAAAATCGCGGGTGAGGCTGCGGTTAGTTCAGCGCTGGCTTGTTGCACGGTTACGCCAGGTTTCAAACGACCGATAGCCGCCAGCCAGAAATCCGAACGACTTTCTATCTTGCTGTCCTGGCGATAAATTATCGGCTCAGCGCAAAGCGGCACCGCCACGTCGAAATTTCTTCCGGATTCGACTCCGTAAAAGCTGGCCGGCGTGACGCCTATGATTTCGAATGGTTTGCCTTCCAGCGAAATCGTCTTTCCGATCACTGAAAGATCACGTCCATATTCGCTCTGCCAGAATCGGTAACTGATAATGGCGGCAGGCGATCCACAACCCTTCTCATCATCTCTCGAGTTGAACAGGCGGCCGATCATCGGCTGAACACCAAGGACATTAAACAGATCGCCACTCGCCCACATTGCCTGAACATTGCGGGCCTCGCCGCCTGAACTCAGATCAAATGTATCGTCGCCAAAAGCGAAAACGCCTGAAAAGATCTTTTCACCCGATGGCGAGCCGACGTTTTGACGAACTTGCTCCCACAATGGGTATGACAATACGGCACGCCGGCCCAGATAATTGGCGCTGATTCCGTGCCGGTTGGTAATGCGTATTTCAGCAAGCTCTTCTGGCTGTCGGACAGGCAACATTCGCAATGTCACTACATCCAGGAGTTGAAAGATTGCTGCACTCGCTCCAATTCCGAGTGTAAGTGACAATATCGCCACGACGGTAAAGCCACGGTTCTTCGCAAGAATGCGAATCGCGTATCGCAAATCCTGCAATATCTGATCGAATATTGCGCCGTAACTCATATTGCGAGTCACCTCCTTAACCAACGCGATGTTTCCTAATTCGCGGCGGGATTGGCGGTCAGCTTCCTGCGGGGTTTCCCCGCGTTCGATCCGATCGCGAGTGGCCATACGAAGATGTTGCTGTATTTCTTCGTCCACATCTCTGTAGCGATGCCATCGGAAAAACTTCATGTTTCGCCCTTTTACTCGTAGCGAAGCGCCTTCATCGGATCCAATTTGATCGCTCTTCGGGCTGGTAAAACGCAAGCTGCCAGCGCCACGACGACCAGCAACGATGCGATCAAAATGAATATGGTTGGATCCGTAGCCTGAACATTAAACAGGAGAGTCGACATAAGTCGCGTTAATCCGATTGCGCCAACCACGCCGAGAGCAACACCAATTGCCGAGAGCTTCATTCCCTGCGTGACAATCATCATAAAGACGTCGCCGGTGCTCGCACCCAGAGCTCTGCGAATCCCGATCTCGTTCGTCCGTTGCGTTACCGAGTACGACATAATGCCATAGATTCCGACCGACGCCAGAACAACCGCTACCGCGGCGAAGATGCTAAGCAGCAACATGCTGAACCGTCGCTGAGCTACTGATTCGTCGAGAAGGTCTCTCATGGTCTTGATATTAGAGATCGGTTGATCTTTGTCGAGTAAAGTAATTTCAGAACGAATCGCTGGGATCGTTTTTGACGGATCTAACGCAGTCCTTACAACAATGAATAACGCCGACACGTTTGAATTTGAACTCATAAAGAGTGGTTGTGAATATGGCAAGTATATCTCTGGGTCCTCTTTCGCGTCGGGACCGTTATGTTTTACGTTTCCGACGATACCGACGATCTCGATCCAGTTTACGGTGCTTTGCATACCGTTGTAGATGATCCGCTTGCCTATCGCTTCTTCATTCGGCCAATAACGCATTTTCGCGGCCTCGTCGATTATTGCAACGCGAGGCGCATCAGCGTTATCGCGCTCCGTAAACAGTCGCCCCCGGACTAGCGGAATACCCATCGTCGCAAAGTAGTTCGGACCGGCAAATCTGATTTCTTCGTCCGGATTTGGCTGTCCAGGAATTTCCGGACGTCCTTCAATTCTAAAGCTTCGGTCATTGGTGAACCCGCTCAACGGCAGCGCGCTGATCTCTCCAACGGACTGCACTCCAGGCAATGACGCGAGCTTTGCATTTACCTCTTTGAAAAAGCCGGTCTGCTTGTCGAAAGTCGAATACCGGGACTGCGGCAAAACCAACCGTAACGACACGATGTTGTTTGTGCTGAAGCCCGGATTCACTTCCTGAAGTTTTATGAAGCTCTTGATCATCAGACCTGCGCCGACCAGCAGCACCACAGTCATGGCAAATTCGGCAACCACCAGACTGTTTCTAAACCTATGTTTCCCTGCGCTGTCGGATGAACCTCTGACACCACTTTTAAGGGCATCGTTAAGATCGGGCTTTGAGACGTGAATTGCGGGCGCAAGACCGAAAAAAATTCCTGTCGCCAGTGAAAGGGCAATTGTGAATGCAACTGCGCCGAGGTCGAGTCTGATCTCGTCGGTTCGAGGGATGTTCGATGGCGCGAGCGACATCAAAACTCCAACGCCCCAGTAGGCCAGCAATAACCCAAACAGCCCGCCGATAAGCGAGAGCAGAACGCTCTCTGTCAAGAACTGTCGCATCAATCGGACTCGACTGGCGCCGAGCGCCGCGCGGACGGATACTTCTTTCTGTCTGGCCGCTGCCCGCGACAGCAACAGGTTCGCTACGTTCGCACAGGCGATCAGCAATACGAATCCGACCGCCGCGAATAAGACTAGTAACGTCGGCCGAATATCGCCGATTATTTCATCGCGCATCGGAGATATTACGATTCCGTAACCCAGTCGATATATGGTCGGCGACTGTTTCGCCATTTGATCGGCAATCGCGTCCATCTCCGCGCGAGCCTGCTGCAGCGTCACACCTTCTTTTAGCCTGCCTACGATTTGCTGAAAGTGCGAGCCGCGATAATTCTCTGACAGGAATTCCGAAGTCACCTCAAACGGCGTCCAGATATCGGTCTCCCTGGTGGGAAACTCGAATCCCGGCGGCATCACGCCGACAACTTCAAACGGTTTTCCGTCCAGCGTTATGGATTTTCCGACTAACGACCGATCTGATCCGAATCGTTGCTGCCACAGTCTGTGGCTGAGAATAACAACCTGTCCGTGACCCGGTTGTTCTTCGCCCGAAAGGAAATTCCGCCCAAACAACGGATTCACTCCAAGCGTTGCAAACAGATTTGGCGAAACCTCTGCGCCCTGCAGTCTTTCCGGCTCGTCTACTCCGGTCAGGTTTAATCCGCGTTGATGATAACTGGCGATCTCTTCAAAACTCTTGCTTCGCTGTTTGAAATCGACGTATTCGGGTTCTGAGACGGAGATTTTCTCGTAGCCCGGTCGTTTCAGGCTCGTCCAAAGCGTCATCAATCTGTCGGGCTGGCTGTAAGGCAGAGGTCGCAGCAGGATTGAATTAACAACACTGAAGATCGCGCTGTTCGCTCCGATTCCCAACGCCAATGCAATGACCGCAACGATTGTAAATCCTGGCCGCTTTAACATCATTCGCGCGCCGTATCGTAAATCCTGGCTCAATTGCTCAAGCGATCTTGTTCCCCACATACTGCGCGTAACCTCCTTGATCAATTCGACATTACCTATTTCGCGGCGCACATCGATTTCCACCGGCCGTAAAGCTTCGCCGCGCTCCAATCGATCTCGCGCGGCCATTCGCAAGTGACTGTTGATCTCATCTTCCAGTTCTTCATTACGGCGATTTCGTCGCCAGAACCTGCTTTTCACGGTGCCTCGTTAACTCTTTGCCGGATCCAGGATTCCCGCTATAGCATCGGTGAACTGTTCCCATCGCGAGCGCTCGTTCGCCAGTTGCTTCTTGCCGGTGGAGGTGAGCTGGTAGACTTTCACCCGTTGATTATTCTCAGACATCTTCCATTCAGAGCTGATCCATTTCTGCCGTTCCAGTCTATGAAGAGCCGGATAGAGCGACCCCGTATCGACGGAAAGTACGTCGCCCGAATTAGCGCGAATATGCTGACTGATACCGTAACCGTGCTGCGGACCCCATTGAAGAGTCTGCAAAATCAGCAGGTCCAGCGTCCCTTGCAAAATTTCTATCTTGTTTTGATATTTTTCTCGCTTTGCCATCTTTTTTAGAATCTCCTCTTACAACCCTCCTTACAGGATGTAGAGATTCTACAGCATTGTATGTAGGGTGTCTACAGCCTAGAGGTCAGTGACTGGCATCGAAGAAAGGTTTCAACAAAACTCGTTTATGGATTAATTCTTGCGCGAAGTCAGGTAATTCAGATGGCCAATGCGTTGCGGCCTACTATTTGCCAAGCACCGCCTGCTGAGCCGGTCGTAACAAGGCACGCGGACGGACAGATTGACATACAAGACTAAGTAGTCCCATCTACCTTTTTGGCGAGTGACATAGCCGGTCTTCCTGATGTTCCATCGAATCATCAGCAACCGGCGACCATTCGTCCAGCTGTAAAGAATCGCCGACACCGGCACCTATAGGGCGGAAGCGTCAGCCGTTGAATTCGTCAATCAATTGATGAAGCTCTCAATAACCGGACTGGGCAAGGACTAGATTACTAGTTCCTTCCTTAGCCACAGTCGTCCATCCAGAAGCCAGGTCCAGTGTCCAGCCGTCGCCTTGAATCGGCCGCATAGTTGGATCTGGTGGTGCTGGAACGTAAACCGCCGAAAAGGCAGGGTTGATTAGCGCTCGCTTGGAAACGGTCAAACTCCCCCAAATGTCCGCAATCCTGACGTCCTGATAGACCGTGCCTAGCGACCCCAGTGGCTCTGCAATACGCGAATCAAACTGCAGGTTTACCTTCTGAATTGGAATTTCCAGAATCGGTCCTTTGACCAGTAATGCATGATGCATCCTGGAGTCGAGAGAGATCGTGCCCGCGCCATCAACGATAAACTTCAACAATCCGCCCATAATCGCAACGTTTTTCAAAACCTGAACCATTTTGTTCCTGCACGAACATCCCGTGAACAAACATGCGGAACCCATGCATAACCAGCGTCACCGGAATTAAATAGAGCGTCAGTATCAGGGATGTTTCTCGTGTGCGATATCCGATAAACAGAGCTAGTCCGCAGATCAGCTCTATACTAATCGCGGCTGTAAGAAACAGTTTCGGTAGCGGCATACCAACTGTCGCCATCAACGCCGCAGTCGAATTGAACTTTACGACTTTCGCGAACCCATAGATCAGAAAAATCCAGGCGCGAAATCCGCGAGACAGCGGATGCAAATGATGCGTGGTCGCTTTTGCGAAGCGGTAAGCATAAATAGAGACATGCCTCCACCCGCTTGATAAGGCTTTTGGCCAGTCAGACGCCATAGCAGTTCTTCCCAGATTTTCAAATCTCATCCGGTTCCTGATTGAGAGGACCGCAAAACCCGGCTGTTTATTCCAGGGTGGATCTGCTGCATCTGCTTGCCTCTTTCGGTTTGTAGCAGCAGAGGTTCTGTCCAGCGAAGGTTGTTGACAATCAATCGAACGGATTGTAGATTAATTAGGCATCAATTGTAGATCAATTAGGGGTCATATAAACCAATGAGCAAACCCTCAGATATGATTCAGGGAACGCTGGATCTGCTTATCCTCAATACCCTGGCTCTGCAGCCACAGCACGGTTGGGGAATCGCTAAACGGATCCAACAGGTATCGAACGATGTCCTGCAAATCACCCAGGGGGCGCTCTACCCAGCTCTACATCGTCTGGAACAGCAGGCCTGGATTAAATCCGAATGGCGCGCCAGTGAAAGCGGGCGCGAGGCGAAATTTTACACGCTCACCAGAGCGGGCCGCATCCAACTGAAGAAAGAACTCGAACAATGGGAACGGCTTTCCGGCGCTGTCGGATTAGTCATTAGCATGACGGCGGAGAACCCAGCATGAATCCGCGACGGCGACTCGACATTGTAATTTTACGGTTGCGATCGACTTTCCGAAGACGCAATTTGGAAAGCGAGCTTGATCGCGAGCTCTCATTTCATATTTACGAACAGATACAAGAAAACATTGAAAGTGGAATGTCGCCAGACGAAGCGCGCCGCGCAGCCATACGCCGCCTTGGCGGAACAGATCAAATAAAGGAACGGTGCCGCGATATGCGCAGAACCAATCACATCGAAACAATGTGGAGCGATCTTCGATACGCTGTTCGTCTGCTGGTCAAAAATCCCGGATTCACTGCCGTCATTGTACTGACAATGGCGCTGAGCATTGGAGCAAACAGCGCGATATTCAGCGTTATCGAGGGTGTGCTGTTGCGACCGCTTCCCTATGCGAATCCCGATCGCATCGTTCGCATTTATGTTAACAGTGACATGTATCCGATATTTCCGCTGAATCCGAATGACTTCAAAGACCTTCGAGTTCGGAATCAGGTGTTCGACGGCATGGCTGCCATAGTAAGGTCCGATATACAACTCTCGGGTGCGGGTGATCCCGTTATGCTGCGCGGGTTTCAAGTCACGGCGGGATATTTCCACGTGATCGGGCTCCCACTTGCTCAGGGACGAGAGTTCACCGCCGATGACGAATTGCCGGCGCGTGGTCATATTGCGATTATAAGCGATCGATTGTGGCGAACACGTTTTGCTTCAAATCGAGACATCGTCGGTCGAACGATCACCCTGGAGGCGCAGCCTTACACCGTCGTCGGTGTGATGCCGCCAGGCGCGCAACATCCCGGCAATAATTATCACGAAGTCGCCGATGGCGAAACGGTAGATGTGTGGTGTCCGTTTACATTCAATTTGGATCCAAACAATCGAGGCTCTCATTTCATCGAAGGATTTGGAAGACTTAAGCCGGGCGTTTCCGCAGAGCAGGCAAATGCCGAGCTGAGCGCGATCTTCTCGCAAATGATTAACGAACATCCTCAATCAAAAGGCTGGCGCATATTTACCAGGCCGTTATATCAAGTGATGGTTGGTCAAACAAAGCAGATGCTGATGGTGCTGCTTGCGGCGGTTGGGATGCTGTTGTTAATCGCTTGCGTGAATGCTGCGAACCTCCTGCTGGCGCGAGCGAACGCTCGGCAACGTGAGATCGCGGTAAGAACAGCTTTGGGTGCTGGACGATATCGCATTGTTCGACAATTGCTGACGGAGAGCGTGCTGATTGCTATTGTTGGGGCGGCGCTTGGAACGCTGCTGGCGGTGGTCGGCGTTCGTCTGTTGGTTGCGAGCCTGCCACCTGGATTCCCGCGAGCATTAGAGATTCACCTGGACCTGACTGTCTTTGCATTTACACTCGCCGTGGCGGTAGTTACAGGTCTTCTATTCGGTCTCGTTCCGGCATTGACAGCATCAAAAGCGGATTTGCAGGAAAGCTTGCGCGAAGGTGGACGTGGCTCAACCGTGGGCCGCGGGCAACTGCGTTTGCGAAATCTTCTTGTCGTTGGTGAAACCGGCCTGGCCTGCATTTTGCTGATCAGCGCCGGATTGTTGCTTCATAGTTTTGTCAACCTGCTTCGCACTGATCCTGGTTTTCAACCCCAAAAGGTTCTAACCGCCGAAGTATCGCTGCCTTCTGAACAATATCGCAGCGGAAAAGAAACTGATCAGTTTTTCAAGCACCTGATTGCCGAACTCAAATCTCAGCCTGGCGTCAGGTATGCCGGAATCGGGACCGACCTTCCGTGGACAGGATATGATGAGAATTACGGAGGGTTTAAAATAGAAGGTCGCTCGGCAGAATATAACGACAAAACTACAGCACGATATCACGCGGCGTCACCTGAATATTTCCAGGCTCTGGGAATTCCGCTGATCAGCGGAAGATTTTTTAACGACGTTGATGATGTGTCCGAGCAAAACGTCCTCATAATCAACCAGGCTATGGCGAATCGGTATTGGCCAGGCGAAGACGCAGTAGGCAAGCGACTTACCGGAAGTGATAATCCTACGGAAAAAGACTGGTTTCACATAGTGGGAGTCGTCGGAGACGTCAAAGACCAGCCCGATAGCGAATCGGCAAAACCCGCTTTCTGGTGGGCGCATCACCAGCAACCGATAAGCGATATGTTTGTAGTCCTCCGGTCAGACCTGGACGATTCGACGGTGATCGATCAATTGCGCTCGACAGTGAAAGAGCTTAACCCGGGACTGGCAGTTGCGGATATTCGATTTATGAATCGGGTGGTAGATGACTCCGTTTCCGGGCGACGCTTTGCGCTTTTTTTGGTCAGTCTTTTCGCCGGGCTCGCACTGGTGCTCGCGACAATAGGAATGTATGGCGTGATTTCGTACTCGGTCAATCGACGTATGCATGAATTCGGTATACGGATGGCACTTGGCGCAAAGCGATGGGATTTAATGCAATTGATTGTTGGCCAAGGTCTGAAACTGTTCGCTATTGGCGCTGTAGCTGGGTTGATAAGCGCGGCAGTTTTGTCGAGATTAATGGGAAGTATGCTTTACGGAATAAGCGGTACTGATCCTGTTACGTTCGCAACAGTCGGACTGGTCGCGCTTCTTACAACTACGCTCGCCTGTTACCTGCCGGCGCGTACGGCCGGTGAGGCCGACCCGATGCTTTCGATCAGGTCGGAGTGACCTCATAGGCCAAATGATTCGACGCTGTGCTTACTTGGCTTTTGCTGCTTTCGCTTTATTTTGCTTGGCTGTCTTAAGAATGTATTGCGCTGCGTCCGGAGTCTTGCAATCAGTGTCGCCGTGATCAACTTCCACTTTGCCGATGCGCGCAGCAGCAGCTAACGCTTTTTTCTGAAGCTTGTCGTTTTTGACGCCGATTGAAATCAGAGCAGAGTTCATAGCGTGGCGGACGCGGTTCTGAGCCTTGTGGATATCGCGTTCGATTATTTCAATATACTTTTCGAGGACGGCTTCCGTAAATTCCGGATTAGTGCGCGCCGCCCTGGCAAACAACGACCAGCCAAAGTTCCCTACCCATTCATCCTTGCTCTTCATCCATTTTTCAGTTCGCGACAGACTGATATTGGATTGATTGGCAACTGTCGCCAGCGCATCGATGATGACATAGTTGCGCAAATCCTTTACCCAGTTGTCGAAAAGGTCTGCGTTTAGCTTCGCCGGATCGGCGATCATCGTCGCGAAAATACGCGCATCGTGATTTCGGGATGCCCAGAGCTTTAACGCCAGATCGTGATCGGTTTTAATCTTTTTCTTTAGAACACCAAAAGTTGAATAACTAACGCCGAATAAATCTCCCTCAACCCCGTGGCGTCGCAATGTCTTTCGAGTCTGCTCTGTTCCTGCCGCTTCAAGTTGCTTCATCAAATCGTTATATTCCATATTGTTGTTCCCTTAAGCTGATTACCGCAGAGTTGCTCAAATTATAATCGCTAAGCCCGGTTTACGAAACGAGATTCGAAAAGTAAAGGCACATCTGTTTTCCATCTTTCTCGAAATAGCGCATATCCTGATGAATTCTGCCGGCTACAACGCACGACGCAGCGTTGTTCGGATCAACGATGGAAACCAGACGCTTCAGCCTAAAAGCCGAGAAGCCACGCTCCAAACAAGCCAGCGCCGCTTCTGTGGCAAATCCCTGATTCCAATACTGTCGTTTAATGTGATAACCGATTTCGTGTTCCTGTGTCTGCTGAACCGTTTGCAGCGTAATACCACAGTCACCTATAAACTTTCCCGTTTCTTTTAACACTACGGCCCACAACCCGAACCCGTTCAATTTATAGTTTTCAAGGTTCCAGTTTATCCACGCGCGCGATTGCTCAATCGTCTTAGTCGATGGGTAATATTTCATCGCCACCGGATCGGAGAATATCTCGAATAAATCTTCGAGGTCATCCAACCGATAGTGACGCAAAACCAGCCGCTCAATTTGCAGGATCATTTCAGCTTTAATCAGTTCGCAAAGCGGTTAAGGCATCGACCTTTGTTGCCCTGCGAGCGGGGATGTAACTGGCTATCAGCGCGACAACTGCCAGCACCAACGAAGTTCCTACATAGGTGATCGGATCAGCGGCATTTACGCCGAACAACAAGCCTTTGATCGTCTGGCTCAGTGTCGCGGAGGCTATCAGTCCAACTACTATTCCTATCGAAACCAGCAGCAATCCGTGCCCAAGAATCAACTTGAGCACATCCATTTTTGTCGCTCCGAGCGCCAATCTAATCCCGAGCTCTCTCGTTCTTTGCGCAACAGAGTAGGCCATCACGCCATACAATCCGACTGCCGCAAGCAACAGCGCCAGTATTCCAGCCGCCGTCATAAGAGTCGATTGTTGTTGTTGATTTCCCAGGGATCGAGTTAATCGTTCACGCAGAGTGCGTACATTCTGAACCGGTATGTTCGCGTCCATCGATTGCACTAACGCCCGAAGAGGCGAGACCATACTTGTCGGCTCACTCTGGGTTTGCACGATCAGCGTAATTGCAGGCGAGTAATTCTGGGTCAGTGGAACATAGATGTATGAAATCCCGGCTTCAGTCAGATTGTTGACCTTTGTGTTCTTAGCGACGCCAACCACCTCGCGATAAAAATCTTCCCCAAAGAATTTAAATCGTTTTCCAATCGGATCCTGAGATGGCCAGAAACGGTTTGCCATGATTTCGTTAATGATGACGGCCTTTGGGCTCGTTTCCGTGTCCGTATCAGCGAAATCGCGGCCGCTCACAATTGGGATACCCATCGTGTCAAAATATTTCGATCCAACAACATTCAACTGAACAAGGACGCCGCGATTTCCCGGTGTGGGTGCTGCGCCTTCCAGAAATACGCTTCTGGCAATACCGCCGCCGTTTATGGGGGCGTTCTGCGCCAGGGTTGCCGATTTAACTCCGGATAAATCCCGGACTCGTTGCGTCAACTGCTGATAGAACACCTTGCCCTGTTCAGGCTTGTAACCTTGAGCACCGACGTTGATGCCAACCATCAACATATTATCGACCCTGAACCCCGGATCGACTTCCTGCGCCTTTTGCAGACTGCGAACCAGCAAACCGGCCGCGACCAGCGATACCAGCGACAGCGAAACCTGAAGCACAACCAAAACCTGGCGGAGATTTATCCTGAATCCCCGTTGAGCTCCGATTGTCGATTCCCCTTTCAGCGTAGGGACAAGGTCAGGGTTTGATGCCTGGATCGCTGGCGCCAAACCAAAGATAACTCCGCTGACGACTGATAAAGTTATCGTGAACAGTAACACCGTCGGATTCAATGGAGTGTTATCGTCGTTCGTTCCGGCGCCAAACGGCAAAAATGACGCAATTAAATTGCGCGACCAGAAAGCTGCCAGAAATCCGGCGATACCGCCTATCAATGAAAGCAGCAGACTCTCCGTTATAAATTGGCGAATTAAGATCGATCGATTCGCTCCGATGGCCAGTCGAATGGCGACTTCGCGTTGCCGTTTCGTAGCGCGCGCGAGTAAAAGGTTCGCCACATTCCCGCAGGCTATCAGCAGGACCACGCCGACAATTCCCATCAACAGACCAGAGATCAGCAGCAATTGACCAGTTCCTCCCGGATCGAGCCGATCCTGGAGGAGCGAGACTACCTTGACGCTGCGGCCTTCATTGTCGTTCTTGTATTCCCTCTCCAGATTTGAAGCTAATGCGCTCATAGCCGCTTGCGCCTGCTGCACGGTCACGCCCGGTTTCAACCGGGCGACAGGAAACAAGAAAAGTCCGCGTCGAGCGTTATAAAAATCAAATCCTGGCTGCAGAACATCGTGCATCATCATCGGCGCCCACATATCTATGCCGCCGCCCAGATCCGTGCCTTCGAAATCCTGCGCGGCTATTCCAATCACAGTGAATGGCTGTCGATTCAGGAGGATGGTGCTGTTGACTATCGACGGGCTGCCGCCAAAGGCTCGCTGCCACAGTCCATAACTCAGGACTACAACCGGATTGGTTCCCGGAGTTTTGTCTTCGTCCGGAAGAAAGCCGCGTCCAAGATGCAGTTTCACACCCAGGACATCGAAATAGTTTCCGGCCACGACTTGAATGGTGACCGGCGTAGTTTCGTTCCCCGCCGCCATGCTGGCGCCCGCAAAAGTGTAGGCCGTGACTCCCGAGAAAACGTCGTTCTTATCGCGAAGATCATTGAAATTCCAGTGAGAGACTGGCAGGTTCCCCGGGTTGTTCTTGTCTGTCGTAAACATCTTTACCAGTCGATCTGCCTGCTCTACCGGCAACGGAGAAAAGAGGAAAGCGTGCAATGTGCTGAATATCGCTGTGTTTGCTCCGATTCCCAGGGCCAGCGAGATGACGGCCACGATCGTGAAGCCGGGGCTCTTCCACAGCATCCTGAAGCCATAGCGCAAATCCTGCCACAATCTTTCCATGATTTTGCTCCTCGCGGTTAGATTTTCGGGTTGATACCCATATTAAACGATTATCCTGCTGAGAAAGTAGCAATAATTTGTAAAATCATTTGGCGGATGCAGGTTTGCTCAGATAATAGTGCCAGAGGATTCGGGCTGCGACAGCTCGCCACGGATGCCATTTTTCGCCGAGCGCCTGAAATTCCTGCGGGGTTGGTCGTGAATTCAACTTCTTGATTTTCTGAATCGCTACCACTAATGCCAGATCGCCGCCGGGCCAGATATTCGGTCTACGCAGCGCCATCAGCAAATAGATATCTGCGGTCCAGGGCCCTATGCCCTTTATTTTGATCATCTCTGAACGCGCCTCAGAATCGTCCTTTTCGTGAAGACGAGCCAGATCGAACTCTCCATCCAGGATCGACTGGGCCAGGCTTCTGCAATAGGCGGCTTTTTGACGGCTGAAGCCTATTTCCTTTAACTCAGCGTCATCGAATTCGAGAAATCGTTCCGGGGTTAACGGTCTTGCCGCAGCTTGCAGTTTGTTGAACGCAGCGCGTGCCGATGCCAGCGAGACTTGCTGCTCCAGAATGATATGAACAAGAGTTGGAAAGCCGGGATCGCGTTCCCACATCGGTGGCGGACCGATCTGTTTGATCACCTGCCCAAGGTCGGGATCAACGGACGATAGATGTTTGAGGCCTCTTTTCAGAGTTCGGTCCGTGAGAACATTCTGCAAAATCTTCATTAATAGATGTAACCTGTGTTTACAGATTTTGTGAGCTACCAAGGTATGTACGATAACAGACAACGATAGGGGATGTCAGTACCAGCCCGCGGTAGCGGCTGGGTAGACGTAGATTAAGTCCAACTTGGGTTTAAACCAAGCGCCGACCCAGCGCTACCGCAGGCTGGTACTGACACTGCCGGAGCTTGTGCGGCTCAGGTTATTTGCCAGAGAATTTGTCGGCTATGGTTGTAAATTCCGATGCCTTTTTGCGATATTCGCTGGCGCGTTCTTCGCAGTCGGGGCAATTCTCTTTGCTGTAGGCGTCGGCTAATTTCGTCGCGACATGGGCAACCTGAGCGGGAGTCAAACCGACATTGCCGCCTTGCAATGCAGCTTGTGTGAGATATTTTTCGTAGTGGGGTATCGAGGCTTTTGTCTGACCCTGATTATTCAGTGTCTCTGCCAGATACAATCGCGCATTGAGCTGGTTCGGGTCAATTTTCAGCGCCTGGGTCCAACTCGCAATCGCTTCATCGTATTGATGGTTTTCCGCCGCCAGGATCCCATAGTTCACCAAAGAATCGACGTCCATCAGGCCCAACCGTTTCATCTCTTTATATTGAACTAACGCCTCGTCGTAACGCTGACTTTCGACAAGGAGCTGGACAAACGATCTCTGTATAACGGGATTCCGAGGATTCAGTGCAACCGCCTGTTTCATCTTGGCTACAGCCCCGTCAAAGTGCGCCTCGTTCAAATCTGCCAGCGCCCATCGAAGTTGCAGCGGCGCGTCGTTCGGATTCAATTTGGCCGATAGTGCAAGCCTCGAAGATTTTCCATAATCCGCCCCAAGGAAATATCTGCAAAGATCGACGACGCCTAAACCGATCAGCAAAGTTGCCGCGAGCGGCATCGCAAATTTCCTGAGCTGCGGATAAGCAGGCCTGACGACAAATCCGTCAGTAGCATTACCAGATGTTTCTTCTTTACGAGTCTTTCGGTCAAGCAGGAGCGATGCAATCTTAGGATCACGAAGTTTCCATATCACACCATCAAGCATGAAGTGATGGATGTTGACCAGAGCAACAAAGAAAAGCGTGCTCGAAGTAAAATCGTAATGACCTATGTAACTGATAATCCATGGTCCTGGCAGAAACAGCGCGATTCCGCCTGCAACAAGAACCAGCGCATATTTCCATGACTTCCAGGCAGATGTTTGTGTCGCGTTGCTTTCGCGGCGAGCGTAATACATCGTTATCCATAAATACTGGGTCGAATGTAGGATCGCAAGGATTCCACTGCTGTATTGCACCTGCGGCAATTCAAAGTTGGTTGTAAGCGACAACAACACCGGCAGCACAAACCATAAAAATTGCGAAGAGATCAATATAGCCGGCGCGAGCATTCCTCTTTTGTCGGTCTTTAAACGCAGGCTTAAGCTTGCATACAGAGCGCTGATTCCGAAACTCAACAGGAAGAACCATTGAGCCAAACGCGCGATTGACGGCCGCAAGCCAAACGAAATAATTGCGGGATCGAGTGACGCCTGTGACAGAAAGGCAACGGCAAGCATCAGGTACGATGAAACGAAAACGACCTGCCAGCCCCGTCGCTGGGCTGAGCTAAGTTTAACGCCTGCTCGTTGAATAAACATCGAGGCAAGACCGTAGTTCTGTCCGCTGTAATGCCAGGGGCTCCAAATAATGTACACGGTGAACACCCAGGGCAATATTTGGTAGAACCGGTGACCGAGCAGGAGAACAAACAGGAGAACAAGCGACAAGTGCAGCGTGTATCGTCGATATTGAGCAAAGTCCGCTTGTCTGTGGTAAGCGCGATAAACTGTCGCCATGTAATGTGGATAATTGATGACCAGCGACAATGCGTAAAAACCAATCGACAGAGCCATCCCGTGGCCTTTTGTGAGGAGAAATACCACCGCAAATAACGGCAGTGTCCAACCGCCGCATCCTACTATCAGGTCTACAGAAGGACGAACCAGCCAGGGTGTTTTGCTCGCGATTTTTTTACTCTGGGACAAGTTATTCCAGCTCCAGTTTTATTGGCGCAATACGCCAGAAATCAACAGACTTCTTTATTGTTATCGGCTGGAGATGTGGGTAATGATTAGCGGGAATCGAAAGATGAACCGGAGAGCCGGAGACGCGGGGATACGGAGATTTTCCTTACCGTGTCTCCGTTTCCACGCGTCGTTTTTATCTTATCGCTACTGGTGGTTTTGTATCAGTATTTGGCTTCAAGCCATTCGGTACCATCGGAAGCGAACGCAACCTTATTCCTGTCGCATTGAATATCGCGTTTGCAACGGCCGGAGCTATCCCCATCAATGGCGTCTCTCCGGCGCCAGCTGAAGGTAAATCTTTCCGATCAACCAGTACGATTTCGATCTGAGGCATGTCATTAAATCTAGGCACGCGATATTGCGAAAAATGGTTGTTCAGGATTTTTCCATTTTCGAAATTGATCGCCTCGAATAGCGCTCCGCCCAGTCCCATCATAATCGCGCCTTCCATCTGATTTTTTAGATGGTCAGGGTTTACGATTGCCCCGCATTCGAACGATTGAACTGCGCGGACGACTTTCACCTTACCAGTCGAAACATCGGCAGTCACTTCGGCACAGACCGCCAAATAGCCTCCCTTTTCAAAACCAATGGCGAGACCACAAGCGTGGCCACGCTCATTCTTGATCTTGCCCCAGCCGAATTTGGTCGCTGCGGCTTCAAGAACAGCAATTTGGCGAGGGTCTTTCAGGTTCTTCATTCGGAATTCCAGGGCATCCATATTGACGGCGTGCGCCAATTCGTCGATATAGGCTTCCCGTGCAAAATGATTTGCGGTTGCTGCTAATCCACGATAGGACCCCTGACGAAGCGGAGAGTCGCTCTGGTGAAAGACGATCTTTTGATTCGGTATCTCATATTTCGAAGTAATACCAGAAGGCCCTGAATTGTAATTGTGAAATTCCCATGCGGTAATTGTGCCGTCCTTCTTCACGCCGCTCGTTATATCGATCACTCCGCCTGGACGGAAATATGCCCAGGTGAATTCTTCTTCGCGAGTCCAGGTAACTTTGACCGGCTTTCCTGCTGCTTTTGCGAGACGCGCGGCTTCAATCGCAGCGTCGCCGGTATGTTTGCCACCATACCCGGAACCGGTGTCTGGGATGATGACTCGAACCTTCTCTTCCGGAATGTGAAAGGCCTGAGCGAGCTCGCCACGTACACCAAAGGGTCGTTGACTTCCCGTCCAGACAGTCAGCTTGCCGTCCGCATCCCACTCGGCAACGGCGGAGCGCGGCTCAAGCGGAGCATGCGCGATATATGCAATCGTAAAAGTCGCTTCGCCTTTTATGTCGGCCGCAGCAAGGCCATCAGTCATTGAACCCGAGCTGTAAGCCGGAGTTGCCTGAGCGCCCTTGCTCTTCAGGTAACTGAATAAGTCTTTAGATGATGGCTGTTGAGGCGCGTTCCATTCAGCCTTTACCATTTCGGCAGCGCTCGCGGCTAAATCCTGGCGAGGCGCAGCTACGCCGATAAAATTACCGTCCTGAACTACAGTGACACCGGAAACTGCTTTTGCTTTGCTGGCATCCGCGGAAACTAATGTGGCATTGAATGCAGAGGGGCGAACAACTTTACCGTACAGCATCCCGGGCCGTTTGATATCCGGCGTGTATTGATGTTTGCCGGTTACGAAATCACGCCCATTGATTTTCGGGATCGAAGCTCCTGCTGTTTTCCATTTATCCGCCGGCACCGTCGGCGCGGAATCCGAGATCAGTTTTACAATCTTTTGACCTTTAGCTAACTGACCAAAGGTTACCGTTTTCTTCGTCAGGGTGTTAATGATCCTGCCGTCAGCGGCGGAGAGCGAATCTCGACTAACTTTCCATTCGTCGGCTGCCTGTTCGATCAAAACTTCGCGAGCAGCCGCCGCGGCGCGCCGAAGTTGCGGACCCATCTGCGGTGTCGATTGGCTGCCAAACGTGCCTTGATCAAACGGCGTTAAATCGGTATCTCCCATCACCAGCTGGATGGATTTTACCGGTACAGTTAATTCTTCCGATACGATTTGAGTGAGAGTGGTTCGAATATCCTGCCCGATCTCGACCTTTCCCGTGAAAACGGTTACATCGCCGTTTTCATCGATACGAAGCCAGGCGCCTATCTCCTTCGGCAATGCCGCGCGGCCGCCACGACGGCCTGATTCGCCCTGGCCGGCTCTATCCTGACCTATCGCGGTATGATCCAGCACGCTGACTACAAAGATGCCGGTGCCGAAAATCTTCAAAAAGTTTCTTCGGTCGACTTTAAAGATGTATGTCGGAAGGGCCTGGAGCTCGTAACGTTCCGGTTCAATCGGGATTTCCAGCTCAATCATCTCGCTCATTTGGCACCTCCTTTAATTTTCTGCGCAGCCATTGTGATCGCGGCGACTATGCGCGGATGCGTGCCGCAGCGACAGATATTGCCCTGCATTCCGGCGATAATCTCTTGCAGGTTCGGATTCGGATTCTTTGTAAGAAGCGAGACGCCGGACATAATCATTCCCGACGTGCAGTAGGCGCATTGCATCGCGTCGGCTTCAAGAAAAGCTTCCTGCAATGGATGCAACTTGCCGTTTTTTTCCAGCCCTTCGATGGTAACGATGGGTTTGGTGGCAATATCTCCGACTTGCGTAATGCAAGATCGAGTAGCCTGTCCGTTGATCAACACTGTGCACGCGCCGCATTGCCCTTCGCCGCATCCATATTTACTGCCCGTCAGATCAAGATCGTCGCGAAGAACGCTGAGCAGGCTTCGTTCCGAATCTACGTCCAGGCGCCGGGTTGCGCCGTTTACGTGAAGCTCTGTGATTCTGGCCATCACTCCTCCTTGAAGTCAGGTGAACTGATGCTGGATTGTTAAATAATTTAACTGATTAGAATAACAGATTTTGCGATGAGTTTCCTGCTAAACGCGCACGTAGCACTGCAGCCAATCACGATTGTCGCGCAACTTTGCTCAAATGCGCGATGCGGCAAGCTCCGCCAGTTTCTTTGCCTTTTTCAATGAAACCGGCATGTTCTTTGACTCGAAATGAATTGTCACGTAACAGTCGTTCTTCACGAAATGGATTGTGTCGCCGTCCCAATAGGCTTCGTCGCCGATCCCGTCGACTGTAACTGTTTTCTTTATAGTCGTCGCGCTGCGAACCCCATGAAGAGAGCTCTTTGCATTTGATTTCACAGGAAATAACGCCGGGCGCGTCACCGTGATCTGCACAAGTTCCGACTGGTCGTCGCCGATGGAAAATCGCAAGACTGAGCCGGCAGCGGTATCGCTCAATAGTTGGGCGGCAGTCACCTTAGCGCTCAAAATGTTTTCTATCTCTGTTCTGGAAAAGAGATTTTTGGCATGAGCTCCATCGACATTCGAATGGAACAGACGGCATCCAGTTAAACCTGCTAAGACAAATAGAGCCAAAATCAGTTTGCGCATTTGCGTCTCCGGAACCCGAATTAATCGCCGGCAGTTGGCTCAAATACTATCGGCAATTAACCAAAAGTCGGTAGAGGAGCATTGATTTTGCCCATTTTCGAGTCGCGCCAGGCCGGCCCGTTTTCTATCCTGATATTTAAGAGTTGTATGTTATATATTGGACAGATGCGTTTTGCGATTGCGACACTGGTACTGTTCTCCGCGTTAATCGGCGTGGCTTGCCCACGTCCAGAGCCTCCGAAAAACGCCCCGAATATCGACTTCGATAAACTGCACCAGCCACTGGATATCCTGCTGAAACGATACGTTAGGGACGGACTGGTCGATTATTCTGCCTGGAAGAACAACCCCGCGGATGTACAGGCGCTGGAAAACTATCTGCTATCGCTCGCTGATATATATCCGGACAATATCGATTCATACGGCGATCGCAAGGCTTTCTGGGCGAAC
This sequence comes from Blastocatellia bacterium, assembly GCA_035652355.1. GTDB lineage: Bacteria > Acidobacteriota > Blastocatellia > DASRDY01 > DASRDY01 > DASRDY01. Next base: position 18,864 of record DASRDY010000246.1, read on the forward strand.
GCGTATAACGCGTGGGGTATTAAACTGGTTTTGGATCGATATCCGATAAAAAGCGTTCTTTTCGACGAAAACACGAACAATGACCCAAGGTTGAAGGATTTCATGGGAGGTCCGGACAGAAAGATCGGAACCGTGGTTGTCTCGTTGGATGATATCGAGGAACGAGCCGATACGCGGACTAATCCGATGCTGCATTTCGTTCTGGCCAAACCAGCGATGGGCGCACCTGATATGCCCAACTATGCTTACAATGGAAAAGAATTCAACAATCAGATTGATTCTGCCGTCCGAAAGCTTCTGGCAAGTGAACGCAAAGGAATGCGTTTCGATTTGCCCGACAGTAAAGTCTATTTGTCCGAGATATTCAAACAGTACCGCCTGGAATTTGGCGACGATCTGGCGGGATTTTTAAAACGTTATATTTCTCCGGAGCGGCAGGCAATACTCGATTCTATAAATAAGAACCAGCTGAATTTCGACTATATTCCGTTCGACTGGCGACTGAATGACACGAAGCAACAGGGGGCGGGGACCGGGGGCCAGGGATCGGGAACTCGTCGATAGGTTCTACCGATCATCAATTCCCGATCCCAGGGACACTGGCCCCCGACTCCTGCTAAATTTCAGCGTCGGCTTCTATTTCAATTAACATTTGCGGATCGATTAACTTTGACACTTCCACCATTGTGGTTGCAGGCAAAATTTCTCGAAAGAATTCACCATGAGCTCGTCCGTATTCTTCCCAGCGGCTAATGTCCGTAACAAACATCCTGGTTCTGACCACGTGTTCCATCGTTGCGCCAAGATGGCTGAGAGCTTTTTCGATGTTCTTCAAAACCTGAACGGCCTGGGCGTAAGCGTCGTCACCTCCGACGATTCTGCCGTTTTCGTCCGTTGCCGTTGTGCCTGTGACGTAGATGCGATTGCCGACGCGCACCCCTCGTGAATAGCCAACAATCGGCTCCCACTTCGTTCCGCTTGAATACCGTTGTCGTTCCGTCATGTCGAGTTTAATTCCTTGAGTGCAAAAGCTGAGGACGATCAGGCGTACCAGTGTTTGGTGGTGTCGCCGCCTTGGTATCAGTCTTCGGTTTCGCTTTTGTGTCCGGTGGTTTCACCAGAGATTTGACAACGTAGGCTGTGGCTCGGATTTTAGTCGCCGAATCATCAAGATTATTGATGACCAACAGCGCTCCGTCAAAATCAGAAGCAGCGATAACAGTAGCGGCATCGTAAAGATTAATATGCGCTTCGGGACCGACTTCCCCAACTAACGATTTGATGCCGGTGCTGCATTCCGACTCGACTTTACGCGAAATCGTCAGAGCCTCTACGTTTTCACCTCTGGTCTGATTTATCGTCCTGATGGCTTCGCCGAAAGTTTCAGTTACACCGACCGGATCGAACTTTGCATAAACCGTTGCCGCAGACAACAACACCACCGCTTTCTGTTTGGAATCCCAGTTGTCACTGGCAAGACGACGGACTTCGTTCAAGGAGATGCTTGCAGCTGCCGGATCTCCCTCTTTCAGCGATCGTCGCGCCATCATCAAATAAAGGAGCGCGCGTTCCTGCGTATCCTGGACCCGCTCGATCAAAGCCGATAGGCCGATTGAATCGGCGCTGCTGATGCTCGCCTTTGCGTTATCGTAATAAATGGCTTCTTGAACCAGGTCGCGCAGCGCTTTTTCTTCTATCCTTTCCGATATAGTCGTCATCCGGTCGGATTTTTCGGGCGTAACGTCGGAAAGAGCGATGCGAGCATACAAACGGTCACGGCTGCAACCAGCCGGGAGCTGCGACACTTCGTCTAGTGCTTTATCCAGATTCTTGTTGAAGTCGAGTTTAGAGATTGTGCGCTCTATTGCGTTGTCCCTGCGGAATTTTTGAATATACAGAACCCACGAAGCAACAATTTGCTGCTGGTTTGGGCTGTTGAACAAAAGCGCCTGTTGATAAAGCTGCCGCCAGACAGTGGTCAGGTTCGGGCGATATCTATAGACATCGTCGTTGAGATATTCCAAAGCAAACAGAATTATCCGGCTTCTGATGTCGCGCTCTGGAAACGGTGCGGTCTGCAGAATGTTGAACGCAACCTGAATATCTTCAAGTGCGACATCCAGGAAATAGCCGGCAAGGCTCGCATCCGGCTCGAAATTCGAAATCGGTGCGCCACCGAAACCTATAAGCGTTGAGGCGCTGTTCAACCCAAGCGGAAATCCCCACGATTCGCTGCGTCCAAATGGATAACCCGCCAGATAAAGCAATTGATCCAGTTGGTAAATTCGAACCAGGGGGTATGCGGCAAATCTTGAAAGATAGAATCTGTAACTGGCATCCGATGACGAGCGATCAATGGCGGCCTTCTCCATAATCGATTCGACCTGGTCTGAGTCGAAAGACGCGCTGCCGTCATTTGACGAATCGTCACCGGGAACAAAGTCCGGATCGATTTCCGCAGGATCGGGTGGGCGATTGTTGTTACCGTAGCGCCTATTGCCACCAGTTGACGACCTACCTGAAACCCGCTGACCGGCAGGATTCTGAGATGGTCTATCAGGATGCAGGCAATCGCTTTCGCGCAGGCCTATGTTGCGAGCTATGGCGCGACCGTTTGGTGGACCGCCTTTTTGGTACGCGGAGTCCATCGCCAGCTTATATACCTCTGCGGATCGGGTCTTATCGATCTGGCAATAAGCATCCGCGATGTCGGCAAATGCGTAAGGACGAGTATTTAACGGAAGCTCTTTTGCATCGTCGACCAATCCGGCAAGAATCATCCGGAGCTTGGTTACATCGATTTCGCTCTCGGGTTTGTTTTCAGCAGACGAGTCTGTGGCATTGCTGTCGGTGTTCCCGTCTTTTTTGTCTTTGTCGTCTTTATCTTTATCTTTATCTTTTTCGGGATCGTCTTGCTTGTCGGATTTGGGAGGATCGTCCTTTTTGTTATTTGCCGGCGGCGGTTGCCTGCGCCTTTGTGGCGGTTGCTGACCGTAAACAGCGAACAGTATAAAAGCGAGCATTGCCAGAAAGGTGACACTTGCCTGGATATACCCGGAAAAGACTCTACGTGAGGTCATAAGGCACCCTTCCGTCAAACCTGCCGCTTCCCTTTTTCGATAAAATCAGTTTATCTCAACTGGCCAATTTCATCTATTAGATTCCAATTCGGCGCTGCGGTTGAATCGCGCAAAACCTTCGGATAGAATGACCAGTTAATTTCGAAGCCCTTATCTGGGTCTTACCGATATTAATGACGTAGCGCTAGTACCTGGTTCAAGATGGAACTTGTCCACGAAGGAGCAGACTGGATGACGGCGGAACTGAAAACCGAAAAATATTGCGGCCTCGACCGCAAACAACTGGTGAACCTGTATCGATTGATGTACCTGTCCCGAAAACTGGATGACAAAGAGATACAGCTTAAAAACCAGAACCGAATTTTCTTTCAAATCAGCGGCGCCGGACACGAAGCCGTTCTGGTTGCCGCTGGGCAACTGCTCAAACCTGGATACGACTGGTTCTTTCCCTATTACCGTGACAGAGCTTTGTGTTTAGCCCTGGGTATGACCCCGCTGGAGATGCTGCTTTCGGCGGTCGGCGCGGAGGCTGATCCGAACTCAGGCGGAAGGCAGATGCCTTCGCATTGGGGACACAAACGACTGAATATACCTTCGCAGTCGAGCCCAACCGGCACTCAATTTCTTAACGGAGTTGGATGCGCCGAAGCTACTTATCGCTATTCGATAATTGAAGAGATCAAAGATCGGGCACAGTATTTCAAATCAGACGAGATCGTCTACATTTCCGCAGGGGATGGAACAACCAGCGAGGGCGAGTTTTACGAATCGCTGAATACCGCATGCAACCTGAAGCTGCCGGTTCTCTATTTAATCGAAGACAACGGTTACGCGATATCAGTTCCCGTCGAAGTACAGACCGCGGGCGGTAGCATTTCCAGGCTGGTGTCCGGCTTCCCTGATCTCTATATAGATGAGATCGACGGCTGCGATGTGCTGGCTTCCTATGAAGCGCTCGACCGCGCTATTCGCTACGTTCGCGAGAGACGCGGACCCGCGCTGGTTCACGCTCACGTGATTCGTCCATATTCGCATTCGCTATCGGATGATGAAAAGCTCTACAAACCAAACACGGAACGCGAAGCGGAAGGTGAAAAGGATCCCACCCGACAATTTGCGAATTTCTTGATTAAGGAAGGATTGGCTTCGGAAGCTGATCTGAAAAAACTGGCCGCCGAAGTCGATCAGGAAATTCTGGAGGCTACCGATAAGGCTTTGGCTTCTCCTCAACCGGCGCCGGAGACTGCGTCGTTGTATGTCTATTCGCCCGATGTCGATCCGACTTCGTCAAAGTTCAGCACAGAACCTGAATTCAGCGGCGATCCAAAGGTAATGGTCGAATTGATCAACGCCTGCATGAGCGACGAGATGGAACGCGATCCGCGAATCCTCGTCTTTGGAGAGGACGTCGCAGATGTTAGCCGCGAAAAATACATAGGTCAGGTGAAAGGCAAAGGCGGAGTTTTCAAGGTCACTCACGGATTACAGACTAAGTTCGGGTCCGCGCGAGTTTATAATTCGCCTCTAGCCGAAGCTAACATCGTTGGACGAGCGATCGGACTTGCGCTTCGTGGACTGAAGCCCGTTGTCGAAATACAGTTCTTCGACTACATCTGGCCTGCCTTTCATCAACTGCGAAGCGAAGCCGCTACGATGCGCTGGCGATCAAACAATAATTCGAAATGCCCGATGGTCGTGCGTGTGCCGATTGGTGGTTACATTCGCGGCGCGGTCTATCACAGTCAATCAGGAGCTTCAGAGTTCACAGCTATT
>DASRDY010000247.1:0-11566 GCA_035652355.1 Blastocatellia bacterium
GGATGAATCTGGCGGGACGGGGCGTGAAACTGAAACTTGCACCTTCACACCACGGAAGAGTTTTAACTGAAGAAATTCTCGATTTGATCGACGAACGAACTCGCGTCGTCGCTCTCAGTTTTGTTCAATACGCTACCGGCCAGCGAATGGATATTGCGACTATTGGTAAATATTGCCGCGAGCGTGGCGTGTTGTTTTTCGTTGATGCGATTCAGGGACTTGGCGTACTTCATCTGGATGTTGAAGCGAATTTCATCGATTCGTTAACGGCGAACTCTCATAAATTCCTGCTTGGCCCTGGCGGTGTGGCGGTCTTTTATATATCTGAACAAATGATGGCGCAGATCGAACCCTCGGTCGCCGGCTGGCTATCGGTGGAAAACGCGGCCGAAGCTTTTTCGCCAAACCTGACTTATAAACTGGACCAGCCATTACACTGGCGATCAAGCGCCGCGCGTTACGAACCGGGCAATCCTAATCTGGCAGGAATATTCGGATTGGGCGCAGCATTAGAAACGATTCTCGAAGTGGGAATCGATCAAATAGAAGCGCACGTATTGAAACTTACTGATCGATTGTGTGAAGGTCTCTTGCAAAAGGGCTACGACATTGTCAGTCCTCGCTCTCAAAAAGAGAAATCCGCAATCGTCTGCTGCACTCACCCGGATCATTCGTCAACCGAGATTCGAGAAAAACTTCTTGCCGGCAACATAGTCATTGCAGATCGATGCGGACGCGCGCGAATTGCGCCGCATCTCTATAACACAGAAGAAGAGATTGACAGGATACTCGCAATGCTTCCCTGATTCTGACGATCGGGTTAAATGGAGTTACGCTTGCTTCGCCAAATTTCGGAATGACAGGAAACTGGAAATGCGTTCCTGAGTATCTGAATCGCCGCGACGACCTATTGCCCGACGCGCGACTTCGGCGAGCAGTGCTGCTCCGATATGCAACGCCGATTCATCAATGTCAAATAAGGGTTGGTAAGGCGCGCGGGGGCCTTCGCGATGACCAGCGCCAAGGAAGAAATAACCACCGGGAGCTTTCTGGCTCAACAACGCGAAGTCTTCGGCGTCGAGCTCAGGCTCGGTAAACACAACCTTGTCGCGACCGATCAAATCACGCGCGGCCAGCATCAGCAATTCGACCATTCTTTGATCGTTCAGCGTAACGGGATAGCCTTCGGTGAATGAAATCTCGAAATCTCCGCCGAGAGCTCGCGCCATTTCGCACGTGCGGCGCATCTCTTCACGCAGGAACAACCGTAGTTTTTCGTCAAAGCTGCGAATTGTGCCCGTCATTTCAATCAGATCGGAAACCACGTGTGGGCTGTGACTGTTGCCATTGATCGTACTGACCGAAATAACAGATGGTTTCAGGGGCGAGGTTCGACGCGAAACTATCTGCTGCAATGCCGTCACCATTTGCGCGGTGATTGCCACCGCATCCACTCCTTCGTGAGGCCGCGCTCCGTGGGCGGAATGTCCGCGGACGATAAGCCTGAAATCATCGCTGGCGGCGGTGATCGCGCCAGGTCGTAAACCAATGACCCCAGCAGGTAATGAAGTGGTAACGCGCAAACCCAGAACCGAAGTCACATTTCGCATGACGCCTTCTTCGATCATCTTCGCAGCGCCTGAACGACCGGTATCATCGGCAGTCTCTTCCGCGGGCTGAAAGATAAGTCGGACGCGTCCGTCGATAGGTTCTTCCGCAAGCAGTACCGCCGCGCCCAAAAGGCATGCGACTTCGGCGTCATGCGCATTGGCGTGCATCACACCAGGAACCTGCGAAGCGTAATCGACGGGGTTCTCTTCCTGGATGGCGACTGCGTCCATGGCTGCACGCAAAGCAAAGACTCGTCCCTCACCCATTTCGGCGATGACGCCCGTGCCGGCGACGCCTTCGTGAACTTCGTATCCAAGGCTTTTCAGCAGATCGCTGACCAGACGCGCGGTTTGATGTTCACTGAAAGCCAGCTCCGGCTGGCGATGAAGAGCGCGACGAATTTCGATTATCTTTTCTTTAATGCTTTGCGATTTCAATTGCAGCTTGCTTTGCATTATTCCCCCAGCATACGCACACTCTATTGTCTTGTCGGCATTCGCGTTAGAACGTCTGAGTCAAAAATTGACGGACCATTTATCGCATCGATTCAAAACGTTTATTCTAACACGTATCACATTAATCTCTGCTTTAACCTTTGCAAAATGGCCACCGCGTCGGTTTGATCCAGGCCTTCCCCATCCAGCGTCCGCAACTCTTCCAAAACACTTTCGTTTGCCTGATCGAATAGGCTTGGTTGCTGCCGCCATTTTGATCCGCGCGACGGCAGATGCCGTGCCAGTTTTGGTTTACCCGTTACATCAAGCTCATTCGCTTCCAGATTTGCCAGAATCTCACGGGCTCGTTCAACAACAGGTAATGGCAGGCCGGCGATTTTGGCGACTTCAATACCGTAAGATTTGCTGGCACTGCCTTCAACCAGTTTGCGCAGAAACACAATGTTGCCCGCACTCTCTTTCACCGCCATCTGATAATTGCGAACGCCCGGCAGCAGCTTCGCCAGATCGACCATCTCGTGATAGTGCGTAGCGAACAGAGTCTTCGCCGCGTGTGCAGCATTGTCGTGTAAATATTCGGCAACCGCCCAGGCTATCGAAAGTCCATCAAACGTCGCGGTTCCTCGTCCGATTTCGTCCAGAATCACTAAACTACGCGGAGTTGCCGTGTTCAAAATGTTGGCAGTCTCGATCATTTCGACCATGAAAGTAGAGCGGCCACGCGCAAGGCTGTCCGAGGCTCCGACACGCGTAAAGATACGGTCGACTAATCCGAGTCGCGCCGATCCCGCCGGAACAAACGAACCGATCTGCGCAAGAATCGAGATGATCGCTGTCTGTCGCAAGATCGTCGATTTACCGCCCATATTGGGACCGGTAATAATAATCAGACGGTCGGTTGTGTTGTTTAATGCGATGTCGTTCGCGATAAATCGCTCGCCCTGAGCTTCGATAACGGGATGACGTCCCGAACGAATGTCGATTTCGTCATCTTCAGTAAGTTGCGGTCGATTGTAGTTTCGCCGCGCGGCAGTTTCGGCGAGACAGGCGACTGCATCGAGCAACGCGATGGCTCGCGCGACGCCCTGGAGTCTCGGCGTTTCGATAGTAATGATTCTACGAACATTCTGAAAGATCTCCGCTTCCAATTCCAGGATTCGTCCTTCGGCGCCTAATACTCGCGATTCGTATTCTTTCAGTTCCGGGGTTGTAAACCGCTCTGCGTTTACCAAAGTTTGGCGACGCTCGTAATCGGTAGGCACGTTCTTCAGGTTCGCTTTACTAATCTCGATGAAATAGCCAAAGACGTTGTTGAATTTAATCTTGAGCGAATTTATCCCGGTTCGTTCGCGCTCTCGCGATTCGATGCTGGCGATGTAGCCCTTACTGTTTGTTGCAATCTGTTTCAGATCGTCGAGTTCAGCGTTATAACCAGCACGTATTGTTCCAACATCATTAAGATTCGCTGGTGGATTGTCGGCAATCGCGGTCGCGATCAACTGCCGCACGTCAGCCAGATCGTCTAGATTGTCACGAAGCACTTCCAGCAGTGACGAAGTCGCGCGTCCCATCATTTCGATAATCGCGGGAATATGATCAGCGCTTGCCCGCAAGCTGACCAGATCGCGAGCGGTTGCAGTATTGAGATTTAGTTTCCCGATCAGACGCTCCAGGTCCTGAATGCCGGAAAGTTCTTCGCGCAATCGATCGCGGAAAATCATCGCGGCTTTAAGTTCGGCGACCGCATCCAGTCTCGCATTACATTCACCTAAACTGACTGACGGTCGCAGAAGCCACTGTCGAATCAGACGCGCACCCATGCCAGTCTTCGTACAATCGATTGTTCCCAGCAATGTATGACGCTTGTTACCGTCCAGCGACTCTACCAGTTCCAGGTTTCGAACCGTTGGCCCATCCAGCACCAGGTAATTCGTCGGCTCGAAATAAGAGATACCCGTGATGTGCGCGGCCTGCGACTTTTGCGTTTCTCTTACGTAATGCAGAGCTGCGCCAGCGGCACAAACCGCCAGATCATGTTTTGATAAACCGAAACCTTCGAGTGTCGTGACTTCAAAATGAGACTGCAAAAGAGTCTGACAATGGTCGAGATTAAAAAGCCAGTCATCCATCGGCGTCAAGGTTGCCGTCTTCCATAAGTAATCAGCTTTAACGTCGATGCTGACTGTAGGTTGTTCTTTTTTGCCTTTTGCTGGCGCGGCCGCAGCGCCGGAGTCCGTTTGCGGCTCTGATTGATTGGCTTCCGCTGAATGAGTTGATGTTTTGAAGAGCGGCGTCAGCGCCTTGGGATAAAGAACCTCTCGCGGTCCGAATGAATCTATCTGTTCCGCAATTCGCGACCAGGCATCGTCACCCATAAATTCGGTCGCTACGAATTCGCCTGTCGAAACGTCGACGAATGCCACAGCCATTCCAGTGCCCATCCCGAAAACCGATGCCAGATAGTTGCTCTCGCCTGCTTCAAGCAGTTGTTCGTCTATGGCGGTTCCCGGAGTGATAACTCGAACGACCTCGCGGCGAACCAGTTTCTTTGTGGCCTTGGCGTCTTCGGTCTGCTCGCAAATCGCGACGCGATACCCTTTTTTGACAAGCTTAGCTATGTATGAAGTAACTGCGTGATGAGGAACCCCGCACATCGGAACAGGCGCGCCATGCTCTTTATGACGGGCGGTCAGGGTTATCTCCAGCTCCCTTGCGCCAAGGATTGCATCGTCAAAGAAGAGCTCGTAGAAATCGCCTAACCGAAAGAACAACAGCGTTCCGGGATATTGGCGCTTTATTTCGGTATATTGCCGCAGCATCGGCGTGTTTCCGCCGATGTTTGATTCGCTCATCGTCAGGATCTGCCTCCGAATGATAAAACGTAACGATACCAGAACCTTCTGATAGTGAAAACCCGATGAGGTTAGTATTCAGCCAAAGAAAACTTCGGCTGTTCGCAGGAATTCCAGATCCAGTCTCTTTAACTCTCGCGTCGCTTCTTCCAATGGAACACTGACTATCTTCGTTCCCTGCAAGGCTGCCATCTGCCCGAACTCTCCATGCAGGATCATCTCGACCGCTTTGACTCCTAGCCTTGAGGCGAGTATCCGGTCGAAAGCCGTCGGCGATCCGCCACGCTGAACATAACCAAGAACAGTTACTCGCGTCTCGATGCCGGTGCCTTTTTCGATCTCTCTAGCCAGCACATTACCAATTCCACCCAGCCGCTCTCGGTGATAAACGTCTGAGCGCTCGTCTGGTGTTAAAAAGTCCTCTTCGGGATGAGGGTGTGCGTCCTCCGCCACAACGACAATGGAAAAAAGACGCCCCATCGAACGACGCTGCCGCAATATTGAACAGACTTCAGAGATTCGGAACGGCTTTTCGGGAACCAGAATAATATCGGCCCCGCCAGCCATTCCGGCATAGCCAGCTATCCATCCCGTGTGGCGCCCCATGACTTCGATTACCATCACTCGATGGTGCGATTCCGCAGTGGTGTGAAGCCTGTCAATCGCTTCAGTAACAATAGATACCGCAGTATCAAAGCCAAATGTGTAGTCTGTACCGCTGATGTCATTATCGATAGTTTTTGGAACACCAACGATTGGAAAACCGTAATCACGCCACAGCGACAACCCGGCTCGCAATGTTCCTTCGCCACCCACAACGATTAGCGAGTCCAGCCCGAACTTATGCCAGTTCCCTTTGACTAAGGCAATATGGTCTTCATTAAGCGTGGGATTCAATCGAGAAGTGCCAAGAATCGTTCCTCCGCGATGCAGGATTCCCAGAACTGAGTAACGCGTGAGCGGCTCGACTTCGCCAGTAACCAACCCGCTCCAACCGTTCTTGATCCCCAGCATTGGGATCTTTTCGATCATCGAACGACGTACCGCTGCCCGAATCACCGCGTTCAGACCGGGACAATCGCCGCCGCCAGTTAAAATTCCAATACGTTCCGGAGGCATAATAAGGCCGCACTCCCAAAATGATGCAGAGGTTGTGCCGTCAAAACAGCAACTATATAATCCGCTGCTGAGCAGTGTCAAACAACACGGAAATGCTCTGCAGAGTACAGGCTGCCAGCCTGTTGATTGTACAGCTTAAGGTATTTAATGTGCCAACAGGCCGGCAGCCTGTTGGACCAAGGCGAAAATATTAATGTCCGCTATAAACAACGGCAGAGAGAACATACAACCCGAACGCGCTGAACAAACAGATCCCATAATCCTCGCAATCGACACGTCCTCAAGCCACGGCAGTCTTGCCTTGACCAAAGGAAAACGTGTGATGGCTTTGTTTGGTGTTGATTCCCAGGATACACATTCAACCCGGCTCATCGGCGAAATCGATATGATTCTGGGCAGAACAGGCTTGAAACTGGAAAATGTTTTTGCATTCGCGGCAGTAACTGGTCCGGGTAGTTTCACTGGGTTGAGAATAGGACTTTCAACGGTAAAAGGTTTAGCCCGCGCGACGGGCAGACCCGTTGTCGGAGTGACAACGCTTGAAGCAACCGCGCTTTCCGCTGGCATAACTGGTGAGGTTCTATCCTTTGTCAATGCCTTGCGTCAGGAAGTGTATGCGCAACTCTTCCAGGTGTCAGAGGATGGACAACCCACACCGCAGGGCCAGCCAATGGTCGCTCCTCCTGATGCAGTTTTATCACGATTTGCAGATAAGCGGTCACTGGTTATAGCCGGAGACGCGATTCGCGTCTATCATAAGAATGTTGAGGCATTTGTCTCGGCAAAAGGTTATTTATTGAGCGAGCCCCAGGTTCTGGCGCGCGCCAACGATCGCGCAGGAGATCCTGGCGGCGTCTGGACGATTGCGCCGGATTCGCCGTTCCTGGCTATGCACGCTGCGCGTCTTGCTGCTGCCAGAGTATCCCAAGTGGGAACAGATAGCGCCGCTCGTCTGGAGGCAGTTTACGTCCGGCAGTCCGACGCCGAATTGAAGCTTGGAGAATCGAAGCTTGGAGGATAACGACAGGTAAGCGACAATGGCCACGGCCATTGTTCATTATCACCTGGGTTTTATGGAGTTTGAAGTCGTTCAGATGAGTGATTCGGATCTCTCAGAAGTGGCCGAAATTGAGGAACTGGCGCAACTCAGCAAATGGGGCTATGAAACCTATAAAAAGGAGTTAGGAGAGAATCCCGATGCGATAATGCTGGTCGCAAAGAACTTGATTCCGGTCAAGCCTTACTTCGCAGTTCTGGGTTTCCTGGCTGCCTGGGTCGTTGCCGATGAAATGCACATCAATAACATCGGGACGCATCCGGACTTTCGCCGATTGGGTGTTGGAAAGGCTCTGTTGGAGGAAGCTTTGACCGAAGGTCATATGCGCGGCGCCAATTTCTGCCTGCTGGAAGTTCGAATCTCCAACCGAGCCGCAATCAGTCTGTACCAGTCGTTTGGTTTTGAGGCAGTCGGCAGACGCGGCAATTATTACACCTTCCCGATGGAAGACGCTCTTGTAATGCAGAAGAAACTTTAGAGAATATAACCCCCCGATTGACTCTCCCGTTTGGCGCAGCGTTAACCTAACGGTTCGATATTTCGAAAGTAATCCCAGTTTCGCCTTCAGCTGCTCATCGAAAGGATATTATTAGATGAAAATAGGATTCCTTGGTCTGGGTAATATGGGTTTGGCAATGGCTCGCAACCTGATCAAAGCAGGTCACGCGTTAACCGTATACAACCGCACACAAAGTCGCGCCGAAGAAATTAAGCCCTTAGGGGGAAAGATCGCTAATAATCCGGCAGAGGCCGCTTCCGGCGCGGAAGTCATAATCACGATGCTAGCGGATGATCACGCGGTCGAAAGCGTTATTTTCGAATCCGGCAATGTCATCTCTTCTTTGACTGCCGGGGCGGTTCACATTTCAATGAGCACGATCAGCGTTGCTCTGTCGCGCCGCCTTGCGCAATCGCATCACGATCACAAACAGAACTACATCTCTGCTCCGGTTTTCGGCCGACCTGAAGCCGCCGAAGCGGCCAAATTGTTTATCGTTGCGGCAGGCGACTCGGATCAGATTGAAAGATGCAAACCGCTCTTTGATGCAATGGGTCAGAAAACATTTATCGCAGGCGAAGAACCGCAATCAGCGAACACAATAAAGCTCTGTGGCAATTTCCTGATCACCGCCGTAATCGAAGGGATGGCGGAGGCCATTTCGTTTATCAGAAAATCTGGCATAAATCCGAACAATTTTCTCGAGATTATGACAGGTTCTTTGTTTAATGCTCCGGTCTATAAAAATTATGGGGCAATGGTTGCGGCAGATAAATTCGAGCCAGTCGGCTTCAAACTTCCTCTTGGATTAAAAGATAATCGCCTGCTGATCGCCGCTGCGGAAGAAGCGAACGTTCCGATGCCAATGGCAAGCATGGTGCATGACAAATTCATTGCGGCAATGGCACAGGGGCTGGGCGAAGCGGATTGGGCGGCGGTGGCTCGTATTGCTTTTCTCAACGCAGGTCTTGAGGAGGTTAAGAAGTGATTTATAGAACGTTAGGCAGCACTGGTGAAAAAGTTTCGGCAATCGGCGTAGGCGGCTGGCATCTGTCACTGAAACACGTAGAGGAGGACACCGCGATCAGGATAGTCCAAACAGCCATCGACAGAGGCATCAATTTCCTGGACAACAGTTGGGATTACAACGATGGCGAAAGCGAAAAGCGCGTAGGCAAAGCACTGAAGGATGGCTATCGCCAGCGAGCATTCGTTATGACGAAAATCGATGGACGCTCAAAAAAAGAGGCGAACAAACAACTGGAAGACTCGCTCAAACGGCTAAAGGTCGATTATATAGATTTAGTCCAGCACCACGAGATCATTCGTTATGACGATCCTCATCGCATATTCTACGAAAACGAAGGAGCAAACGCAGCGTTGGTTGAAGCGCGGGCAGCGGGAAAGATTCGTTACATCGGATTTACCGGTCACAAGGATCCTCATATCCATTTGCATATGCTGAACGTCGCTGATGAGCACGGCTTCAAATTCGATACGGCTCAAATGCCGCTGAATCTAATGGACGCGCATTATCGGAGCTTTGCAAAAGCGGTAGTGCCAGAATGCGTGCGCCGCGGGATCGGCGTTCTGGGTATGAAAAGCATGGCCAATGGCATTCTTTTGAAATCGAATACGGTGACACCGATTGAATGTCTGCATTACGCCTTGAACTTGCCGACATCAGTTGTGATAACCGGAATCGACAGCCTGGAAATCCTCGAGCAGGCCTTTCACGCAGTGGATTCGTTTCACCCATTGAGCCAGGAAGAGCTGCACGCAATGCTGGCGAAAACCGCTACAGCAGCCGTCTCTGGTCGATTTGAGCCATTCAAGACAACGTCTATATTCGACAGCACGGCCGAAAACCCCGACTGGCTCGGTGAAGAACCGGAAGAGCTCCAACAACTGATGCAGGCTTAAAAAGCATCGCCTCGTTAATCCGCAGTTCAACCCCTTGAATACTGCCACTCTCCCTTGGTCATAAAGATACTCGGTCACAGGAGTTTCGCTGCTTTGTAAAAATCCTGCCGCAATGGCCCTTTCCTAACTATAGGTGGTTGTCCTGCATGGTTCGGACAACGGATTTCACCTTTATCGCTAGAGACAACTTGAAAGGATACTTCCCATGAAGGGCAAATTGTGTCTTCGCATCGTTCGACCATTATCAATTGGGGTTATATGGTCGCTATTGTTAATAACGCTGATTCCATCCGGAGCGCAGTCGCTTGCAACCGCTAGCGCGCACACCAGAAATATGGCCCCCGCGACGCATTCGGTCCAGTCTGCCATAGACAAGATCCGTCTGAAGAATTCGTTTGGAAACCTGCCACTGACGTTTGAGCCCGCAGGCCAGGCCAGGGATTCGCAATCAGGTTTCATAGTACGTGGCGGCGCGTATGCAATGTATTTAGATCCTGTCGAAGCTGCAGTTGTTTTATCGGGTGGCTCAGCGGCAGATCGCACACAACTAAAGATGTCCCTCGCGAAATCAAACGCGAGTCCGCGCCTTGAAGGAGTGGATCAACTTCCCGGCAAGAGCAACTACTTCTACGGCAATGATTCAAAGAAGTGGCGCATCGGTGTCCCGCATTACGCTAGGGTCAAATACAATGACGTATATCCCGGCATCGACGCTGTCTTTTACGGCAATGGTAAGCAGATGGAATATGACTTCGTGATCAACGCCGGCGCCGATCCGTCAATGATCGAGCTGGCTTTCGATGGTGCAGACAAAATCAGCATCAACGATCGCGGCGATCTAGTCTTAAACAATGGGCAAGCGCAAATCGTCCAGCACAAACCTGTCGTCTATCAGGATACGAATGGACACAGAAGATCGATCAGCGCCAGCTATATCCTGCGCGAAGATCGGCACGTCGCGATCCAGTTGGGCGACTACGACAAAACAAAGGTGCTTGTGATCGATCCCGTCCTCGCCTATTCAACTTACCTTGGGGGAACCGGACAAGATGAAGGACGAGCAATAGCAGTGGATAGCAGCGGCAACGCCTACATCACCGGTCAAACCAACTCGGTCGACTTTCCGAATGTCGGCGCGTTTCAGAGCGCCAATCACGGAAGCGCCGACGCATACATTACGAAGCTCAGCGCCGATGGATCGACGATTCTTTACTCGACATATCTGGGAGGAACAGGCTCTGATATAGCGACTTCGATTGCAGTCGATTCGTCAGGTAATGCTTACGTCACCGGATCCACGACCTCGTCGGATTTTCCTCTGGCCAATGCATTTCAAGGTTCATTTGGCACAGCGGTGAGAAAGGCCTTCGTAACCAAGTTGAGCGCAAGTGGATCATCGCTGCTCTACTCGACATATCTTGGCGGTGTGAACGATACGGAAGGCAACAGCATAGCGGTTGACAGCTCAAATAGCGCTTATATAACTGGCAGTACAACTTCGCCAGATTTTCCGACTTCCCACGCATTTCAACCGAACCTGATCGACAACTTCGGCAGCGCGTTCGTTACGAAGTTCAGTTCGGATGGATCGTCGCTGGTTTACTCGACATATCTGGGTGGACACGGAATAGACGATTTTGGGGATGTCGGCAATGCTATTGCCCTGGATACCCTGGGTCACGCTTACGTCACCGGTGAAACATCTTCCAGCGATTTTCCGACAATGAATTCGATTCAGAGTCGCAGCACGGCTCCTACGAACGAGAGCGATGCATTCGTCACCAAATTCAGCACTGACGGCACATCGTTGGTTTACTCAACTTTTCTTGGCGGGAGTGGCAACGATACTGCAACTGCAATCGCGCTCGATCCTTCAGGTAATGCCTACGTCACCGGTTTTACATTCTCGAATGATTTCCCGATTGCCAATGCGTTTCAATCGACGTTCAGTGGCGATGACTCTGCATTTGTTACTGCAATCAATGCGGCCGGTTCTTCCATGATCTACTCGACTTATTTAATCGGGCCCTCCGGCAGTGGCCTTCCCTCC
>DASRDY010000248.1:0-3763 GCA_035652355.1 Blastocatellia bacterium
AACCGCCCGCCGGTTATCGCCTGATCATTCCCGACCTGCGCGGTCATGGCAGATCGACTAATCGATTAGACAAGTTTTCTTTTCGCCAGTCAGCCAAAGACGTACTAGCGCTGATGGATCACCTCAATATCGACCGTTTCAAAGCAATCGGCATGAGCATGGGCGCAAAGACTCTTCTACACATCGCAACTCAACAGCCCAATCGAGTTGAAGCAATGGTCCTGGTCAGCGCTACTCCATACTTCCCTGAACAAGCGCGAGCCATTATGCGATCACTGGATCCAAACAATCGGTCTGAGGCAGAATGGCATCAGATGCGACAATGGCACAAACACGGCGACGATCAGATTCGAGCGATATTCAGAATGGCTCACGAGTTTGCTCGAACCTATGAGGATTTGAGCTTCACTCCGCCTTATCTCGCAACCATTACCGCCCGCACTTTGATTGTGCACGGTGACCGCGATCCTCTGTATCCGGTGAATATGGCGGTCGAGATGTACAACGCGATTCCCGGCGCGCATCTTTGGATTGTTCCAAACGGTGGACACGGTCCGATCTTCGGCAATATGAGCGAACTCTTTGTTAAAACTTCCCTTTCATTCCTCAACGGTGATTGGCTCAAGGTTTGATCGTCACCATCACAACGCCGTGACTGGGAACGGTTGCAGAAAAACTGCCGGTTCGATTTCCCAAATCCTTATGCGCCCAAAGATCACGCACAGAGGCCGAAAGGTGCTCTGGATAACCTATGTCTTCCCACGTGATCGAAATTTGACTTTCCGCGCCACTGCGATTCAGGAGCGCAACCGCGCGGCCGCCATCGGCGAGTTGTTTCGACCAAATCTCAAGCTCGCCATCGCGTTTGATCCTGCGGCCTTGCGCACCAATTCGGTCCTGATCAACCGCGATGACTTCTCTATTAGTAAGAATCTCTTTAATCTCCGGAGTCATGCTGCGAATGTCATTACCAGCCATTAGCGGCGCAGCCAACAGACACCACATACTGAAGTGAGACTGATATTCGGTTGTGGTCATCTTTCCGTTGCCGACCTCAAGCATATCGGGATCGTTCCAATGACCCGGTCCGGCATATGATTCCAAACCGTCCTGAAGGTCTAATATCTGCACCACACCAAGTCCGGGCCGTTTGCAATCCCAGCAATCGCGAATGTCGCCCGTGGTGCGCCACAGGTTGCCGACATCTTTCGCCCACAGCCATGGTTTGGCAGTGCCCCACTCGCACATGCTGAAAACTATTGGTCTTCCTGTTTTCAGGAGCGCATCACGCATAATCGAATATGAAGCCTGAGCATTCTGTGTCGTGGTCGAACACCAGTCGTACTTCAGATAATCGACTCCCCACGCCGCATATTGACGTGCGTCTTGAAACTCGTATCCGCGACTGCCCGGTCGTTTCTGACAAGTGAGCGTTCCGGCGTCAGAGTAAAGTCCGAACTTCAAACCTTTTGAATGAACATAATCGGCCAAAGCCTTCATACCAGATGGGAAGCGCTGCGGATCGGCGATGATGTTGCCCTGATCGTCTCGGCTGATCTGCCAGCAATCATCGATGACGACATATTGATAACCGGCGTCTTTCATCCCTGACGTGACCATCGCATCGGCCATTTCTTTGATCAGGTCTTCACTCACATTACATCCGAATTTGTTCCAACTGTTCCAGCCCATCGGCGGCGTCTTGGCAACACCATTGTCTAGCGCCAATGTTTGTCTGGTTGGCAACAATCCAACCCAAACCAAGCAGATGAGAAGACAAACGATTGTTTTAAGATGAGTTACTTTCATTAGTAATCTCCTGCTTCGCCCACTATTCCTGATCCCAGCCACAGACCATCCTCACGAATTGTCCCAGCCATAGAGGATTTGCCCGCAATGTAAGCAAACGAACTTGTAAAGAGCCGGTTCGCCGCCGGGTTCGTATTCGGAAACAAAATCTTCCCACTCGTCTTTTTCCATGTCCAGTTCTGACAGGAGCTTTTTCAGTTGCTTACCTTTTAGAGATTCCAAGTCTTCGGTCGAAGCGTCGCCGTGAAAAGCGCAAGCATCATTGCAGCATTCCAGCCACACTTCTGACTGCCAGGACGTGTAACCCGGAGTTCGTTTCGTGATTTCTTCAATGATGTTTTTGTCCAGGCCTGCTGAGAACAGAGAAACATCATCCGTAAAAGTCGCGTCGAATTTCGCCGCGGCCGATCCATCGGCTATGCACCAGGGACAAATTTGTTCATCCAACTCCTCAACAGCGTAAACAGGACCGGAATAGATGTACCCGCGGGCCTGCTCGCAGGACCGACAAGTCTTGTCGCTTTCCGCAGCGTTGCCTGTAGCGACTGGATCGGGGTGATAACGAAATTGCGGTAACATAGAATTCACTCCACCCTTTGCTGTTGAGCACAGGGACACTGATTAAATATTGAGCCGGGTGGGTCGACTTTAGAGCGAGCCGCGCCTGTAAGGTCGCAGATCATATTCTGCTATAAGTTGTCGTCATTTGCCAGTGTCAGTGCATTCTAAAGTGGCAGGATGTTTTGGCAATCTTTTGCCGCTGTTTGCAGTATAATTCAACCGTGCGAGGCTCAATCTTCGGATCGCCGGGGAAAGGAGGCGCGAGTCTTGGCAGTCTGCACCAAATGTGGAAGCTCATCGACGAGCGGCTTGCGTTACTGCACTCGATGTGGAGCGGAGTTGCCTCCGGTTCAGGGAACAGAGGTTTTCGATCAGCAGGGCAGATCTAGTCGGGCATTTGATCCCACGTCCGATCTGGACAGAAGCAGACAGACCGGTTCGGCGTCGAGAAATCCCACAACGGCATTGCCGACCGAACGCTGGGATCCGCAAACATCCTTACCACCAACCGACAACCTGAATCAGCAGTGGGTTCCACCGAATCCGCATATCGTACCGCCGCCGGTGGTGCAGCCTCGCCGATCATCAACTGGATTGATCGTAGCGTTGACGGCTATCGTGACGATTCTCCTCCTGGGAGGTGTGGGATTTGGGGCTTGGTATCTGTTAACGCCGAAACCTTCGGACACCATTACCAGTTATGTTCCGCCCGTTATACCCACTCAACAACCGAGCGCTCCATCGAATAATTCAGAGCCGATTCAAAAGCCACAACCATTGCCGCCGCCCAGCCAGCAACCGAAACCACCGGAGCCTCCGGAAGCTAAGGCTACGGATGCAAAGGCCGATGTAGTGAACACATTGAATGCGTGGGCACAGTCGGTTCGAGCACACGATTTCGAGCGCCAGATGAGTTTCTACGCCCCTACGCTGGATTTCTATTACCTTCGCAGAAACGTGAGCATCGCAGAAGTCCGCGAGAATCGCATCAAGGCCTTCGAGCGTTTTTCCCGCATGGACGTGGAGCTAGGCAACATCAAGGTAGAACTGGATGACAGCGGCAACCGAGCGGCCGCCGAATTTGATAAGGCCTGGCGCTTTGAAGGCGACAGGCCGTTTACCGGAGCGGTGCATCAACTGGTGACCCTGGGCAAATATGGTAACCGCTGGCTGATCACCGGCGAACGGGATTTGGTGAATTACCGACGGTAGCCGGCCTTGTGGCTATCGTTGCTACATCAGCCATTAATAACGAAGTTGCCCCGAACTCAGTAGAAGGTCAGGTAGCGGTTCGATGACTGCAACTCTAAGCTACCTGCTCTTTCTTTTCAATAGCGACATCGCCTTGGCGATCCGATAGCGACGCTTCGAGAATCCATAATTCTTTGTGTCC
>DASRDY010000249.1:0-98184 GCA_035652355.1 Blastocatellia bacterium
ACTGGTGGACGAACTAGGTGGATTGCAAACAGCGGTTGAGCTTGCTGGTCAAATCGCGGGCATCGAAGGTATGCCAATAACCATGGAGCTGGCACTGGAAAAACCATTCTGGAAAAAGTTCCTGGGACCATTCGGTCGAACGGCCAGTCTATGGAGCGAACGCAACGAACTACGCGGTGTTCCTCTATGGCTGATGCCGCGCTGAATCACCTACCAATTGAATCCAGTCGCATGACACAGGAACTCCATCAGGGGACTCATCGATTTGTACGCCCGCGTAAAGTCCTGCAAAATGGAATCGCTGCACATCTCGTCCTGAGAAAAACCTTTTATCGTAACGAAATCTTTTCGTTTGATATCTTCAATAAACGGATGTGACGGATCGAAGCCACGCGGCGGCCGCGAAAGCGATTCGCCTTCAATCTTCAGCTTTGATTTCTTAACCTTCTGCCATGCCGTCTGATTATTCGCAATTTCGTTGCGGACTTTGGCAAGACTTTGCGGGTCCGGATGCCAAAGACCTCCCGCGGCAAAACATCGCTCCGCCGATACCATCATGAAAAATGAAGGCGCGCACATTGATTTTCCCGCATCCTCGTGCCAGAACGAAACCCCAAGTTCTGTTTTGTAGGGACTCTTGTTGTCAGAAAATCTAATGTCGCGGTGTATCCGCATAAGCGAACCGCCGTTTGGCCTTGGATCGGCCACGTATTTGGGATTTATTTTATCCAGTTTCGGACTAAAGTCGCTGATGAATCTCAATATAGGATCGCGCACGGTGGATTCGAATCGTTGTTTATTCGCCTGAAACCAGTCCCGATTATTGTTCTTCTTTAAAGCTCGCAAAAATGCGAATGTTTCTTTCGTAAAATACATTTGGCTTTCTCTACCGTCAGCAAGTCAATCTCTCATCAGTTCGACGGCTCAAACATCTTGTTATCCAGATTCACGTCGATCTTCAGATCACTATATTCCTCTTTCGTAGTGGGTTTCCCACCTGTCATGAACAGCACTTCGGCCGAGACCCAGCCTTTGCCCATTCGAACATATTTGTTGAATTGTGTCTCCTGAATTTTGCTGCCGTCTCGGTTTGGTTGCAGCAGACGGACAAAATAGAGATACTCTTTGTCAATCCAGAATTGTCGAGAGCGAAGATCGCCCGACTGTGCACCCACAACGTAAACCGGTCGACCCTGCCAGGTGTCTTCATGCATAACTGAAAGATCGAATCCCAGCTGCTTGAGCTTTGCCAAAGTTTCTTCGGGCTTCAAGGCATAAACATCAAAACCAAGCAGCAACAACGAATGAACTCTCGGCTGAGAAGAAGAAACCTTTCCGCCCTTGATCGTGTATTGAGTGTCGTTCGCGAAAAGTATGCTGTTGCCTTCTTTCACCGGATCGATATCTATTCTCAATTTGCCAGGCAGCGACATATATTCGTACCACGTTTCGGCGCTGCTCGTGCCGTCCGGCTTATAGGTTGTTGTCTTTTGAACAAAAGTCAGCGTCTTGTACCACGAATTGGCATAACGATCATGCATCGATCGGATCAGCTCTTCGGACGTTGTGATCTTCGGAGCCAATGAAGTCGTAATAAGCATCGCGATCGCAAAAAGTGAAAGCACATTCATTGTTGTTTTCCTTTCAAAGTCGCGACCAGATTCTTAAACTGCGGATCCTCGCGAATGTAGTCAAAGTCTTTATTCGATTCAAGTTGCTTCACATCAGTAAAGCCTTTCTCGATTGCCTTATTCAAGGCGTCGAGCGCTTCTTTCCTTTGTTTGCTCAGGCTGTACGCGCGAGCGAGGTTGAACGACAACCGTGCATTGTTAGGTTGAATCAACGTTGCGACAGACAGGTATGTTGCCGCTTCAAAGTACCTTGTTGAAGCCATAAATTCCGCTGCCTGCTCGCTCGTCATAATTGAAAATGAAGTAAGTGACCGACGTGCGACCAGCCGTTTACTTGTGTTTTGCTGATCCTCCGATTGTTTTTTCAGACCGTCGATGAGGTCTTGCATCATCGATTTTGAGCCACTCGTCGATGCCGACGCCCTGGTCATCCCATTAAGCAGGGAAACGAATAACTTCTCAAGATCACCTTGTTCTCTTTGTTCGTTATCCTCGTCCTTGATGGCCGATTTTACCTCTTTTGTATTTCGGAGACCGCTAACTCTTTTTTCATAGAACGTAATGTCTTTCAGCCCCTTGAAGTCCTTAGTTAACGCGGAATAGTCGAGATACGCGGCGTAGACCTTTTCCGCTGATTCATCAGCTTTGGCTTTGGCAAGTTCGCCATTGAAAAGGCTATTAATGATTCCTTCGTCGCGCGTGCGGCGGCCGGATTTCATTGCCTGAAGCTGCATCCATTCGATGGCTTCTGTACACAGACTTACCGGAGCCCAGGCGTGACCTCCATCAAAGGTCGCAATTCTGTTCGGTATGGAAAAGGCATCGAGATTGTGACCCAAAGTCTTTAACTCAAAATAATTGAGATCTTCGACTCCAGCAGTTCCAAAAAGGACGAACGGAGTCGACGTTGATGGACTGACTGCCGGTGGAAATCCCGCACCGCAAGCGATCACTCCCGCAACAGAGCCGCTGAACATATAGCCGACTCCGCAGGCGACGCGCGCTCCGCCTGAAAATCCAGCCGTGTAAATCTGCTGATCGTCTATGGAAAACCGCGAGCGAGTATCCTGCCACAGGTCGACAATAATATCTTTTAAGGGAACGTTTGGACCGTTTCGTGAATCATTCGAGCCCACGACAATATATCCATACTTTTCCGCACCATCTTTGAAATGCTCGACCGCGGAAAGGCCTCGTCCACCAGGATCAAACCCATAAACAATTGGCCACTTCTTTGATGCCGTGTAATTTGAGGGAAGATATAAAGCGTAACTCTTTGACGGATCGCTTTTCGAAATTACTTTTGGAACGATCTGACCTTTCGGTAACTCACTCTGTAATGCAACGCTGCTTACCGCAATGAAGGTCGATGTCAATAGAACCAGGACCGCTACGGCTAAACGACAGACTATGCGTAATGGCTTTATCGCATGCATTTCTAGGTTGTTGCTGTTGCACTCTTCACGCGACGATCAGGCTTCATATAATAGAGGACCATCAGAATACCGGAGCTGAGTGACACGGTATATTTGAAAATCGGCGAGATCTTGGCCGGTGAAATAAATCCTTCGATAGTGCCAGCAATCAGCAGCATCACGATTACGCCCATTATCAGCTTGACGGCCTTCTTGCCATTTTCAACGAAAGCCTGTCTGCGGGTCAGATCACCAGGCATTAATAGCGCTTGAGCCAGGAGCAGCCCTGCGCCTCCGCTGATGAAAATGGCCGAAAGCTCCAGCACTCCGTGGCCGAACATGAAAATTAAAATATCCCAGAATTTATACTTCACACACAGGACCGAGATTACGCCGAGCATTACGCCGTTAAAGAAAAGGATATATGCGCTGAAGAGCCCGGCAGTCAGACCGCCCACAAAGGCGTATAACGAAACCATTATATTGTTAGTCTGGATGGACGCCGCTCCCGTGGGATTATCCTTATTTAAGTTTTCCGTCCAATTCTCATGACGTTCGACCTGATCGCGCATTCCGGGAAAACTGACGTCAGAAAAATTTACGTCACGGATAGTCAGCGCAGCGCCCAGCATCGTTCCTGCCATTGAGATAAGAAAAGCAAGCAACGTGTATCTGAAAGTCTGACGGAATACAGCCGGAAGATCGTAGCGGAAGAATTCTGCTATTTTGTTGATGCCGCCTTTTTCAGTTCGATAAATCAAACCGTGCGCTCGAACAACCAGATTATTCAAATAATTTACCAACCTGGAATCACGGACTTCTTCGTGCGCGATAGCCAGGTCGGCGGCGGTGCGTCGATAGAGCTGCCCAAATTCGCGAACTTCAAAACGAGATAGACTGTTCAAACGCTGCTTGCGAAACGTGTTGACGTACTGTTCCAGCTTTTGCCATTTTGTGGCGCGGGCATCGACAAAATCTTTTAACATATTCTTATCGAACGACCTGTGGAATAATTGTCCCGACGAACTATTCGCACAATAGGTTATCATAGAGTCTATAATGACGGAACAGGTTTACACATTTGACGACGAGCTGGTCATTGCAACGCCAGAGCACGTCGAGCTGTATTTCGTTCTTGCCAGTATCGGCAATCGCTTCATCGCCGCATTCATTGATCATGTAATCCAGGTCATAGCTATTCTGGCCGTTTCGCTGGTCGTTTACGTTTCGAATTTGAAGTTCCCGGATTGGGAATTCAATAAATGGTTAGCTGCGGCTTCGATATTGTTCAGCTTCGGCATTTACGTGGGTTATTTCGCGCTGTTCGAAACATTATGGAGCGGTCAGACTCCTGGAAAACGATGGCTGAAACTTCGCGTCATCCGCGATGATGGTCGTCCGATTGGATTTTTTGAAGCAACGGTCCGAAACCTGATCCGCATTCTGGATATGATGCCGCCGGCGCCGCTGCCTTCGTATGCTGTAGGTGTAATGACGATTATCCTCAGTCCACAATCAAAGCGTGTCGGCGATTACATAGCTGGAACTGTTGTAGTGAAAGAGCGATCGACCGAGGCCCCGCCGTTAAAAGAGATAATCTCCCTTTCCGAAGCGGAAGCTCGGTATCTACGCAAGACGCCGGAAAAAACTTTTAGCGCTAACCTGCGCCAATTAAGCAAAGAAGAAGTCACCGCAGTGGAGATGTTCATGCGGCGGCGATACGATCTTTCAGTTGACGCGAGAGCGCAATTGGCAACGCGGTTGGCGTCGACCTTGTGCAACCGCTTGAAGATTGACCCAGGGCTTATGTCGACTGAGGACCTGATCGAAGAAATCGATCGCCAATATAAAGTCCAGTCCAAGTATTTCGACTAGGGTTTCTTAACTGGATCCTTAACAACCGCTTTCGTCGGATCAACATTAAATTTCTGGTACTCGCTGAATCTTGCGGTGTGATTGACATCGACGCCTTTGAAGAGGAACAGCTTTGCCGACAAGTTCACCTCTTCGTACGACGGTAACCAGACTTCATTGTTAATGTATTCCTGTTCGACAACAAATGCGCCGCCTGATTTCAGCGTCGCCAACAACCCTCCGGCCATTTTCATGTTGTCGTTAAGGCGAGCTTCCAGTCGCGCAATCTCCTTTGCATTTTCGTCAACCCACATTACACCGACCAGTTTTTGAATCAAACTTTCGCTCAGTCCCTTAGCCTTTACGCCCGGTTTAGGCTGAAAGTCGAAAACAATTACGTCCCGACCGCGAAACCGTTCGCGACGGGGATTTACAAAATCGCATAGCCGCAGAAACGAGCTTAAATCCGGATCTTCATCCTCTTTGGCCTTCTCGCCGGCTTCCTCGCGTTTTCGTCTCTTCTCTTCTTCTTTGCGCTTTTGGTCGTCAATTTCATGTATTCGTTTTTCCAGCCGTTTGCTTTCCTTGTCTTGCTCTTCTTGCGTCAAAAGGATCCCATTCTTTTTAACCAAACGGCGCAGCTCTTCTCCCTGATAGTAGTAAATCTGAATAGTTCTTGTTTCTTTATCAACCACCTCACCTTTGTTGTTTACGGTTCGCTCGGTCGTGTCCGCAGTGTAGGTATAGTTTTCCAGCGTATCGTCAATCTGTTTTTGATTTTTCCCGAGCTCGCGCATCAGCGTTGGAATGTCGGGCAATGGCTCGTTCGAAATTTTTGGATAATCAAACTTAGTCTCGGCAATGGATCGATTGTGTTCAACCTGACTGATCGCGGCTTTCAGGTCGACAGCTCCGCTTTTTATCCTTATCGAGAAAGGCTCTAACAAACCGTCAACTTTGCGGTAATCACCGAAGTCTACCCTCTCGACGCCTCCTGGAATTGGTTGTTCGTCACGAACTATCAGAAAAGTTCGAGCATCAAAATAGACTTTCCGTTTAATCCCCTGTCGTGTGGTCAATTCAAGAACGATCGCGTTGCTCCCGTTAATTGTTGCCTGTCCCGCAGGTACGATCTGAACCTTGTCCCGTTTGTAATTCAAAAAATGATCGTTGCGATAAATCGACTCGGCTTTAAACTTCGATCCGTCGCCGCCCGTCAGCGTGCGCAGACCGTCACGAGAATCCCTTCTCCAGGCAGATCGTCCGTTGTAAGCGGTACTGATCTCAAAACCGTTGAGGCTGATTTCCAGTTCCATCCTGTCCGGGCGCTTGAATCTCCAGAAAAAATTGCCGGTCTCGCCGGTCGCCTCGTTTGTGACTGAGCCGGTATATTCCGTGCTTTCGATTCGGCGCAACTGATTTACCCCGCCTACTGCCTTCTGATATTGACTTATTACCTTATCCGCTGACTGTCCAAAGACGCCAACCGAAAAAAGAAGGAGGCAAAGCAGCAAGATAACCAGGTGGTCTGTTTTTTTCATAGTAAACTCCTGCGCAGACCTTTCAAATGAATATTTTAAACGCGGTTCGAACCAATTTAACAAGAAGCGGACATTTTATGTACGACGGACTCCAGAGCTTTTCATGAATAATTATTGTGATCTCAATTTCGTGTCCTTGATGCTGAAAAAACGGATACGACAGCGGTTTGCTAGCCAAGTCTTTGATGAATCACGCCTTGAGGTTCGTTGCTCCTGACCTACTATCAAGCTTCGTATTTTACCTACATAACTCTTTCTCAAACGTCAGTATTTATTCGGGAATCTCGATATGCTACATTCAAAATCCAAACGCGGGGCGTCCGACGTGTTGGGGACGTGGAAACACCGCCAGAGGCCTGCAGGGGACAAGGGAACAAACGTTCTGGAAATAGTCGAATCTTCAGCGACAAGCTGATCTTTGGCAGCGTTCCTGAAGTCAGTATATGGCAAAAACCATCAAGCATTTTTACGAATTCGGCTCGTTTGTTATAGATGCTAACAGGCGGCTTCTCTTCCGAGACGGTCAAACAGTTTCCCTGACACCAAAGTCATTCGATACTCTGCTGGTTCTCGTTCAAAGCAGCGGACAGATGCTGGAAAAAGATCTTTTGATGCAAAAGGTCTGGCCCGACACCGTTGTTGAAGAAAACAATCTGAGCCAAAACATTTCCGCGTTGCGGCGCGTTCTGGGTGAAAATCGAGGCGATCACCAGTTCATTATCACCGTTCCCGGAAGAGGCTACAAGTTTGTTGCGGACGTAAATGAACGTTGGGAGGAATCGTCTGGTCCGCTCTCATCTGATAAATTAATAGAACCAGAACCACCAGTTAACCTGGATGGGCAAATTACTTCGGCAACGCAGGCACTGTCGCAGAACGGGTTTAAACCAGCTATCGCACAACCAGCCTCTCCCGTACGATTGCGGCACAGCCGACAAGTGTTGTATGCCTTTTTTGCATTTGTGGGCCTTGGAATAATTCTGTTCTATTTTTCCTTCGCAAGCCGATCAAAATCTGTCGCCGCAAGCGTTCCGGTCAGGTCGATCGCTGTCCTTCCTTTTAAACAATTAAGCAATGAAGGCGGCGATGAGTATCTCGGCGTCAGTCTCGCCGACGCGTTGATAACGAAACTCAGCAATATACGAGAAATTGCCGTTCGACCGACCGACACAGTTCTTAAATACAATGGCCAAAACGTCGACCCTTCGCGAACGGGCCACGAACTCGGGGTTGACACGGTGCTGGAGGGTAACCTCCAACACTCTGGCGACCGGATACGCGTAACCGTTCAATTGATCAGCGTAAATGACGGCGTTCCTTTGTGGGCGGATAAATACGACGAAAAGTTCACCAACATATTCGACGTACAAGACACCATATCTGAACGCGTCGCCGGAAAACTGGCCCTGAAGTTAAGTGCTCAGGAACAGCAGCTATTGACAAAGCGGTTTACCGAAAGCCCTGAAGCCTATCAGGCCTATCTTAAGGGCCGCTATTACTGGAACAAGCGGACATCTGCGGCGCTGGAAGAAGGATTGCGTTACTTTCAGCAGGCAAAAGATATCGACCCCAGTTACGCCCTTGCTTATGCTGGAATCGCGGATACCTATGTACTTCTTGGCCATCGATACGACAGCGTCGAAGACCAGCGCGACGCCTATCCAAAGGCTAAATCAGCCGCGATTCGCGCTCTGCAACTGAACGATATGCTGGCAGAAGCGCACACTTCGCTGGCAGTGGTTAAACAGAGGTACGATCTGGATTGGGCAGGTTCGGAGCAGGAATACAAACGAGCGATTGATCTGAATCCGAATTACGCCACTGCTTACCAGATGTATTCATCTTTGCTTAGCACAGTGGGAAGGCTTGACGAAGCTCTTGTGCAGCTCAGGCACGCGCAGGACTTAGATCCTCTTTCCTATTCAGTCAACTCGGATCTTGGCGTCCTGTATTACAGTCGGCTTGAATATGACAAGGTCATAGAACAGTTTCGACGCACATTGAGCATCTCTCCGAACGATTCCTACAGTTACGTAGCGCATCGATATTTAGGCTGGGCATACGAGGCAAAAGGAGTACATGACGATGCTGAGAAAGAATTCCTGAAATCGATGGAAGTACAGGGAACTGATGCAGGAATTCTTAACGAATTGAACAAGGCCTACAAAGATGGCGGACTAAAGGCCTTTTGGCAAAAATGGTTGTTGCTGCACCAGGATCGAATTGCCAACCGACGAGTATCACCGACCTATCTGGCGACTATCTACGCATTTCTTGGAGACAAAGATCAAACATTTAAATGGCTGCAGACTGCCTACGAAGATAAGTCTATCGTGATTTCGACACTGATCTTCGATTACCGCTTTGACTATCTGCGTTCTGATCCACGGTACAAAGAACTGATTAAACGAATTGGTCTTCCTTCCTGATCAACTTTGACCGACAAAATTTTCTTGACAGTTCACGGTCATTGAGCTAACTGTATTACTGCATTAATACAGTAATACGATTTCGCCGATTATGTCCGCAATGAGCTCTGCCATTCAAACATATGATCTAACAAGGCGTTTTCGCCAGGTTCTGGCGGTGAATCAGGTAAGTTTGGATGTCCCGTCCGGCAGTATCTATGCTTTCCTGGGACCAAACGGAGCGGGTAAAACGACCACAACCCGAATCCTGCTGGGTTTAATCAGGCCTGACAGAGGCGATGTACATTTGCTGGGCAAACCTCTGAGGCGCAATCGCATAGAACTATTGAAAAAGATCGGTTCCCTGGTCGAAACTCCGTCTCTTTACAATCATCTGACAGGTCGGGAAAACCTTGAAGTAACACGCCGTCTGACTGGCGAGCGCAAGGATCGGATAGATTACGTATTGGAAATTGTAAAGCTGGAAAAAGATGCGTCGCGAAAGGTTGGCCAATATTCACTGGGAATGCGCCAGCGATTAGGGCTTGCTCTTGCTCTAATGACTAACCCGGAGTTGATGATTCTGGACGAGCCAACGAATGGACTGGACCCGGCCGGTATTCACGAAGTTCGCGATCTGATAATTCGACTGCCGAAGGAATACGGAATCACCGTGTTTGTCTCAAGCCATCTCCTCAGTGAGGTCGAACAGATGGCAACTCATGTGGGGATTATAAACAGGGGCAAGCTTCTTTTTCAGGGTCCACTATCGTCCCTCCAGCTACAGCGGCAGGAATCTCTGAGCCTTGGGGTTACAATGCCGAATGAAGCCGACAAAATGTTATCCAGGTCGGGCTGGGTCGTACGCCAAAAAGCTAACGGAGTATTGGAGTTGCCTGTCAGCAGCAACGAACAGGCAAGCGCGATCAACCATCTACTGGTAAAAAATAATTTCGATGTTTTTCACCTGAGCATCAAACGTCCTTCTCTTGAAGAGATCTTTCTTGAAATGACACAAGATGGGGCTGCGTAGGAGCGTGACATGGGGATGTTGCTGCGAACACTGGCGGCAGAGGCATTGAAACTCAAACGAACTTTGGCCTTGTGGATGGTTCTGTGCGCGCCGATGGTTATTGTTGTATTTGCATTCATCGTTGCCCTTAATAGCGCAACCCTGGTGACGCAGCCTTTCGAAGTCTGGAAAGGTCTGGTTAGTGCCAGTGCGGGCGTCTGGGCGGTTTTTATGCTGCCGCTGTTTATCACTCTGGAAACGGCATTAATGAACGGGATTGAGCACAATGCAAGGAGCTGGAAACACATATACTCGCTGCCGATTTCAGGGTGGGCTGTGTACGCTGCGAAGACAATAACTGCTCTTTCACTTGTCGCGCTCAGCTCTGTGGTCCTGGGCGGCGGTACAATTCTTTCCGGTATCCTGCTGGAGTTGCTGAAGCCAGCGAAAATCATAAAAGCGCCAATTCCGTGGCAAAGCTTATCAAAGACGCTATTACTAATTTATCTGGCCGCGCTGTTTATAATTGCGATACATACGTGGGTCAGTATGCGCTGGTCCAGTTTCGCGCTGGCAATCGGTGTTGGAGTCGTAGGAACCTTCTTTACTCTGTTCGCATCAGGCGCGTCATTTGGAAAGTATTACCCCTGGCTGTTGCCGCTAAACGTAAACACCGCCGAGCGCCAGGTGATCGCCTTGATTTTGGGCATTGCCGGTGGCCTTCTGGTAACCTTCATTGGTTGCTGGCACGTGACGCGTCGCGATGTTCTGTAAGTCCGCTGCCTGAAGTTGCCAAAGTTCTACATAGCTCTCGAACCCTCTCGCCAATGAATTCCCATCAATTCTTCGCATATTTAGTGATATATATTGTTGCGAAATATCTAGGCCTGCGCGCCGGAATAAAAGGAATGTTAGCCTATGAGACCACTGATCAGATTGTTTCTTGTAGTTGCCTTAGGATGTTTACTCTTTAATTGCGAGACCCCGAAAAATGAGGCGCCGACTAACTCGGCGGGAGGTTCAGATTTGGAAAAGAAGATCGCGCGATTCGCGCCAACCGATATCACGGCCGATGTTTCTCATCTTTCAGATGGGGATCGCCAGGCAATCGATAAACTGATCCAGGCATCGCAGTTGATGGATGATATCTTTTTGCGACAGGTCTGGAGCGGCAATGTGGCTTTACTTGGAAAGCTCAAAGCAGATACCAGCCCGGCAGGTGTCCAGCAGTTTCATTATTTCCAAATCAATGCTGGTCCCTGGGATCGGCTGGATAAAAACCAGCCTTTTATTCCTGGCGTGCCCGCGGAAAAGCCGCCTCAGGCAGGATTCTATCCGGATAACATTACCAAAGATGAATTCAACACCTGGGTGGCAAGTCTCTCTCCCGACGAGAAAGCTAAGGCAACCGGTTTCTTTTACACAATTCGTCGCGGTCCCGATGGCAGGCTGAAAACAGTTCCGTATAGCGAAGAATACAAGGAATTCCTGCAACCTGCGTCACAGTTGCTGCGCGATGCGGCGAATCTGACGACCAACGCTACGCTGAAAAACTTCTTGAATAAGCGCGCCGATGCCTTTGAATCAAACGACTATTATGCCAGCGACGTGGCGTGGATGGATCTGGATTCCCCGATCGATATAACCATAGGTCCCTACGAAGTCTACGAAGACGAATTGTTTAATTATAAAGCGTCCTTTGAAACCTACGTAACATTGCGCGATGACGCCGAATCGGCAAAGCTGGCGAAATTCAGCACCTATTTGCAGGACCTGGAGAACAATCTGCCAATCGACGATCAATACAAAAATCCAAAACTGGGCGCTTCCGCCCCGATCCGCGTCGTCGATGAAGTCTTTGCCGGCGGCGATGGCAATCGCGGAGTCCAAACCGCAGCCTTCAATCTTCCTAATGACGAACGGGTTGTCAAAGAAAAAGGCACAAAGCGGGTCATGCTAAAAAACGTTCAGGAGGCAAAATTCAACAAGACGTTGATTCCGATCTCGAAAGTTGTGCTGGATTCATCCCAACAGGGTGATCTGTCTTTTGATGCATTCTTTACTCACATACTCGCGCACGAGTTGATGCATGGTCTCGGGCCGCACAACATCAAAGTCAACGGTCAGGACACTACTGTCCGTCAACAATTGAAAGAGCTCTACTCGGCAATCGAAGAGGCAAAGGCAGACATCACAGGATTGTGGGCTCTGCAATATTTGATAGACAAAGGATCGGTCGATAAACAGATGGAGAAGGTTTTATATACGACTTATCTGGCCAGCGCGTTTCGATCCGTTCGGTTCGGTATTACTGAAGCGCACGGAAAAGGCGTAGCAATGCAGTTCAACTACCTGACAGACGAGGGCGCTATCAAATACAACGAATCCACGGGCACTTACAGTATAGAACCGACAAAGATCAAAGATGCTGTTCGCAAGCTCACTCATGATCTTCTAACACTGGAAGCTCAAGGTTCTTACGAAAACGCGAAGGCTATGCTTGATAAATACGGCGTAGTTCGACCACAATTGCAGAAGGCTTTGGATAAATTGTCAGACGTTCCTGTGGATATCGAGCCTAAATATCCGCTATCCCCGACAACGAAGGCCCAGTATTTAAAATGACAGCCACACCATAAGAAAACAAATTTAACCGCGGATGACGCGGATTAAACGAATCTTCGCTGACTTGATTGGCGTTAATCCGTTCAATCCGCGTCATCCGCAGCTAAATTCTCCGGCATCATCTATTGCTTGCAAACGGCGGTTCCTCTACTTTTCCATATTGTATGGTGGCAAACAGCACTAATGATCATCGATCGACAAGCGCGAAAAACCTGAGTTATTCGGGAGCGATACTTTTAATCTCGTGCTATGAGTTAGGTCATCAACCGATTGGAATCGCTTCGCCGTCGGGATTTCTGAGACAAGCCGGTTACAGTCCCGCCGCTTTGGATTACGCGATCGACGGTATCAGCGAAACAAGAATTAAACAAGCTAATCTAATTTGCATATCTGTCCCTATGCACACCGCGTTAAGACTTGGCATAAAACTGGCCGAGCGCATACGTGGAATAAATCCAGGCTGCCATATCTGTTTCTTTGGGCTTTACGCATCGCTGAATTCAGAATATCTGCTTCAACATGTTGCGGATTCGATTATCGGTGGTGAATTCGAAGCTTCATTGGTTAATTTGGCAGAAGCCATCGAATGCGGCAAAAACATTGCCGAGCTAAATAACATCACCAGCAAACATCACCAAGCTGCGCCGCAATTGGTGCGCCTGAATTTTGCTCTGCCGGATCGCTCATCGCTTCCGACAATAGATAAGTATGCAAGGCTTGAATACAAAGGGAAGCTTGGATTGGCAGGTTATGTTGAGGCAAGCCGTGGTTGTCTTCACCTGTGCACGCACTGCCCAATTCCACCTGTTTATGAAGGGCGATTCTTTGTTGTACCTAAACAGGTTGTAATCGACGACATCAGAACTCTGGTCGAAGCTGGCGCCAGCCACATCACGTTCGGCGATCCGGATTTTTTAAACGGGCCTAACCATTCGATGCGAATCATTGAAGAGATGCACAGCCAGTTCCCGCAGTTGACGTTTGATTTCACCGCAAAGGTCGAGCACATTCTAAAATACCCGGACATAGTGAAAGAGATGGGTCGAAGTGGCTGCATCTTTATTGTTTCTGCACTCGAATCTGTCAGCGACGAGGTGTTGGCCCGCCTCGTTAAAGGACACACAAGAACTGACATTGTTGAGGCTTTGAAGATCACTCGCGACGCTGGCATAACTTTGCGACCGTCGTTTGTAGCTTTTACACCATGGACAACGTTTAACGATTACGTGGAGATGCTCAAATTCATTGAGGAGCATTCTTTAATCGAGCACGTCGATCCCGTTCAGTACGCAATCCGATTGTTGATTCCGCCTGCTTCTTTGATACTTGAAAATAATTTAAATGAGCCCTGGCTAGGCGAACTCGATCAGGCTGCGTTTAGCTATCGATGGAATCATCCTGACCCGAAAATGGATGCTCTTCACAGATCCGTTAATCACGTTGTAGAGGCGGCAGCACAATCCAATTCGAATATTACTGATACCTTTTACAAAGTTGCGAAAGTTGTCGAAGAGATGCTCGGTTCAAAGTTCACGCAATCTCGACGGATCCTTCCTCTTGCGACAGAGCGCCCGCCGCGTTTAACGGAATCATGGTTCTGTTGCGCAGAACCGACTGAAGAACAATTAAACGCCCTCAAATGTTGTTCCCATAACTGACCAGAATTGCGCAACTAACAAGACCTGCCAAAACCGATTATTGAAGGCCACAGATGAGAGTGATAGTATCTATGTCCGGACTAATTTCGTGAGTTAAATCCGACCGGTCTATCTTCTCAATTCTGGCTCGAATCCGATTTCCCCGAGAACTGGCCGCTCGGTTAATTGAACTTAATCACACATGAGGAGGTTTTTATGAGCGCTAGCGCCAAGACGATCAATCAAAAACAAGTGGAGGATATGGCACATCGCGCAATCGCCGATATGGGCGGCGCGTTGACGACCGCACTTGGACACATCGGTGACAAACTGGGGATCTTTCGCGCGATGGACGGAGCAGGTCCATTGACCAGTCAGGAACTCGCCGATAAGACCAACTTAAACGAGCGTTATGTTCGTGAATGGCTGCGGGCAATGACTACGGCCCAATATGTAGATTATGATCCTGCTACCCAGCGATTTATGTTAACGCCAGAGCAGGCAGAAGTCCTGGTGAACGAGAACAGCCCGTTTTTCGTCGGCGGCGGATTGCAGTTGATTACACCAACAACAAGTTATACAGCCAAAATAATGGAGGCATTTAAAAACGGCGGAGGAGTCAAATATTCTGATATGGGTGAGGATGTCATTGATGGAATCGAGCGGTTTTTCCGACCGGGATACGTCAATTTCCTTACCAGTCACTGGTTGCCGACAGTTCCAGGCCTGATCGAAAAACTAAACGCAGGAATCAGCGTGGCGGATGTCGGTTGCGGTGCGGGACAGGCGCTGATTCAGATGGCAAAGGCATTTCCGAATTCGAAATTCACCGGCATCGATAACGATGCAGCGTCCATTGAGCATGCCCGAAATAACGCCGCCGAAGCCGGTCTTTCGGACCGCGTAAAATTCATTCAACTTTCAGCCGACAGCATTCCGTCCGAGCCTAAATACGACCTGATCTGCACATTCGACTGCATTCACGATATGGTCAATCCTCGTGGAGCATTGACCGCAATCCGAAATGCCCTCAGTAATGAGGGTGTTTATCTCTGGACTGAGCCAAACTGTTCAGACAAGCTGGAAGAGAACATTGGATTGGTCGGAAGATTATTCCATAACATCAGCCCACTGCACTGTATGACGGTCAGCCTGGCGCACGGCGGCGAGGGACTGGGAACAGTGATGGGCGAAAGCAAAGCTCGGGAACTTGCAAAAGGCGCGGGCTTTAGCGACTTCACCAAACTACAAATAGATAACCCGTTCAATCAGTTCTTTGCTTTGCACAAATAACGGTTCTTGCTCTAACGGGGGGCGCAAACTGAATGCAGTTTGCGCCATATTCCCGTCCCTCGTTCGGCCTGAGTTACTTATCATTTACAGCTATACTGGTCGTAAAGGACTTGACGCGATAGGTCAGCTGAAATCTACCGATGTGCAGTTAAAGTCATCGAATGTATTAACGACCGACTTACTTTCAAGGCCGAACCTGAGCTCCTACGTTCCTAATAAGCTCAGACCTCGATAACATCCACCTTCTCCTGCGATAATGACTGAAAGTGCTCGACAATTCGTCGGGCCTGCTTTGGGCCGACAAACGGAATCAATTCGGCTTCGCTTGCCTCGCTAACACGCTTCAAACTACCGAAATTGCTAAGTAATCGAGCCCTCAACTTCTCGCCTACGCCGGGAATCTCGGTAAGCTGTGAACGTAAGTCTCGCGCGGTTCTCCGCTGTCGATGAAATGTCACGGCAAAACGATGAGTCTCGTCGCGAACCATCTGGAACAAATGTAACACTGGAGAATGTCGATCGAGGTAGATCGGATCGTGCTCGCGCCCTTTTACGAAGAGCAGCTCTTCTTTTTTTGCGATGGCGACCATTGGCAAAGCTTCCAGTCCCACATCGGCCATCGCCTTGGCCGCTGCGTGCAATTGGCCGACGCCTCCATCTATCAGAACAAGATTGGGTAACTGTCTGCCCTCTCGTAACAGACGAGAGTAGCGGCGGGAGACTGCTTCATACATTGACTTGAAGTCATCGGCGCCTTCGACGGAACGTATAATGAATTTTCGATATTCTTTCTTGTTCATTACGCCATTGTCGCAGACGACCATCGATGCGACGTTTTCGGATCCCTGAATGTGCGAGATATCGAA
Source organism: Blastocatellia bacterium (assembly GCA_035652355.1). GTDB lineage: Bacteria > Acidobacteriota > Blastocatellia > DASRDY01 > DASRDY01 > DASRDY01. The sequence continues at coordinate 16,283 of DASRDY010000249.1, forward strand.
TGATTCGATCCTGGCGGGAAATTCCGGCAGGTCCAGCGTGTCCTGCAACTCTTCCAGAACCTTCTGCATATCCGGTTGCAGAGTCCGGAATCGCTGGTCGAAATTAATCTTTGCGTTCTTTTCAACCAGGTCGATCAGTTCACGCTTTTGACCTCTTTGCGGAGTCACTATGCGAACACGGCGGCCGCGTTTTTCCGTCAAGTATTCGGAAAGAGTTTCGCCGTCGTTAATCTCGACCGGCACGTGCACTTCGTTGGGGACGTAATTGCCGATCGTGTAGTACTGGCTGATCGCTTCGCTCAGGAATTCGCGCGGATCGAATGGATCTTTGATGTCTTCCCAATAAAACTCGCGTTTGCCGATGATCTTGCCTTCGCGCATTGTGAAGAGCTGAAGAGCCAGTTGCGGACCGTTTCGGTAATAACCAAAAATGTCTATGTCGAAACTGTGAACCTGGAGCATCTTTTGCTGCTCGCTCAGGCGTTGCACCGTCCGTATCTGGTCGCGATAGCGCGCGGCGAGCTCAAACCGCATCTCGTCCGACGCTTCCAGCATCCTCTCTTCCAGGCTTTTGATCAGATCTTTGTTCTTGCCTTCCAAAAACAGCCGGACGTCACGCACTGCTTCCTTGTAATCAGCAGGGTCGCACAGGTCTTTAACACAAGGACCAAGACAGCGTTTAATGTGGTATTCCAGACACGGACGTTCCCGTTTACCGTCAATCTCTATCTCGCAAGTTCGCAATTGAAAGAGCTTGTTTATCAGTCTGAGCGTTTCTCGGGCCAGCGACGCCGGCAGATACGGCCCGAAATATAGAGCGCCATCGTTGTTGATTCGGCGAGCGATCATGGCCCGTGGAAATGGCTCGTTTACTGATAACCGGATATGTGGATACTGTTTATCGTCTTTCAGAATGACGTTAAAACGAGGTTTGTGGCGTTTGATCAGATTACTTTCAAGGACGAGCGCCTCGACCTCATTGTCGGTGACGATATATTCCAGGTCGGCGATTCTCGAGACCAGCTCGTTAGTTTTAATATCCAGATTCCGTGAATTCTGGAAATACTGGCGCACACGGTGGCGCAGGATCTTGGCTTTGCCAACGTAAATTATCTTGCCTGTGGCGTCTTTGTATATATAACAACCTGGACTGCTGGGCAGCGTATCCAGTTTTTCCGTCAACGTCATATTCATGAGTGTATTCGAGCAGCCTCGGCCTTACAAGAACGACGAATCTGCGCTCGAACCAGCTAAAATACACCAGATTACCCATAATGTTCGGACCTCAATCGGAATCGTAACAATTAGTTGTGTTATGATAGCCACTGGTGGGCAACGGTCTAAAGCCGATAAGTAATCTTAAGCACTGGCTCATTTCCCGTTGGTCTTAGGATTCGTTAATAATTTCGGAAATAAAACTCGGAGGATTTATGAGGAGAATTGCCCCAGTCATCGCAGGACTGGCACTGTTGCTAATGCTAGGGTCGGCGTGCGCTACCAAAAAGTACGTGCGCAAAACGGTTGATACTCGTTTAACGCCGGTTGAAGGTCGGGTCGGAGAACTGGAAGAGACATCTCGGCGAACTTCGCAGGAACTCAAAGATTTGGATGCGCGACTGTCGGGCCGTATCGAAGAAGTCAATAAGACCGCCGAACGCGCCAATGCCGAAGCGCAACAGGCGTCACAACGCGCGGCTCGCGCCGATGAGCACGCGGCACAGGCGGATGAGCACGCAACAAAGGTCGAACAGAAGGTCGATGTGGTTGCAGAGCGCGCGGAGAATGTCGAGAATTATGCCCTGAGCAGAACGGTTACAATCAACTTTAAGGTTGGAAGCGCCAAGCTGGATCCTAAAGGAACGGCCGATCTGGATGCGTTAGCTGCAGGTTTAACAAGTCAGAAGGGCTATGTGCTGGAAGTTCAGGGATTCACCGATTCGACGGGCAGTGCGAATGCCAACCGTGCTTTGTCGCAAAGACGCGCGGACGCAGTGCAGACCTACCTGGTTGAACATTACAATATTCCGCTTTACCGCGTCCGAATGATTGGACTGGGCGAAGACAAGCCTGTGGCCGGAAACAACAGTCGAACAGGACGCGCGCAGAATCGGCGTGTCGAAGTCAGACTATTGACCAATGGTGGCGGCAAGCCTTCGAAGGCCAATGGTGAATAGTTCGTCAGCTTTTGGAGAGCGCTAATCAAGCCCTCTCCAAAAGGCTTCGCTATAATCCGCCAATGGAATTTGGCATCAGACTACCATCCAATAAACCGCTCGATATCGTCGGCTTTGGACTGAACGCCGTCGATCATCTTGCGATCACTCCGGTCTACCCACCCCTCGGATCCAAAGTTCTTCTCTCTGACCATAGACTGTCGGTTGGCGGCCAGGTTGCCACTGCAATGGTCGCGCTTTCACGATTAGGTTTTAAAACAAGCTACGCCGGTAAAGTTGGTGCTGAGCCATCTGGCGACATGCAGATTGATTCTTTGGTGGCGGAAGGCGTCGATTGCGCGCACGTTATTAAAGTAGATGGCGCAACCACCCAGCTTGGTCTGATAGTGATAGATCAGGTTTCCGGCGAGCGAACGATATTTTGGTACCGCGATCCTCGACTAACGGTAAATCCGAACGAGCTCAACCAGGATCACATTACGTCAGGACGACTCCTTCACCTTGACGGTTGCGATACCGAGGGCGCTATCTGCGCGGCGCAGTGGGCGAAACAAGCCGGCGTCCCAGTGGTAATCGACCTGGACACTCCTTATCCTGGAGTGGAGAGATTATTGCCGCTGATCGATTTCCTTGTGGCGTCGTCGGAATTTCCGGAGGCAATGACTGGTATCAATGACCGACAGACAGCGCTGAAAACGCTGAAAGAAAGATATGACATTCCCTTCGTAACAATGACTCTCGGTGGCGAAGGCGCGCTGGCTTTTCACAAAGGAGAGTTCATTCACTCACCGGCCTTTACGAACTTCGGGGTTAAAGATACTACCGGGGCAGGAGATGCATTTCACGGCGGGTTTGATTATGGGCTGTTACAGGGGTACAGCGTTGAAGAGACATTGCAGATTGCGAATCTTATTGCAGCATTAAATTGCGCCAAAGTCGGTGCGCGAGGTGGGTTGCCGAACTCGGATGAGCTTTCTAGAGCCTGCGGTGAATTGAAAATCTATATCGGGACTCAGAGGTAAGAACCCTTACCTCTGATCCCTCTCCCAATTAATTGCGTCGAACCGCATTCTTAACCATCTTTGCACTGCCTGCAGCCTCTGCTTTATAGGCCACATTTTCGTTCACGTTCGTTGTTGCAGTCTCATTAGTTGTGTTTGTTGAATCTAATGATCGTTGAGAATCGCTGGCCGTGACGACACTGTCCGCGTTTTTGTTCACCGTTTGCGCTTCGGCCGATTGGTACAATAGAGCGACCGGCAACGAACTGCCTACGATCCCGACAACTATCAGAGCCAATATTGCCAGTTGTCTTAATATCTCTTTTGCCAGGCTTCTTTGCTTTCCTCTTTTCATTTTCTTTCCCTGAAAACAACCAGATCCATCCTTGGATCGGAGAATTCTTTTGTGCGTCTCTGCTAAACAATTCCCGCTTTCATAGATGCAAAGACGGTTCCATTCTCCAATCGACAGTCGTTTCTTATACGCTGAAAATAACAAGATGGATGTGTAATTAAGAAAGCCCGCCAGGAAAGGCAGGCTTTGTATGCATTTAATTTTAAATTAATTTCACGACTACTGGCGAGCGTAATAGCCGTTACGTGTCCTCAGTACGTAAAAGCCGCTGTCTTTCACGCCTTTTATTCTGACCTTCAGCTTTCTCCACTTTCCGTCAAATTTGGCATTGGTCGGAACGTAGCCGATGCTGTACTGATTCCGAAGCTCGGCGCCAATGTTGTGACACACTCTGGCCATTTCATTAAAGTCCCGTGGAAAGTACGCGGTTCCTCCGGTCATTGTACCCAGGTTATCCAGAACTTCCATTCCGTAATAATCGTCCAAACTGATCTGCTGCCAGATGGCCGTCGTTCCGATACTGAATATCTCGACATCTGATTCCTTGACCAGGTCCTTTATCTCTTTCTCTGTATAACGAGAATTATTGTCCTGGCCGTCGCTGATGATCAATAGGACTTTGCGATTGTAACGGGACTGTTTCAGTTTCTCGACACCCATATAAACGGCATCGTACAGGGCCGTGTTGCCGGCCGTCGGCATCATGGTCACGCTGTTGATGACCTCTGAATCATTTTTTGTATTATCAACCAGCAGCTTTGCCGTAGTGTTGAATCCTATTAAAAACATTTCGTCGTCGGGATGACAGATGTTGACGAATTCGCGCAACGCATCGCGAGCCCTGGCCGCTTTGCCCGTCATACTTCCCGATACGTCAAAGATAAAGCCGATACTTATCGGCAGGTCTTCAAACGCAAAGAGATTTATACTCTGCTGCGTCTTATCTTCGAAAACCTCAAAATTTTCTTTCGATAATCCTCTAACGAATTTCCCATCAGGATCAATGACGGAAACGTTGAGGTTAATCATGTTCACGCGCAACTTAACTGAGTCGTCTGTTTTTCCGGTGTTGAGCTGCTGAGCACTGGCTAAACTGCAAATAAGGAGATAGGTGGATATTATAGAGATGCTGAACAGGGTATTACCCATTCTTAGAACTGGCCGCGACATCTCTTTTTCCTCCTTCGTTAAGTGTGAGTTGGTGGGAGTTTCAAAACCGGGGAGGCGGGGAAATAATCTTATAAGCCGTTGTGCCAGTGCTTAAGGCAATTTATGTACCTGTGAATTATCCAATGGTCCGATATAAGCTTCAAATCATCTGGGATTCAAACATGTGATGCGGCCAGCGTAGTTTGCAGAATAACTGGCCGGCCAGTCGGGGAATTAAGGCACTCATTCAACAGATTAAGTGTACACTTTCCCATCACGGCCCAATCTAAATGTGTCTGTCCCAGACGCTAAGCAAATGTCCTTAGTGCGTTTAATTTTAGGAAGATAGGTACAATAATTTGGTTAACCGGTGATGGATTTAATCGTTCTGACTGAGATTTTTAGCAGGACTGAAATCGGTATGATTGCAATAAAATGGCCTGCGAGGTTCGCAGACCGTTTTGAAAGATTTCTTATTTAATTGTTGCCCTCTACTGCTTCGCTCAAATGCGGGATGAGTTGTATGACCCGCGTTATGCTATATGACTGTTCTGCGGCCTGATATAAGTTGGAAAATCAGGGCGACGACAGCCAGCACCAGCAGCAGGTGAATGAAACCCCCAAGGGCGTATCCACTTACGAGTCCGAGCAGCCACAGCACCAAAAGAATAACGAAGATTGTCCAAAGCATAAGACCCCTCCTCTTTCCTCCCAATGTTACGAAAGAGAGAGGCAAGACCGAGATCCTGCCTCTCTCTCTTTGTACCTGAAAAGTGAAACTCTACGTCACGCCGTTGTTTAAAAGCATTGCTTAATATCGCGCATGCGAGTAGTTCACACCTAAGTCAGGTTTACAGTTCTCAATTAACTGTCACCCTGTATAACTCAAACCCTGTGCCAGAGCGGGATTTGGGGCATTTTAAAAAGAGAATCGAAGATCAAAACCGCCGCGTTTACCCTCTGTTTATCATAGGCAAATGCGATAACCCGCAAATGGGTTTACTTACCAGAGTCCAGGCAAGCACGCTTGCTCTTGTTTTCAGTGAAATGCGTACAGCCGATCTTTGCGCTTGTATGAATAAGAATCAGGACGATCGCGTATTCGCCCGCGGAATCAAAATCTTCGCGCGTGAATGCTGGCATAGACGTTGCCTTTCGCCTTACAGGAAACACACAGCAATGCAGTCTGGCAGCGACCCCATTGTTGTGGTCAAAACAAAGGGAGGAAATATGCGATTATTAATCGGAGTTGTATTAACCCTGACGCTGGGGTTGTTCTTTGTCGGTTGCAAAGGGAACTCTGCAGACAGCACGACGACGAACAACATTAAATCAGAGTTGGCAAAAGACACCACTCTAAACGGAAGGGATATTAGCGTCGACACCGACAACGGGGTTGTCACCGTATCCGGCACTGTCAACACGGAAGCGGAACGCATGCGAGTCGTACAAATCGCGCGAGGAACAGAAGGCGTCAAACGAGTTGATGATAAACTGGAGGTCGACAGTACCGCCAAGACCGGTGAGAACCAACCATCAAATTCTGATAATTCGAAAGCAAGCCCGGACAATTCGTCCGGATACGGAACCAATAGCAACACGAGTGATTCGACTCTGGAAAGCCAGGTCAAAGCAAAACTTTCGTCAGATAAGAACGTGACGGCCAACGACATTAATGTCGACGTAAAGGATGGCGTTGCGACTCTTACGGCCAAAAAAGGAACGCATCCCGATCTCAAGCGAGCTGCTGAGATCGCACGAAGCGTCAACGGTGTTAAGAGCGTAAACACCAAGTAACCGGACATCACGGGATAATTCAGATTGATATAAGGGCAAACAGGAGTATCTGTCGACATGAGAACTAACTTTTCAAGTCATCAGACAACAATTCCGGACGACATTTCGGACACACCGTCAGATATTCCTGTTCCTCCTACCGACGATATCGACCAGCCCAGACCCATTGAAGAGCCGCCTGAAAACCCGCCTGATCCAACTCGACCCGACAAGCCCCCTGTTCGTGAACCAGGACCCGATGGACCGAAAAAGATCGTCTAAATCCTGGCATGGACTTATCCGCGCAAGACATCGGGCTCTCAGGGTTAACAACATAAGACTGATATTGTCACGAGCGACATTCCGATCATGAACGTGGTCGGTCGAGACTTTGCGCTGACTGAAGCCCGTGACACGATTGCTGGCATAACGCTTGCACCCTCGCTCTCTGAATAAACCGCGTACGTGCAGAGTAGAGGGGCCAGTATGGTAACTCGTCAAAAAAACTTGTTCGTTCCTTTTCCAGGGCACAGCCTTACCAGACCAAAACCGCGCCGATCCGGTCCAATAGCGTTTATCCGTCGCATAGATGCCAGAGTCAACGCCCGACTGAAACGGATTTTCTGTTGGCCGGTTTGTACACTACTGTTTATTGCAGCCGCATTGATGATCGCGCTGGCCGCGCAGGTTTATTTCAAATATTCAGCAATTATTGATCTGCGACTTAAAGGAAAATTTTTCGATAACTCTTCTGGTATGTATTCGGCGCCGCGTACGATTGTCAAAGGCGCACAGGTAAATCAGTCGGACGTCGTTAACTATTTAAAACGAGCAGATTATGTTGATGACAACTCAGCCAAAGGCGGTCACCACGGCTCGTACTCTCTGGATGGGAACGTCATCCGAATTATGCCAAATGGTGATGATTCGAATTCATCAGCTTCGGGGGTAGCTATAACTTTTCGCAATAATCAGATCAGCGATATTATTGATTTAGACACGAATCACCATCTAAATTCCTGTTTCCTTGCTCCGCAACTGTTAACGACGCTCTACGATAATGACCGCAGAGAGCGCCGTCTTGTAACCTACGACGAACTTCCGCCGCAACTGATCCAGGCAATCACCGCAATCGAAGATCAGCGATTCTTTCAGCATAGAGGAATCGATGTGCAAGGCATCATTCGCGCCGCCTGGCAAAACGCGAATGATGGTCAGATCAGCCAGGGCGGATCGACGATAACTCAGCAATTGGTAAAGAACACATTCCTCACCAACGAGCGCACATACAAACGAAAACTGCAGGAAGCCGCATTCGCTTTGATATTGGAATTGCGTCTGACCAAAGAACAGATACTGACGCTCTATAGCAATGAAGTTTACCTAGGGCAAAGCTCGACATTCTCGATTCACGGTTTTGGGCAGGCAGCCGATGTCTATTTTGGAAAAGATTTGTCGAGTTTAACCGTGCCAGAAGCTGCACTACTCGCGGGTATGGTGCGCGGACCGAATCGTTACTCGCCCTATCGCAATTTGGAACAGGCAACAGCGCGCCGCAACGAAGTGCTAGACAAGATGGCTGATGCCGGTTACATCAGCGAGTCAGAGGCAGCCGAATACAAGGCCACGCCACTTAATGTTCGACCTTATCGCCGCAGTGCGGAATCGGGCGATGAGGCTTACTTCATCGACTACGTCCAGCAGTATTTAGGTCAACATGGTGATGAAGATCTGTCGCGCAATACCGCAATGTACACGACGCTCGATCCTCAGTTGCAAAAGATTGCTCACGATGCGGTTCAGTCGCAACTGGCAAAGCTGGACCAGGTTTTCGTTAAGCAGCATGTTCCGCAGGGAACGTTGCAGGCCGCATTGGTGGCAATAGACGCGCACACCGGGAACGTCGTCGCGATGATCGGAGGACGCGATTACGACAAATCGCAATTGAATCGCGCTACCAGTTCGTTTCGCCAGCCTGGCTCTGTATTCAAGCCGTTCGTGTATGCGACCGCTTTATCGACTGGTCGTGCGACTGCTGCAACGCTGATATCTGATTCGCCCACGACGGTAACGTATGATGGAAATAGAGAGTACACTCCGGAAAATTACGGAGGCGGTTACTCAAATAAATCAGTAACTGTTAGATATGCGTTGACGCATTCGCTGAACGTCGTAACGGTCAAATTGGCTCAAGACACGGGCATGTACAAAATCGCCGATCTGGCAGAGCAGGCGGGACTGCCGCGACCTCGTCCTTATCCGTCTAGCGCGCTCGGCGCGACAGAGGCTACGCCGCTGCAGATAGCCAGCGCATACACAACATTCGTTAATAGCGGCACCCGGATGTCCGCAACGCCGTTGCGATATGCGGACGGCGGAGCTGATAAGGAAAGCATGGATTTCAAAGCCGATGGTCGCTCAGTCATTTCGCCTGCAGTAGCGTACCTGATGACCGACCTGATGCACTCAGTCACAGTCAGCGGCACGGCTGCAAGCGTTCGAGCCTACAACATTCCGTCGATAATCGCCGGTAAGACGGGGACCTCCCAGACTCGTGACGGATGGTTTGCTGGATATACGCCAAACCTGATTTGCGTGGTATGGGTTGGATTTGACGACAATCGTCCCCTCGGTTTGACGGGAGCCGAATCGGCATTGCCGATATGGGGTCAGTTCATGAAGGAAGCCCTGAAGGTTCGCCCCGATCTCGGCTCAGACCATTTCTCGCGACCTGCTGGGATTGATGAAGTGGAGATTGACCCTGAGACCGGAATGCTGGCCACTCCTGCCTGTCCGACGAAAATAAAGGAACTATTCATCGCGGGAACCGCACCGATGGCGGAGTGCACGCACGGAACTAAACCGGACAGTGACCAGATAAACCCCGATTTGTCGCCTGGTGTCCCGAGCTCAGAAAATGATCCGCTGATAACAAACAATTCCGCGAGTTCGGAGGCAAGCTCATCGTCACACGAAGACACAGTAACGCTCGATATTGATGTCGATACTGGACTGATAGCAACGGAAAGTTGTGTCCACGTGAAATCCCAAACGTTCAAGATCAGCGAGTCGCCGACAAAACTGTGCGGTCCGGAATATCATCGCCTTACTCCTGAATACAAAAAGCCTTCTGACAAAAAACCGGACCACCCTGATCACCCCATTGATCACCTATGATGGTATGTCTCTGCCGTTGGATCGACGACCCAACATCGCCGCGATTGCGCATTCTTTATTGCGCCTCATAGTTGATTTGGGCTAGTCTATCGTTCTCTCATTCTTTATCGAAGAATCCTAATCCGGCATAAATATAGGAGAGAACGTGAAACGTCACCTGTTCCTTGCGGCTACACTGCTGTTCCTGGTCGCTTCGTACAACGCTATGTCACAACAAAAATCCGATTCATTAGAATCTCGCGCTGAGCGCACCAACTTCACGGAAACGACTCGTTACGAGGAAGTCATCGCTTTCGTAAATGAAGTACAGAAAAGGACGCCGCTCGCTTCGGTCGAATACTTCGGTCAAACCTCTGAAGGGCGAAAACTTCCGCTGGTGATCTTCAGCAATCCTCCGGTGCATCAACCGAGAGATGTACGCGCAACCGGAAAACCGGTGGTATTCGTAATGGCAAACATTCACGCAGGCGAGGTCGAAGGTAAAGAAGCAGTGCTGAATCTGATGCGCGAAATCGCAACCGGAGGCCCGGCAGCAAAACTACTGGATAAAGTCGTTATATTATTTGCGCCGATCTACAACGCGGATGGAAATGAAAAGTTCGATGCCCGCAACCGCCAGGAACAAAATGGTCCGAATGAAGTCGGTGTTCGCGAAAATAGTCAGGGTTTGGACCTGAATCGCGATTACATGAAGATGGAATCACCGGAAGCCCACGGACTGATAATGAACGTCTTCAACAGGTGGGACCCCCACGTTGTCGTCGATCTGCACACAACCGACGGTTCTTTTCACGCTTATCATCTGACCTATTCCCCCGCGCTGACCCCGAATACAAATCAGGCAATTCTTGATTTCACGCGCAACAGAATGCTGCCAGATATTACCAAGACAGTCCTTCAGAAATACAACTACAGGATGTACTTCTATGGCAATTTCACCGATGACAGCGGCAGAGAGCATAACGAAGTCGCCAAAAGCTGGTCCACATTCGATAACCGTCCGCGATTCGGCAATAACTACGTAGGCTTGCGAAACAGGATAGCTATTCTGAGCGAGGCATATTCCTACGCCGATTTCAAAACCAGAATCGATGTCACCGAAAATTTCGTTCGATCGATTCTGGAGTACAGCGCGGACCATAGCGGCGAAATCTTATCGATGGTAAACGCGGCCGATCTTGACTCAGTAAAACGAGGCTTATCCCCCTCGGCGTCGGATGTACTCGGCGTCCGATTCAAGAAGGCGGCTTCGTACAAAGGTAAACCGGTCGATATTCTGGTCGGCTCCGTGGACAAAGAGACCAATTCGCGTCGTCTCAAGATGACCTCGAAAGCTGATCCTGTAAAAATGATCGATTACGGCGAATTCGCACCGGATCGCACCGAACCCATCCCCGCGGCTTATATACTGCGAGCGGACCAGAAAGCGATAATCGACAAGCTTCGCGATCACGGAATAGCCGTAACGCGGCTGCAAAGCGACACGACCCTGTCAGTCGATGCGTATGTCGTTGATGATGTTGCGCACGCAGCGCGGCCATTTCAAAAGCATAACGAAACAACACTGAAGGTTCACAAGGAAACGCGCGTAGAAACGTTTCCTGCCGGATCATATGTTGTCTCAATGGCGCAGCCGCTGGGAAGGCTCGTATTCTATTTGCTGGAACCTGAAAGCGATGACGGATTGGTGGAATGGAATTTCTTCGATTCTGCTGTAGGTCCGCAAAAAGATTTCCCGGTTTATCGCGTGAGCAAACCGGTGCAATCCCCGCAGGTACAGGTTGATTGAGACACCAACCTGTACCCGCTAAAACGGGTGGCGATTTAACTTAGTATTCCAGCTTACCGTCGTACATCATCTCAGCGACTTTAAACTTCATGTCTAGTTTAAGGACGTTCGTTGTTCCAGTTGAACCTGTTGAATTCGGATCCGGCACGTCGTCGGAAGGAATCTCGGCGTGAAAACGCACAGTGCCTGAATCAGCCGTAATAAATGGTTTGCCATCGACCATTCGGGGGAAGGTGAACTGAGCGCCAAAACCTTCGGCGCCGGGTATATGGTATTGCTCTATAAATATTCGCTTGCCGTCCCCGCGCTCGAGATAAACATTGTTCCTGAGTACGCCAAGATTAGCGCTGTTAAAGGCCTGGACGGCCGGACCTAGAATGCGCCCCGTGGCAGAATCAAATGCGACGGCCACGACAATCCACTGATCGGTCGGTCGATTAATAAATGCTTTTAATGGGTCGGTCAGACCGACTTTCTGATCTATCATAATTTTTCGCACTAGCGCCTCGCGAACCGGTTTCGCCGACATAAACCTTATGTGATAGCTGATGGAAGGCGCTTGGTTGTTTGCGTCCTCGGACGTACGGGCAACTCTGCGGTTCGCCTGTTTGAAAAACAGCTCTGAGGTAACTGTATCGGTTTGAACCTGTCCCCAGCCGGAGTTATCGAGAACCTTTTTAACATCTTTATCCGACCATTCGGCCCAATCTTTGGGAGCTTTCTGCGCATTAACCAGACCAACAGTTAGTATTATCAGAGCCAGAATTACTGCTGTTTTTCTCAACACGACTCCTCCAGGAAATTCAAAAAATTGAAGCAGACCAAGTAGACTCTACTGTTATTGAACCCAGATTTTGTAAGAAGTTCCGAATAATTGATGGCACAGTTTAGTTGGGGGTTGCTAGGCGGCTCCAGCTATGTGGATTATTGGCGAGAAAAGAGGGTGACTTTTTCGAGAAGCCCCCTCTCCCATACGTACGAAATGATAATCGATTAATATTCGATCTTATTTCCAAACATCATGTCTGATGTCTTGAATTTTGCGGTAAGTTTCAACGAGTTCGGCTTCTTTGAGGACTTCTGATCAGGTCTCTCTGGAGGCGCGATTTCCGAATAGAATTTCAAAACACCACCATCGTTTGTTACGAAAGGCTGACCGTCATCGCCTGTCCGAGCGAAGAAGAATTTTGCCCCGAGGGTATCGTTGGGATTGGGTGGCTGGTATTCCTGCAACATCAATCGCTTGCCATCCTTACGTTCGAGATAAGTTGTGGCCTTGATGTCGTCTGCTTTGAGGCCTTTCAGGACTTGAGCTCCTCGACCGTCAGCGTAAACGGACACAACTGTGTACTGATCGAAGATTTTATTATCGATGAATGCCTTCTGGGCATCAGTTGCGGGAGTGTTTCGCTTCAGAACGATGTCTCGAATGATGGCCTGACGAATTGGCAGAGCAGACAACAGCCTGATGTGGTAATCGATGCTTGATGGACCGCCGTTTGACGCTTGGACAGATGTGTTTCCCGCACCGCCATTTCGCTCGCTCCCCGACGGACGGTCAGGTTGGCTGTTCATGCTCGCGCCGCCACCGCCTCCTCGCGAACCCATACTATTGACATCGGCGTTCATCGACACGGCCGGACCGCCTCCGCTGGATTCGCTTTGAACCTGTCCCCATCCTGAATTATCCAGGATCTTCTTGACGTCCTTTTCTGTCCAGTCTGTCCATTGCTTTTCTTTCTGTCCGGCCACGATGGCCACTAACCCACAGATCAATAGTGTTATGCAGACAATTCTTCTCATCATTTCCTCCAGTTCAAAAATATTCGTGGATGGACGGCAATGGAGACGATTCGGCAGCGCACGCTCGCTGGCGACCGCAACCGTGTCCATCCGGATATTTATTTAGTTTTTCGAGAGTGCGTCGCGATTATTTGGGCAAAAAAAGAAACGACCTGCGAAACTCTAAACGCCGGCACTTCAATTTGAATGCCGATCTTTATTAATCTTTCAGGCGGTCCCGACTGGAACCGCCTGTCATCAATTCAGAGGGAGTATGACGACTCCTCGAAAAACTAATACTCCAGCTTCCCGTCCACCATCATATCCTGAACCTTGAACCTCATGTCAAGCTTGATTGGGTTGGGATTGCTGGGTATTTCGCCATAAAACCTGACCGATCCAGTATCTGCAGAGATAAATGGTTTGCCGTCGACCATACGCGGAAACACGAACTGGTAACCAAATCCCTGGGAATTGTCGGACTGGTATTTCGCGACAAAAAGACGCTTTCCATCTTTGCGTTCAAGATACGTCGTGTTTTGAAGAGTTCCGATGGTGGCAGAGCCAAATGCCTGTGTTGCCGGTCCGACAGCTCGACGGTCGCCCGAATCAAAAGAGACCGCTACCACAATGTAGTCGTCGCTAGGCCCTTCAGCAAATTGCTTCAAATTATCCGGCAATTGCTGAATATTTCGTTTAATCATAAGTTGACGGATGAAAGCTTCACGAACAGGTCGCGCTGACAAAAACCGGATGCGATAATTGACGCTCGAAGCAGCGTTAGTTCCGCTTTCAGACGAGCCACTGCCCATCGAGCCGGAATTCATGGGATTCTTGTCCTTGCTGCTTTGACCGAATTGAAGCTGACTTGTGTCCGTATCCGTCTGTGTTTGTGACCAGCCAGAGCTGCTGAGGATCTTTGCACAATCCTTGTCCGACCAGGTTGTCCAGGATTTTAGATCTTTTTGAGCGCTAACCACTGAAATCAATCCAAAACAACAGAGCAAAAACATTACAATCATTCGTCGCATAAAAACCTCCAGGTAACGATGCCGAGTAGTTGCAGACTTAGTTCCCTCGTAGATAATGTCCCCTGTCCGAATTCTCATATTGAGCCCGATTAAGTGAATAGAGAGTTGGAATTAAAAGCGCCCGCAGACAAGAGGCGCTAAATTAACGGAATAACCTTTATAACAAAATTCGAATGAAATATAAAGTCTTGAATATACAAATAATTGGAGCCAAATCCTCTTTGTGAAAGGCAGTCAAAACTACGTTAACAGAGTTTAAAATTATCGCGGCAGGGATTATAAATACCCTTTGCGCTTATGACCCTTGCAGAACGTGTGGTGATTTGAATGATCTATGAATTCGAAGGAAAACGTCCCAGAATAGGCAAAGGGGCTTTTGTGGCTCCGACCGCAGTGATAATCGGCGACGTAGAGATTGGCGAAGGGTCCAGCATCTGGTACGGAGCGGTTCTGCGCGCCGACGAGAACAAGATCGTCATTGGTCGCAACACGAGTGTTCAGGATAATGCTGTGTTGCATACTTCGAAAGAGAATCAGACGCTGCTTGGCGACAACGTGACCATCGGCCACGGAGCTTTGCTGGAAGGCTGCACCATCGAAAACGGCGCCGTAATCGGGATGGGCGCCGTTGTACTGGAGCTTGCCGTTGTAGGCGAACAGGCAATGATCGCCGCCGGGAGTGTTGTTTCAATGAATGCCTCGATTCCTGCGAAAACGCTGGCCGCGGGATCGCCGGCCGTTGTTAAAAAGCAATTGAGCGGTGAAGCACTGAAAGCAATTGAGGTCAGCGCTCCGGTCTATCGCAAATTAACTGAAAGCTATCTTGAACAAGGTTTAGATGATCCATCAACGGAATTGAAAGACATTTCAAACTCTTGATGTATTGTCGCTAGTTCGTTCGTCTTAATAAATAAAGAAATATTGGAGCACCGATCAATGCCAGCACGGCTCCGACTGGCAATTCTCTTGGCGCAATTGCGGTTCGCGCTACAGTGTCGGCTGCCAGCACGAGTATCGCTCCTCCAAGCATTGCTGACGGTATTAACAGTCGATAATCAGTTCCGAATGCCAGCCTGATGATGTGCGGGACAATCAAACCTACGTAGCCGACCGACCCTCCGACTGCGACAACCATCCCCGTAATCAGCGACGCCAGCGCAAATACGATAAAACGAACGCGGCCGACTTCGACACCGAGCGCCAGCGCATCACGCTCGCCAACCATCAACAGATTCAGACTGCGACTTTGTGAATAGATACCGATGATGGCAATCAGGACAACCACACTCAGCGCAGGCAGCAATCCGCTTCCACCTAAAGATAAATCACCCAATAACCAAAAAGTGATCCCGCGCAATTGCGAATTTGACGCAAGCGTCGTCAAAAAGATTAATCCCGCGGAAAGAAATGATGTCGTTATCACTCCGGCCAGGATAAGTTTGTCGGATGATTCACCAGCTCTACCGCGACCGAGACCATAAACTATCAGGGTCGTGATCGCTGCTCCCGCAAATGCAAACAGAGGTCTGCTGTAAGCTGTTATTGACGAAAAAAATATGATTGAGAGAACCGCGCCCACGGCTGCGCCACTGGAAATTCCCAGCACATAAGGCTCGGCTAAGGGATTGCGAAGCAACGCCTGATAAGACGCGCCGGCAACTGCCAGCCCGCCTCCGACTACTATTGCCAATGCCATGCGTGGAATACGCAATTGGAAAAGTATTACCTGATGCTCTGGACTCAAGAGAGCGCCACGACCTGTCAGCGCGGCAACTATTTCGTTGAGCGGTATGCGCTCGCCGCCGAATGCCAGCGAAACGGCAACTGTCAGGAAAAGAAGCAGTGAGAGCGCGAGAATCGTCAGAACAAAGTGTCTGAAGGTCAGATGGCGACTCACTTGTACGCCTCTGGATGAAAGATATGCGCGAGATCTTCTAATCCATCGACTATTCTTGGCCCAGGCGTCGCAACGTGTCCCGCAGGAACTTTGTACACGCGACCACTTATGACGGCGGGCGTTCCTTTCAATTCAGCAATAGGAAAGTTATCCGAAGAAGTGACCTGGGTTGCATCAGGATCAGAAAAGATAATGATTTCAGGCTTAGCCGCGACAGCCGCTTCGGGACTCATCTGTGGATAAGGATTCGGCCACCTCAAATCGCGGGATATTGAATTACCGCCAGCTTCCTGAATAACATCTGTCGTAAAGGCACCCGGACCTACGGTGAACAGAGGCGTAAATTCCTGTACCAGGAACAACACACTTGGTCTTTGCAATCCTGACACGTGCTTGTCGACGTCGCTGATTCGTTTTCTGAGTCCATCTGTTACTCGTTTCCCCGCGTCTGGATCGCCAATAGCTGCCGCTATGTCCTCAATCGATTTCAGTATGTCCGAGAGCGACTTCGCATCAGAAACGTAAACAGGGATTCCGAGATTACTCAGTCGATTCGTGAACTCTTGCAACTGACTTGCGGTTGACAGAATGACCAGATCGGGTTTTAGCGCAATTATCTTTTCCAGGTTCGGCGTTTGGGTATCGCCGATTTTTTCCTTTGTTCTGGCCGCGTCAGGATAAGTGCAATAGGTTGTGTCGGCAATCAATCGGTCACCGGCGCCTATGGCAAAGAGTATTTCGGTAACGCTCGGAGTGAGCGAAATGATTCTTTGAGGATGTGGGCTGATGTGAACCGTTCGGCCTATCTCATCGGTGATGACATTCGTTGCACTGGCTGTTATCGATTTAGATGAACAGTCCGTTAAAATAGTCAGCAACCCGAGCAACAGCCAGACCCCGGCCGCCTTAACGGTCCCACAATTACAATTACGCTCGGGCTCGAACATCAGTGTACGATTTTACCACTATTTTTCTTTGCTAATCGAACGCCAAAACTCATCAAACTCTTTTACGCCTTTGCCATCTTTGTCCAGAAACGCTCCGTTTTGTTCTTTGGATTTCCCGCTCTTGTCCATCATCGCAAAATGCCCGTAGACATACTGGTAAGAACCGACTTTCCTGATGAACATCGCTATCTGGATATTTTGCGCATTCGTCGATCCAAGCCAGAGCGTTCCAGTCTCATCTTCAACTCCTTCATGTTTTGGAAGAGTGGCAGAAGACCAATTCACCTCGACTTTGTTGTCATGAACAAACATACCCTTAATTGTTGACTGAACTTTCTTACAGATATCGTCTAGGGTCTGTTCGTTTGTGGGATAAACGATATACAGTCCTTCAGGTTTCTTCTGCGTGATCATCAGCACGCCTTTAATATCCGGAAAATCAAGCGGCATATATCCTTTTGGCGTCTTAAACATGACACCCAGTTTGTCGTGGGATTGTGCGAATACATGAGTTTCATTAGAGATGAAGGCCGTTAAGCTAATACTGATTAGGGTGATAAATAACAGATAGCGCGTCGCTATTTTCATAGTCCACCTTTTTATGCCGTTTTTGGAATGAGTTATTGAATCGTGCCGACGGATCTTGTCAGTTGGTCAGGCAGGTTACTATTGAGAACTCCTCTCCTGCTGTTCCAATTGACGCAACTTAAATCGCTGGACCTTACCTGTCGCGGTTCTCGGCAATTCCTCTACGAATCGAATAATACTCGGACATTTGTATCTGGGCAACCGCTCTAATGCGTAGTTTCGAAGCTCTGCAGCTTCCAACCGGCCGCGGCAAGCCACATAGGCGACGACGATGCCTAATCCGTCATGGTCGTGTCCCGCAACAACGGCGGCTTCGGTAACGGAGGCGTGCTCCATCAAAATCTGCTCAACTTCTCCAGGTGAAACCCACGTTCCTTTCGCCTTGAACATATCATCGCTGCGACCTTCGAACCAGTAGACATCGTTTTCGTCACGGTGATATACGTCTCCGGTTCGCATCCAGCCATCAATGATTGTCTCTGCTGTCTTTTCAGGATCTTGCCAGTAGCCGGGGCTTTGACTCTCTCCTTTTACAAACAGATTTCCGGTTCCCGAACCAATAATTTCTTGTCCGTCTTCGTCGACAAGCTTCGCCTGATAACCCGGAACTACGCGACCGCTGCTGCCCGGATGAACATCCCCACGCTTGTTCGCAATAAATGTGTGTAGCATTTCTGTCGAGCCGATGCCGTCCAAAACCTCAACTCCCGTCAGGTTATACCATTCATTGTAGAGCGACGCAGGCATAGCCTCGCCGGCCGTTACCCCGTACTTTATGGAAGTAGTATCGAGAGAATTTCCATTTCTGTGGTATTCAAGCAATGCACGGTAAACAGATGGCACTCCGAAAAAAGTCGTCGGCCGATACTCTTTAAATATGTTTGCGATTATGTCAGGTCGCGGAGGGGTTGCGCTCAATACCGTTGTCGCGCCCGCGCTCAATGGAAACAGCAGACTGCCACCGATTCCATAGGTAAAGAACAATCTGGATGACGCGAAATGAATATCCGATGGTTGACCGTCGAGAATGTGCCGACCATAGGCCTCAATCGCCGCTCGAACATTTCGATGATAATGCATCACGCCTTTCGGTCTGCCTGTGCTTCCTGAAGTGTAGGCAAGAAAGGCCAGAGTTTCGGGCTGAGTGTCTGCAAGAGGCGCCGGAGACGATTCTTTTACAAATTCGGCAAAATGCGTGAAGCCATAATCAAAATCAAGATCTTTAATCCATCCTGGAGCCTTTACAGTAAGTACCCGTCTTAACTCAGGCAGGTCCGCAATGACGCCGAAAAGCTTGTCCGCCTGATCTTCACTGATAATCGCGAGGCGAGCGCCGGAATGACTGAGTACATAACTTAATTCGTTCGGGGATAATAAAGTGCTGGTGTGGACAGAAACTGCGCCCATTCCCGTAATTGCAAAGAACGACGCAACCCACTCAGGCATATCGCGCATGATTATTGCAACGCGATCTCCTTTATTGATTCCAAGCCGTTGTAACGCGCCGCGGATCTTGTCTGCATAGTTCTTTAATTCGGCATACGAAAGTGTTTGTCCATTTTCCGACAGAATCAGCGCGGTATCTGACCATCTGCCGGATAGTTCGGCATTTGAGAGAATGTAATCAACCAGATTAAAATATTCCGAGGGCATCGCTTTAACCTCGCATAATATCGACCCAATTTATGTATCATGAACAAATTGAAATAACAAAAATCAGAATTGCGTAAGAGCTGCCTTATGATAATAGCTGTGTATAAGATCAATTTCATTCTGGTCTGTTTTATCGCACTTGTGCTGTGCATTGCTTTAGGGTCAGTCAGCGCTTCGTTAGAGCGCGATCACCAGCAAGACCAGAAAGCATCCCGCACAACAGATTTCTTTAAGCAGATGGCGGATAGCAAGCAGTGGACTACGCAGAATTTAAACGTCAACACTACAGGGTCCTATTGCTATCAGGATTCAGAACAGAATTGTCGTCAGTATGGGCGATTGTACACCTGGGATTCTGCGCTGCAGGTGTGTAAATCATTAGGGGATGGCTGGCGATTACCGACGGACGATGAATGGC
The DNA here is from genome assembly GCA_035652355.1 of Blastocatellia bacterium. GTDB lineage: Bacteria > Acidobacteriota > Blastocatellia > DASRDY01 > DASRDY01 > DASRDY01. The sequence goes on from DASRDY010000249.1 coordinate 36,020, forward strand.
GGCAACTGGCAAAGCACTACGGTGGAATGCATGACGATGCGGAAGATGGTGGCAAAGCGGCGTACAAGGCGCTTTTGAGCGGAGGTAGTTCTGGATTCAACGCCATGCTCGGTGGCGGTCGCGCCGTTGATGGCGAGTTTGCACGGCTATGCGCCCATGGATTCTACTGGACTGCATCGGAAAGTGATCCGGCCACCGCAGTATTCTACAACTTTGGTCACGGTAACTTGGCTCTCTACCGTCAAGACGGTGGCGAAAAGCAGAGAGCCTTTTCCGTTAGGTGTGTCAGGGACGATAAGTAAAAACGGAACACTTGCTTACGATTCTTTATAGCCAATATTATTGATTGCCTCGGACCATCTAGAATGCGTCCCGCTAGATGTTCAAAACCGCGAGCCAGCAGAATTGCAAAGACGTCGAAACCCGATTTTTTAAAAATACGATGGAAAGACCAAAATACGACAAAATCACTCGTGAGATCGTCTCTAAGCTTTCAGATAAAGACCTTGAGTGGGCAGCGTGGGAATACTTCTGGTTCGAAGTTGAGAATAGCTACAATCACAATGCTAATGCTGCTCTAGCAGCCATGCCGCCTGGATTCCAAGTAATTTACCACTTATCTGTTTTGAACGGCGAAATTGCCAATGGGGGATTTAACCAATACTTTTTCAATGGGTTGAATGAGCAAGCCGAACAGCAGTCCGAGTCTCTAAACTCAGTCGGGGCCGTGGATCATCTGAAGATATTTCAAAATGCCTTCGCGATTTATGAAAAGGAACAAAGTGATCAGGAATTGCAGCGTCTATACAAAGAGCGGACATTAGAATCCTTCTCAAAGACTTACAAAAGAACATCCCTAGATGAATGCGATAGCGAATGGTACGCAATGGAAGCCGAGCTTCAAAATCTAATTGGTAGGTTTATCCGACAGCACATCGAGCTGTTTGTGGGGACAGAATAGGCCATCAGCCTGTGAAAGTGTTTGGCGCTATTTTGTAGCGGCAGCAGTTTTGGTTCGCGCATAGGACACGGGGTTCTCGGTTCCTTCAGGCTGGCCTTTCCACCGCCTGTGCATCCACAACCACTGTGAAGGTTTCTGACGAATGAGCTTTTCCAAAGTTCGGTTATATTGTTCAGTATTAAGTTGAATATCATTGCCGTTATTACCGGTCTTAATCGGCGTTAATGCAGGCAAGAAAATTATTCGATGAGTATCACGCCGTTTGTTATACCGCATTGTTCCCGGAACAACCGGCGCTCCAGTTCGCAGAGCAAGAATCGCGAGTATGGAAGGGCTGCTGGCAGGCCGCCCGAAAAAGTTTGCAAAGACTCCTTCGTCAGGCGCGACATTCTGGTCGATCAATATTCCCACATCGCGACCGTGCTTCAATTCCTGCAGCATTCGACGCGCCGCCCCCTTTTTATCGATGACAGTATTTCCAGAGGCTTGCCGCGACTCTCTCACCAGTCGATCTAAATATTTATTATCGAGACGACGTATCACGAAGCTCAGCGGATGCCCATACAAGGCATGCGCGTACGGCAGCAATTCCCACGCTCCATAATGCATGGTCATAAACAAGATGCCTTCGCGCTGCTTGCGAGCGTTCAGATAATTGTCGATGCCATAGATCGGATCATAAAAGGCAAGACTGGAAATATTCTTTTGATTGAGAATAGGCAGCCGGGAAGATTCCACTACCATCCGAGCAAAGTTATGATAGGAGCCACGAAGGATCAGTTCGCGTTTACGTTCTGAAAGCTTTGGAAACGCAACCCGCAGGTTAACCATTCCAATTTCGCGGTGGCGTCGATCTATTTTGAATGCGATGTCAGATATCGCGACGGCGGTTTTCAGGGCCAGTTTCCGCGGAACATTTCGCATGACGAAAAGGACACCGCAGACAACCAGATAACTGAAATAGTCGAAAAGATTCTTCACAACCTGATGCTAAGCGTCAACAACTCTTCCGACGGGCAAAATAGCATAGCGGTTGCGCCATCGCAATATTCCACGAATACAGGTTGTTCGAGGCTATTTTAATCAGACGGGCATGCTGGCAGGAGTGAATTTATTCTTACAAACTGTTAGCCCCGGTAACTTGTAAGGTTCCTTGGGAGAATAACCTCCAAACTGCCGGGGCCGCTTAACAATATCTCAATCTCAATTACGAACCGTTGCAAGCTGTGGACGTAACCGTTCGTTAACCTTCTCTTCCTCGTCAATCCTCTCATTTTCTATAGCATTGTTAGTATCTCGGTCATTAACGATTACAGAGATTCCTGAATTTGTGGCGATACTCTCAAGAATGGGCATCTCTAATTCCTTGTATATACCTGTCTGTGGATTTACCGATGCAATAGCACAACCTCGTCCTCGTTCTCTCGCCGCCCATTTCAATAGGGTAAGCGCATTATTCAGCAATTCCTTTTTCGTTCTTAACCCTCCAAGTTTCAAAAGTCTCTCAAGATCATCCATCTGATCTTGATCTATTTCAATTTGCAATCTTATCGTTGTAGGCATAATCACCTTCCGTCCATTAAATATGTTGAAAACAAATTCATTAATATTCCCTCCATTGAAAACCGTAACGGTGTGCTTCGCCGCTCTTGTTTCAAGGGATTCCACTATGCCCAGTGCCATTTAGCAGAGATCAAAGGGGGAGACGCTAAGTGAGCGAATAAGCATACACTGGGGACATACTGTCATCCACTTCCCACACTCTACCAGAGGATACAAACGAGGAACCTTCGGAGTCAGCGATGAAACAGACACTTAGCAATAAAGGTAACTAATCCAATCACATCGCCGATCATCGCTATCGCTACCAATTCCAGCACTCGCGGGGGAAGATCAATCTTTTTTGCTCCATATAACATGATGATTGTCAGCGCCGCGACGAAAACCAGAGTTAGAAAAAAAACTATCCACTTTTTAATAAAATTATTTGTAAGCTCAGTTTCTCTCTCCGAATGGATATGAGCGAAATCGGTCTGAGCTTTTGAAATCATTTCTCCTACCGTTTCTGCAGAGCGAATAAAATCTACCGGCTCAGCAACGCGATCAACACCCCGCGTTTCTTCAAAATACTGCAGAAGTACTCGCCGCGCCTTTTGCTCATCTACAAACTCAATCCTTACGTCATCATCATTCTTGGCCTTCTTAATTGACGACATCCTGAAAATCTCCCAAGAAAATAGTTACACAACAGGTTGCCTGTTGGATTTGCCTGTCTTCCACCCATCGCTGCGCTTCCTTCCCACTTTGGACCCAAAACATGCTCAGAATATGCTCGTTTTAAGGCAATGTCAAGGGTAATTTATGGGGGCTAAGCGAGCAAGCGGTATTAAGACTTCCTCGGATCAGCATTTCTGCTTGCTGTCACGATAAAAAGCCCTTTGTTATGAGTTTCCTAGGGGTTTGCGTACGCTTTTGGATAGTGAAACAGCCAGACGGAGGACCAAGAGCAAATTTGTCTTGATCCTCAGAGCGAATTGGTTGTGCTGCTAACGCTAGGGGCGTGCGCCTTCAAGAAACGCCTTCAGCTTGCGCGACCGCGACGGATGACGCAGCTTGCGCAGAGCCTTGGCTTCGATCTGGCGAATGCGCTCACGAGTTACCGCAAAATGCTGGCCGACCTCTTCCAGTGTGTGCTCGCTACCGGTTGGTCCAAGACCGAAACGCATCTTGATGACTTTTTCTTCGCGCGGCGTCAGAGTCTTCAATACCTCTTCGGTAATCTCTCGCAAATTGGTATTGATAACGGCTTCGGCCGGATTGATGATTGTCTTGTCTTCGATGAAATCCCCAAGGTGCGAATCTTCCTCTTCACCGATAGGCGTTTCGAGAGAGATCGGCTCCTGAGCAATCTTCAACACCTTGCGAACCTTTGATACTGGCAGGTCCATCTTCTTTGCGATCTCTTCTGACGATGGCTCGCGACCAAGCTCCTGCACGAGCGCGCGGCTGGTGCGAATCAACTTGTTGATCGTTTCGATCATATGCACAGGAATTCGGATTGTGCGCGCCTGATCGGCAATAGCGCGAGTGATTGCCTGGCGAATCCACCACGTCGCATAAGTCGAAAATTTATAGCCGCGGCGGTATTCAAATTTGTCTACGGCTTTCATTAAGCCGATGTTGCCTTCCTGAATCAGGTCCAGGAACTGCAGTCCGCGGTTGGTGTATTTCTTTGCGATTGAAACGACCAGTCGCAGGTTAGCTTCAATCAGCTCTCGTTTGGCTTGTCCAGATACTGCTTCACCGGTGAGAATTGCCTGATAGGCACGCTCAACCTCGTGCGGTGTGACGCGGAATTTGTCTTCGAGCATCGCAAATGATTTCTCGGCGTTTCGCAGATTCTTTTTCAGCTCGCGCTCGTCATCATTCCACTTCTTTTTGTCCAGAGCCTTGCGCGCGCGTTCGATTTCGGATCTGAAGGTGCGAATCTCACGCACAGCAGATTCGATCACACCGACCAATCGGTCAGAGACACGCGGGGTGAATTCGGCGCGGTGGATTTCGTGTGAAATTTCGATGCGCAGCCGGGCAAGTTTTGACCGCATCTTTGGCAGCTTCGGCGAGTTCTTCTTCTCCAGCTTGACCTTTTCGTACTGCTTCGTCAGCTTGGTGTAGAGCTTTTTGATTTCGGTAATGGTTTCAAGAGTGTAGGCGAAATATTCGTCGACTTTCTCTTCGGTGATGCCGTCGGTTTCGGTGAAGACGACCACTTCGCGAATTGACAACTGACCGTTCTTGAGCTCTTCGCCGACCCTGAGAATTTCCTCAACCACCAGCGGCGAGCGCGACATCGCTTTCTGGATCTTCAGTTTTCCGCGTTCGATTCGTTTGGCTATTGCCACTTCGCCTTCGCGGGTCAGCAGCGGAGTGCCGGCCATTTCGCGCAAGTACATTCGAACGGGATCATTCGTCTTGTCCAGGACGCCCGGCGACAAATCGATTTCGACTTCGTCGTCCGTCGATTCATCCAGCTTTTTATCGGAGTCGGCAGACAGGAATTTGTCCTCCGATTCACCGATAGAGATACCTTCGGCGCTGATCTTTTCAAACAGAGCCTCGATATCGTCAGCCGAATTCACATCCGGCGGCAACAGTTCGTTAATGTCATCGTAGGTCAGAAACTCCTTCTCTTTGCCCACCTCAAGCAGCTTCTCAACCTCGTCCTGATACTTCTCGTCGATTGACATAGCCATTAGATCTTCTCCGTCATGAAGTCCAAAATCTGCGACAAACTAACAAGCTATCAAATCCCGCCTCGTCAGACCTGACTCTTGTTTTCTTATTCACCTCAATCAATCTACGCGTGTGCATGAAGCTGTTTTTGCAGCTCCATACGCTGTCTTAGCAGATCGTGTAGCTTTGATTGATCACCTGTACGTTCTGCCTGCCGAATATCGGTCTGCAGTCCGTCCAATTCCTGTTGTAATTTCTTGCGGCGTATGGCGGCAAGACATTCGTGCGCCTCTGTTATCAGGCTATCTTCATCACGCGCTTCAACGAGTGTTGCTCCTTCCAGCAAAATGCCTGGGAGCAAATTTTCTATTAATTCTTCGTCCTCAATCTCCTGTTCAGCAAACCACGAGCTGAACGTTCCGAAATCCATTGCCGCATCGCTGGCGGTCAAATGAATTGACGCGCGGAAAATTTCCGCAGCGCGAAGTCCGGTAAAATCCGTTTCCGACATTGCCGGGTAAATTGATCGGCGAATTCTTTCACTGTTCGTGTAAAGACTCAGCAGCAATTTTTCTGCCTGCATCAAATCGTTCCGAGCCCTGAGCGCCGACTCATCCAACTGTTCCTGGCGCCCTGCTACGGCCCGTTTCAGTTCTTCGCGAACTACGCGGTCTTCCAGTTTCAATCTGTCTGCCACGCGGCCTGCGTATTCCGACCTTTCGATCTTGTCGCGAACTTTGACAAGATAAGGAAGGATAGCATTTAGAGTCTCGACTTTGCCGGCTGGTTTGGTCAAATCGTGTTCTTTGATTGACTGCTCGACAATGTATTCCAGGTACGGCAGTGATGTTCTTAACAGTTCCCGATATGCGGCCGCTCCGTTATTCAAAACAAATTCATCAGGATCTTGTCCATTGGGCAGAGAGAGTACGTTGACCTTGAATCCTTCGGCCAACAATATTTCAAGACTTCGCTTTGTTGCGTTGACTCCTGCTGAGTCTGGATCATAGTTAACCACAATCCGACGCGTATAGCGACCCAGCAACTTTACCTGTTGCTCAGTCAAAGCAGTCCCAAGACTGGCAATCACATTCCGAACGCCGGATTGAAATGGAATTGTAAAATCAAGATAACCTTCAACCAGGATTGCAACGTCGCGACGACGAATCTCCTCTTTGGCAAAGTTTAAACCAAACAGGTTGCGACCCTTTGAGTATACCGGTGTCTCGGGAGAGTTCAAATATTTTGGTTCGCCCTGTCCAATAATTCTTCCACCGAATGCGATTATCCGTCCCTGCGCGTCAGAGATTGGAAACATCACTCGGCCGCGAAAACGGTCGTAATAACCGATCCCGTTATCACGGATGGTGACCAGACCGCTCTTCTCAATCTGACCGCCATCTGCGCCCCGTCTCTTCAACTCTGCTAAAAGAGCATCCCAGGAATTCGGCGCATAACCGAGCCGCATCAAACGCCGGGTCTCAGGCGAAATGCCGCGACTATCCAGATAATCCTGGGCCCGTTTGCCTTCTGCGCCCTGGCCTAGTTGATCTTCAAAGAACTGCGCCGCCCATTCATTGAGTTGCAACAAGTCGTCGCGCTCGCGCGATGCTCGTTTGTAATCTTCGGTCTCATCAACTTGCGGAATCGGAATACCGCATTTGTCTGCGACGGTCTTTATAGCTTCAGGAAACGTACATCGTTCGATCTGACGAATAAAACCAAACACGTCGCCGGCAACTCCGCAGCCAAAACATTTGAAAAGCTGTTTGCCCGGATGAACATTGAACGAAGGAGTCTTTTCATTATGAAAAGGGCAACAGGCAATCCAGCTTGAACCGCGCTTTTTCAGGGAAACGTAATCAGAGACAATCCGGACAATGTCCGCCTGATTCCTTACTTCCTCCGCAAAGTTCCGTGGTAAGCGCATACGGAAAAAGTGGTCGGGGGTCGGTGGTCAGGGATCAGTCAAAAGCCTTTTTTAACTGACATCGTTCTGACTACCGGTCTTCTCTTCACTGATCACTGACCCCCGACCACCTACTTTCTCAATTCAACTATCGTTGCCCCACCGCCGCCTTCGTTCTGCGGCGCGGGATGAAATCTTTCGACGTGCGGATGACCAGTCAAAAACTTAGACAGGGCTTTTCTCAAAATCCCCATTCCAGATCCGTGAACTATCCGGACCGAATCGAGATTCCCCAGAAAAGCGTCATCCAGAAACTTGTCCGTCATCGAAGTCGCGTCATCGACGTTATAGCCGATCACGTTCAGCTCTCGCGGCACATCTTCATTTTCCTGCAGGCTGACATTCACGCCTCTTGGCAGACCGGCTGGAACTTTTTTAGGCGCTGGTTTCGCGGGTTCGATGGCTGATAGTTTGTTGCGGTCGACTTTCATCTTCATGAAGCCGACTCGAACATCGACTTGATCTCCGCGAATCGACTCGATGGTGCCAGGCTGATCGAATCCTGCAACTTTGACCTGACCGCCGACTTTCAGCTCTATATTTAATGGTTTTTCGGCCGCAGGCGTTTCGATAATCACCGAACTTTGTGCAACATCACTGGTTATTTGCGACGCTGAAGAAGCAGCTTTGGAAGCTCCGGATTTGTTCAAAATCGGTTTTAGCTTCTCGCTAACGGCCTGCTGACTTTCAGTCTTTTGCCGCCAAATCTGTTCGCCCGCGTGACGTTTCAGATCTGCCAAGCGCTTCTGCTGTTCCTTTTCGAGCTTTAATTTCTGTGCGCGATCCTGAATCTGATTGACCAGCATTTGCGATTCGCGCGTGAATTCGTCGGTGATTCGCTTCAATTCGTTTTCGAATTCCGCGCTTCGTTCGCGTTCTCGTTTGACGAAATCAAGCTCAAGCTTGGCGTACTTGTCAGCCACGGCGCGGCGCTCGTCTTCCAATGCCGCAGTAACGCTCTGCTGTTCATCAACGTGAGCCTTCAGGCGCAACAGGTATTCATTGGCATCTGCTTCTTTGGTGCTCATCAACCGAGCAGCCTCATCAACGATTGCAGTTGATAATCCCAGCCTGCGCGCGATTTCGATGCCGCTGGAGGCTCCGGCAAGATCGGTTAAGAGACGGTAAGTTGGTTGCAATGTCTGCGCGTCGAACTCGACTGAGGCATTCAACACTTCGGGCGTGTTGTAGGCGTACATTTTCAGGCGATTGTAATGTGTCGAGGCAAGCACCAGTGCGCCCTTGCGTTTGAAGTAATCGACGATGGCTGTGCCAAGCGCGGCGCCTTCGTCTGGGTCCGTGCCGGTTCCTACTTCGTCCAGTAAAACCATGGCGGGCGCTTCTATAACATCGGCAATCTGCCTGATGTTCTGCATATGCGCCGAAAAGGTCGACAGGTTAGCCGCTATCGATTGATGATCGCCAATGTCCGCCAGAATCTGCCCGAATACGGGAAGATTTGCCGATTTCGCTGGAACGTGAAGACCCGATTGTGCCATCAATGACATCAAACCGACTGTTTTAAGTACTACCGTCTTTCCGCCGGCATTCGGTCCGCTGATGATCATCACGGATTTGGACTTTTGATCCATCTTAAGAGAGATCGGAACGACCTGTTTATTCTGTCCGCGCAGATTGCGCTCCAGTAGGATGTGTCGACCTTCTTCAATCACTAGCTCGTTGTCCTCGTGAACAGTTGGAGCTATGCAATTGTAATCGCGCGACAGGCGCGCTTTCGCGGCGATGAAATCGACTTCAGAGAGCGCGTCAATCAGCCGGTGCAACCGCTCAAGCTCGCCACGCAGATGATTCGTCAGCGTGAAGAGAATCTTCGTTATCTCGGCTTCCTCAAGCTCATGAAGTCTGACGAGATCATTATTGGAATCGATTGTCGCCAGTGGCTCAATAAACGCGGTCTGACCGCTCGACGAAACGCCGTGCATCACGCCGGGCACTTTGCCTCGGCTGTCATTGCGAACAGGGATAACGAAACGTCCGTTACGGACGGTAATGATCTCTTCCTGAATAGCGTTTGTATCCCGCCGCATCAGACTTTCCAGCGACCGATGAATATCCGATCTCAGCTGATTGATCTCTCTTCGAATCCGCTTCAATTCCGCGCTGGCGTTATCGTCCATCTCGCCCGTCGGCAGAATCTTTCCTTCGATTTGCGACAGCAACGTGCGTAGATCGGGAATCTGTCGGATCACTTCGTTCAGCGCGGGATATTCGCCTTTGACGTCGGCAAACTGACCGCGTAAGTCAAGCCCGGCGCGAATCAGCTTTACCAGGTCCAGAATCTGTATCGCATCAAGGTTGGTATCTTGTATCGCGAGAGTCGTCAGTGACTCGGTCGGGTCAGGCAACCCGCCGAGACTGATTGGCGCTTTCTTGATGTACGCGACGCATTCGGTGACGCGCTGTTGTTGAGTTCTGATTTCCTGGAGATCGGTAACAGGCGACAGGCGTCTTACTTTGCCTGCTCCAAGAGCAGTCTGTGTATAACCAGCAAGCAGATCAACGAGCGATCCGAACTCGAGCGTAGCAAGCGCTTGCTCACCGATAGCGCGGTTATTCGCTGGGGTAGTATTAGCGACTTGCTGATTCACGTGTGGATGATTCACTATCAGGTGTAACTTGAAACAATCTGCCAGAACAACTTAAAACCCAGGGCGACGGACCAACCACTTTCTTCTTTGGGCGCTCGGGCGCCTCAATAAAAATAGCAAATGGACAAAGGGTGCGCCAAACTTTTTTCACATTATTTTTCAAAAGGTTAGCAAGCAAAATTCGCGCCAGTAATACGCGGCAATTGACACCGAATGACACACAGCGTATAATCTTCGACTTTCGCTTGACAAGCCGATTCTGGAGGAAACAGTGAGCTACGCAATAATAGAAACGGGCGGCAGACAGTTCCGCGTCAGTCAGGGAGATGTCGTGCGCGTGCCCAACATCAGCGGCGACGTTGGCTCAAACATTGAGTTTGGAAAAGTATTGTGCATTGGCGGCGATGGCGCGTTCAAGCTTGGCGAAGGCGTTTCCGGCGCGAAGGTGACCGGAACTGTTGTTAGCCACGGACGCGAGCGCAAAATCATCGTGTTCAAATTCAAACGTCGCAAGCAGTACAAAAAGAAGCAGGGACATCGTCAAGGCTACACGGCTGTTAAGATCGATTCAATCACTGTCTAACGCGTCTTAACAACCCACAAGGGATTAACTGAGGATTTATGGCTCATAAAAAAGGTGTTGGAAGCTCACGAAACGGTCGCGATTCAAACGCTCAGCGACTTGGCGTAAAGCGCTTTGGCGGCGAGTTGGTTAATGGCGGAACGATAATAGTGCGGCAGCGCGGTACCAGGCTTAAACCTGGTAACAATGTTGGCATAGGCAGCGACGATACGCTTTATGCCCGCATAACAGGCGTGATCAAGTTCGAAGACAAAGGCCGCAAAGGTAAATTCGTCAGCGTATACCCGCAAGAGCAACAGCAACCCGCCGCAAGCTAAGCGACCATTCACTAGCAGTGATAGGTCATTTGGCTGGCGGCGCTCGCTTTAGCAGGAGGCTTATCACTTCTACATATGCAGTTTCTTGACCGCGCAAAGATTTTCGTTCGTGGTGGAGATGGCGGGAACGGTGTCACCGCATTTCGACGCGAAAAATTCGTTCCTCGCGGTGGACCATCCGGCGGTGATGGCGGACGCGGAGGCGATGTTTACCTGGAATCGACGGATCAGCTAAACACGCTGCTTCATTTCCGTTTAAATCCACAATACAAAGCAGAAAGAGGCAGGCACGGCGAAGGAGACAAACGTCACGGCCGTGCGGGCGACGATTTAACCGTGCCTGTTCCTGTAGGCACATCGGTCTTTGACAGCGATACGGGAGAGCTGATTCACGATTTTGTGAAAGTGGGCGAGAAAGTGCTGGTCGCTCCGGGCGGTCGCGGTGGTTTGGGAAACGCTCAGTTTGCGACATCGACCAATCGCGCTCCGCGTTATCACCAGGAAGGTAAACCGGGAGTCGAGCGCAACCTGCAATTGGAATTAAAGCTGATTGCCGATGTCGGGCTGGTCGGTTTCCCGAACGCCGGAAAATCAACTTTGATTTCGCGAATATCGGCAGCCCGTCCGAAAATAGCCGATTATCCGTTTACGACTCTTGAGCCAAATCTCGGAGTGGTGGATCGCGGGGAATACAAGAGCTTTGTGGTTGCTGATATTCCAGGGTTGATCGAAGGCGCAAGCCAGGGCGCGGGGCTTGGACACGATTTTCTGCGACACGTCGAGCGAACGAGACTGCTGCTGCATCTGGTGGATGTATCGGATTTGCCGGGACGCGACCCTGTTGATGACTTTTACAAGATCAATCACGAACTGGAAGAACACAGCGCGGAATTGATCAAAAAGCCGCAAATAGTAGTCGCGACAAAGATCGATGCGATGACCGATTCGGACCCTTTAGAGAAGCTGAAGGAGATGTCCGAACGCGAGCATCTGCCATTTATTGCCGTCTCTGCCGTTGCCGGTACCGGAATAGATAAGTTGATTTATTTGGTCGGCGCGAAGCTGGACGAGTTGAATGAGCATGAAAATGCGATCGAACCAGTTACCAGTTCAATCTGATTTTGCGTATTTGAATGAACCGTTAATAGTTTGAATTTTCTCCAGAATCCCCGAAGGGGATTGATTTAATAGCCGGGGGTAAGCGAAGCGCAACCCCCGGAATGTTTGAAATGAAATCCGACCCCCCTAAAGGGTCGTAGTTTGAGCCGCGTACAGAACCGCGACCCTTTCAGGGTCGGATTGGTTTGGTATGGCTTTCCCTGGGTTTCACCCACGGCTATTAGCTTTTTGCCCTTTGGGCAATGAATGACTGTTCATCAGCACAGTTCTTTGAATATGCGGCGCAGACGAAGGAGACATGGCACTGTCGCTCATCGGCGTATACGGAGGCACGTTCGATCCGATTCACAACGGCCACGTCAAGGTCGCGAAAGATGCTCTTACGCTCTTCGCGGTCGATCGGTTGTTGTTGATTCCGGCCGCGATTCCTCCGCACAAACGAGAGCGCACGATAACCGATGCTCATCATCGATACGCGATGGTGGTGCTGGCCACGGAAGATGAGCCCAGGCTCGAAGCATCGTTGATTGAAATCGAAAGACCGGATCTGCCGTACAGCGTTCAGACAGTAGCGCGTTTGAAAGATCAATACGAACTGGCGTCGACCGAGATATTTTTCCTGATCGGCGCGGATTCGTTTGCTGAGCTTCACACTTGGCGCGAGCCGATGAAGCTGATTGAAAACTGTCATCTGGTGGTTACCACGCGGCCCGGATACGAGCTTGATTTATCGGCAACACCGGCAGAATGGCAGCGAAGAATTGTGGATTTGCGGAACGATTTTATCGGTGGCCGCGAATACAATGAAACGAAGATTTTTTTGACTGGACTAACGTGGATCGATATTTCGGCCACCGATATCCGAGATGCGGTTCAAACGAACCGGCCGATTGACAAATTGGTGCCGCCAAGGGTGGCTAAGTATATAAAGAAATACAGGCTTTACCGAAAATAAATGACCAGAGAGAGCAATACAGCAGAGAAGCTTCCCGTGAAACTCGACGATCGTGTTATGACGGCGTTGAGGGCGATGAGCGATAAAAAAGCGAGCGATGTCGTGATCATACATATCGGATCGGTCGCGGCGTTTACCGATTATTTTCTGATCTGCAGCGGGAATTCGACTCGACAGGTTCAGGCAATTTCGACCGAAATAGTGGATAAATTGCGTGAACAGAAAGTGCGGCCTACGCATATCGAAGGCGAAAAGACGGCGGAATGGGTTCTGATCGATTTTGGTGATTTCGTCGTGCATGTCTTTACCGAGGCCGCTCGGCGATTTTACGACCTGGAACGATTGTGGCGCGACGCAGACACCGTTCCGTTGCCGGAAGGAATCGAAGGATGACGCAGTGAGACCCCAGACACGGCGACACGGAGGATTCTCCGCGTCTCCGCTTCCCCGATTCTCCGCGTCAGTTGATTTACTGAATTCATGAAAATAGTTGCCAACTCCCCAGCTATGCAGCGCGTTCTCGAACTGGTCGAGCGCGTATCTCAGACCGACACTACTGTGCTGGTCCGGGGTGAATCTGGCGTTGGCAAGGATCTGATCGCGCAGCAACTGCATTACCAGGGCAAACGGGCCGCAGGGCCGTTCGTAAAAATAGATTGTGGGTCGTTGCCGCAGACACTGTTAGAGTCAGAGCTCTTTGGATACGAGAAAGGCGCTTTCACGGGCGCGACGGAAAGGAAGGCCGGTCGATTCGAGGCTGCTGACGGCGGCACATTAGTTCTGGACGAAATCGCAGGCCTCAGTCTGACCGCACAGGCCAAACTCTTGCGAGTGATCGAGGAGCGAACCTTTGAACGGTTGGGAAGCACGAAACCAACTTCGATCGATACTCGTATTATTGCGCTAACGAACGTCGACCTGGAAAATGCAGTCGGGCGACGCGAGTTCAGAGAAGATTTACTGTACCGGTTGAACGTTGTGACCGTGTTCGTTCCACCGTTGCGCGACCGCTCTGAAGATATATCAAAGCTGGTTGCGGAATTTATTAAGCAGAATTGCGCCAAGCACGGAAAGAAAGTTCACGGCATAACGGACGAGGCCGCAGAGACTCTGGCCGGTTACGATTATCCAGGCAATGCTCGTGAACTGCAGAATATTATCGAACGTGCCGTGATCAACTGCGATGCTCAGGAATTGGAGCTGCGCCATTTGCCGGATTTTCTACGGTCGAGCTCCAGGTTGATGAAACGGGTGGAAAATCGTCCGACGCTGGCCCAACTGGAAGAGGCCTATATCAGAGAGATTTTGGAATTTACTCGGAACAGAAAAACAAAGGCGGCGGCGATTTTGGGAATAAGTCGCAAAAACCTTTACGAGAAAATCAAACGTTATGGTATAGAAGGCGCTCTTCGCGGCGAATAGGCGGCTAAATGCGCATTCGATTCGTCTGGGTTGGAAAAACGAAGGATAAGTCGATTGCGACATTGACCGATGAGTACCTGAAACGGATAGGACATTTCACAACAGTAGATGTTTCGATTGTAAAAGAACAAAAGGCTGACGAAGCGGATTCAGCCAGGATCATTGAGAACGAAAGCGAAGCGATTGCCCGTGCGATACCACCAGGGGCCTATGCGGTCTTGCTGGATATTGAAGGAAGACAGTTCAGTTCGCCTGATCTAGCTGGGTTTATAGCCAACCGGCAGCAGGATGGAACCAAAGAACTTATTTTCATCATTGGCGGATTTTTGGGCGTTTCTCAGCATCTAAAGGAGTCCGTACGGCAACGGCTGTCACTATCGCGGTTGACGTTGACGCACGAGTTGGCGCGGGTTGTTCTGGCAGAGCAGATTTATCGTGCTTTTACGATTTTGCACGGTTTGCCCTATCAGAAGTAGGACGAAAGTGGCCAGACAGGGGCTATATAAGATTTGGATAAAGCAAGGTGGGGAGAATGAGTTACGATGGATAAAAAGAAGCTCAAGTTTTTCGAAGATAAATTGCTGGAAAAAAGAGCAGCACTGACAGGGATGGTCGAGCGCACGGAGACATATGGTCGCGAAGCCGACCGCGAGGTTACCCAGGATCCTGCCGACAAGGCTTCAAATTCTTATACCAAAGAATTGCTGTTCAGCCAGAGCACAAATGATCGATTTATTCTGCAATTGGTTGAAGAGGCTTTGCAGCGAATTCACGAAGGCGAGTACGGCACTTGCACGCATTGTGGAAAAGACGTGCAACCAAAGAGATTGGAAGCTGTGCCGTGGGCAAGACACTGCATCATTTGTCAGGATTTGCAGGAGCGTGGGCTTCTTGACGACAGCGAAGAGGAGTAATTCCTTCCTTAATTTAAGTTCATTCGGGCAAGCTCTAAACTAGCTTGCCCGTCGTTTTTATGTAGAACTTTAATCCACGTTCGCCGATTCGAGGAATTTTGTAATTCCATCAAATCCTCGCTGCCAGCCAATCTTATGGGCATCGCGGGCCCCATTGTTAGGAAAGTGTTTCTGCGTTAATACCAGCCTGGTTTCTTCGCCCTTGTCCTCAAAATCAATGCTGACGATCGTATTGCCGGGAGCGCCAGGAATCGGAGTGCCCTCTTGCCAGCGCCAGGTAAATGCCAGACGTTCGGCCGGATTCACCTCGATATAGCTGCCAAACAAATGAAATGTCTGGCCGCCTTTCGCAATTTTTAGCTCGAGCTTTCCTTCTGGTCTGGCATCGAGAATCGGCGGACTAATCCACTGGTGAATGTCGGGAGTTATAAACCAGTCCATCATCGCTGCCGGATCGGTCCAGAGATCAAACACCGTCTTGGAAGGCGCCGCGAAGGTACATTCCATCCGAAGCCAGATACCGTCACCTCTTTCGCTGGCGCTGCGAATCGAAGCTATCGACGTTGAGAATGAATTTGGCGCCGGCGGAGGCGTACGAAGGCGCAGCGTATAAAGTTTCTCTTGCTCTATCGCTTCTTTGTTTTTAACCATTGCATGCAGATTGTCGCTGGGTTGAAAAAAACACCCCGAAAGTTCGTCGGCTTTCCCCGATGCCAGCTCAACGACCAGTTGTGCAGGCCGTTCGGGCGGAATATCCAATCCTTGATCGAAAATCTCTTTGAACCATGGAAACCATTTTTGGCCTTCATCAGAAAAGAGTGAATGCTCTGACATTGGGGTGCGAACTGTTCCGGGGCTTATGGCAAATACACTGACACCGAATGGTCTGAGTTCATTTGCGATGCATTCGGTAAATCTGACGAGAGCGGTCTTCGCGGTTATGTAGCTGGAGAAATGAGCGATAGCAACCGTCGCGCCGCCGCTTGAGACATTTATTATTCGTCCTCGAAAACGAGCAATCATACTTTTCAGCACCAGCTTTGAACATAGCGCTGCACCACGCAGGTTTATGTCCATGGCGCGCCACCACTCATCAAAATCGTTCTCAGCAAACGGTCCAATTGGACCTAAAACGCCTGCATTGTTGACGAGCAGGTCTATGGGTCCGAGTAGTTCTTCAATTCCAGCGATCGCTTCTGCAATGGAAGCGGAGTCTGTTACGTCAGCAGGAAACGAATATGCACGGCCGCCCCTGGCTGTAATCTTCGCGACGGTTTCTTCCAGTTCGTTCTTTGAACGAGCAATAACCGCAACGGCAGCACCGCTCGCAGACAGCGCCTCCGCAATAGCGCGACCGATTCCCCGTCCACCTCCGGTTACGACCGCCACTTGGCCGCCGAGATCAACCACCCTGGCATCTGTTTGACTTTCCATAGGTCAATGTCCTTGCTTTTTATTTGTATAACGCCTGACAGGGAGTACTTGTGAGAAGCGCTATAACACCAATTCCCAAACCTGGCTGATGGTTCCGATTCCGTGATCGGGATCCGGTTCTTCGTTAACAAGATGAAACCCGGCTTTTTTATAAATGCTGATTGCAGCGTGCAATTGCTTGTGAGTCCAGAGAGTGATCTTTTTATAACCAGCCTGTCGCGCAAAGCGAATACATTCATCAACCAGACGCTTTCCAATACCGAGACCCCGTGCTGATGGCTCTACAATAAGCAATCGAAGCTTCGCAGTATCTTCTGTAGATTTCACCAGAAAGACTGATCCGACGTTTTCCCCGCTGCGCTCGGCGATCCAGCATCGCTCGCGTTTTGGATCGTATTTCTGAATGAACTTAGCGGCGATTTCCGCGACCAGCGCTTCAAAACGTTCCTCATAACCGTATTCCTGCGCGTACAGCACACCGTGGCGGTGAATGACCCAGCCAAGGTCACCAGGACGATGGGGACGGAGAACATAGCTTTTATCTTTCGTTTCTTCGCCCAAAATCTGCTGAATGCTGCTCATAGCTTCCAGAAGACGGTTTTGCTCGCCGGAGGATAGCTTCCCAACCATTACGCCGATCTGCTCATTGGCGCCGATATCGAGTGGAGCGAAAGCCTTCTGACCCTGATCGGTTAGTGACAGGATTGTTTGTCGTCCGTCCTTCTCAGACTGATTTTTGTTGATAAAACCCCGTTTTTCAAAATCCGCCAAAATACGGCTCAGGTATCCGGCATCAAGCCCAATTCCCTTTGCCAGCTCAGTTGCCGTAGTGCTGTCACAATGGGCAAGTTCGTAGAGAACCCGCACTTGGGTAAGCGAAAACGAACTTTGCAGGTAGCTCGATTCGAGAATCCCTATCTGCTTTGTGTAAAAACGATTAAACCTGCGGATTGACTGAATCGTTCGTTCTCGATCTTGTTCTTCCATCATTAGGCTGCTCCCAAGCTTGATGCTAATCTTGATTAAATTCATTGATTTCGTCAAGTACAATGATTGACTTTGTCAATTATTCTGATTTGCGACCCTTGGCTGTTATTTGAACCGCAGTTAAACGATCCAGCGCAAAAAATCGAATTCGGCCAACTGCTGTCACACCTGTCACACTTCAATAAGTGTTTTATTCTCTATAGGGTAAACCTGTGACACATGGTGTGACATCGAAGTAATAGGCCGGAATTTGGCCGACTCCCGTCACAGGTTTATGCGTCAAAAAGGACTTGGTCCCGGAGCTGCAATTAGTGATTTTGGACTTTAGTCGTTCGCCAGTTGCTCAAAAGGAGTCAGGGCAAAGCCATCGTCAGGTGAAGATCAAAGCCGTTCTGTCGATCAAGGACTCACCTGGCTCGTGACCTGACATTCTAAAATAGTGTGCCAACTGCCTTGACACTCATAGCCGTTTTTCGTATTCTAGCCGTTCGCGTTTTTTACAGTATAAGTGTGGAGTCTTGACCATGAGCACGTATTTCCCCAGCGGGGTTAACCTTGAATCGAGCCGCAGATGGTTCGTCGTCGATGCCGACGGCCAGACCGTAGGAAGGCTCGCCTCGCGGGTAGCAAAGATTTTGATGGGCAAAAACAAGCCCATGTATACCACTTTTCTCGACACCGGTGACCACGTTGTGGTGATCAACGCTGAAAAGGTGGTTTTCAAAGGCAACAAACTGGATGACAAGCTTTACCGTTATCACACCGGTTATCCCGGTGGGTTAAAGGAAACGAAAGCGCGCGATATGCTGGAAAAGCATCCGGAGCGAATTCTGGAAGAAGCAATCAAAGGAATGCTTCCAAAGACAAAGCTCGGACGCGCTATGTTTAAGAAGCTGAAGGTTTACACAGGCGCTCAGCATCCTCATTCGGCGCAGAAGCCGCAGGTGCTCTCGAGCGATGTAAAGATTTAAGGATTTCAGGAGATAGACGTAAGTGGCTGATACTAGCATCCAATACTATGGCACGGGCAGAAGAAAGACCGCCACCGCGCGGGTCTTTTTACGTCCGGGCAAAGGTGATATCACCGTCAATGGCAGCGAGTTTGACAAGTATTTCCCGAACGAAACACTGCGAATGATCATTCGTCAGCCGTTGCAGTTAACCGAATCCGGCGCCAGGTTCGACATTCTGGTAAATGTCGAAGGCGGTGGAATCGCAGGACAGGCTGGCGCGGTGCGTCACGGTATCACCAGGGCTTTGATGGAGTTCAACAGCGAGCTCCGCAAACGGCTGAAAAAAGCTGGTTTTGTAACGCGCGACCCGCGAGAGAAAGAGCGCAAGAAGTACGGTCAAAAAGGCGCGCGCAAACGGTTCCAGTTCAGCAAGCGCTAAATTTTTCGGCTGCCAGCTTGCACGGTCGTTATTTGATGGGCAATTGGCAGCCTATTTCATTGCTGCGCTAACTAGTTTGGTTGTTCCGTTATGGCAATCGGAATTTGGCGCAGTGAGTATTTAAACCAATAAACTACGGAGGTATGCTTGGCTACAGTTACGATGAAAGAGCTGCTTGAAGCCGGCGTCCACTTTGGACACCAGGTCAAGCGGTGGAATCCGAAGATGAAAGAGTACATCTTCGGCGAGAGAAACGGCATTTACATTATCGATCTGCAGAAGACCGCTCGTCTTTTCAAAGACGCGGTTAAATTCGTCGCCAATCAGGCTCAAGAGGGAAAAACGATCCTGTTTGTCGGCACAAAACGTCAGGCGCAGGACGCCATTGCGGAAGAAGCAGTGCGCTGCAACCAGTATTTCGTCAACCAACGATGGCTGGGCGGATTGCTGACGAACTTTCAGACTATTCAGAAATCGATCAAGCGTCTGAAAGATATCGAAGCCATGCAGCAGGATGGTCGCGCCGAACAGTTGACAAAGAAAGAGCGCATTGGTCTGGATCGCGAGCGCCAGTCGCTGGAAAAGAACCTGTCGGGCATCAAGAGCATGACTAAATTGCCTGATATGATCTTTATTATCGATTCGAAGAAAGAAGAGATTGCGGTCAAGGAAGCGAATCGCCTGGGGATTCCCGTCATCGCGGTTGTCGATACCAACTGCGATCCTGATGGAGTTGATTACATCATCCCCGGCAACGATGATGCGTTGAGAGCCGTGCGTCTGTTTGCTTCAAAGATTTCCGAAGCCGTCCTGGAAGGTCAGCAATTGTTGCAGACCAAAAAAGAGGAAGAGGCTGCCGAAGCCGCGGCAGCGAAGGAAGCTGCCAAGGCTGAAGATCAGGCACGACGTGAACGTCGACGCGCACGAACGGAAGCAGCACAGACGGGAGATGGCACTGCCACTGCAGGAACGGCTGCTCCGACCGCGGAGGCTGCTTCGACTGGAAACGCCGAAGCAACCGCAAACACAACGGAAACCGAAGCTGCACCTGTAAACGAAGAAGCTGTTGCGACGCAGCAGTAATTTTCACAGAGACGAATTTAAGAAACCCAGTTTTAGTTGGTTAATCTAAGGAATGATTAGCGCAGCTTCCAGATGTTTTAACTGGCTGCGCTTTTTTGTGGAGAAAAATATATGGCAGAGATTAGCGCACAAGCAGTAAAAGACCTGCGTGAGAAAACCGGCGCCGGAATGATGGATTGTAAGAAAGCCCTCACCGAAGCAGGCGGTGACATGGAAAAGGCTATTGAGGTACTTCGCAAGCGCGGTTTAGCTGCGGCGCAAAAACGTCAAGGCAGAACGGCAGCAGAAGGTCTGGTTGCGGCCCTTATCACCAACAATGGAAGCACGGGCGTTCTGACAGAAGTCAATTGCGAGACGGATTTCGTTGCTCGCGGCGAAGAATTCCAGTCGTTGGTAAACACAATCGCCCAGGCAATTGCGGCGAATAATCCTGATTCGGTCGAAGCTGCGCTCGCTTTGAAAGCAGGCGATAAGACAATTGGCGATTTGATAACCGAGAAGGTCGCAAAGATCGGCGAGAATATTACGCTGCGACGCTTTACCCGATACGAGAAGCAAGGTTCTGGCGTAATCGGCAGCTACATTCATATGGGCGGCAAGATAGGCGTTCTCGTAGAAGTTGGCGTTCAAGACGAGAAGGTTGCGAGCTCGCCTGCTTTTGCGGAATTGGTGAAAGACCTGGCGATGCACATCACTGCGGCCGAACCGCGCTTCGTCCACAAAGGCGAAGTACCTGGCGAAGTTCTGGACAAAGAGCGAGAGATTGCTCGCGCCCAGGCATTGCAGGATCCAAAGAATGCCAATAAGCCAGCACAAGTGATCGACAAGATCGTCGAAGGTCGTCTGTCAAAGTTCTATGCTGAGGCTTGCTTGCTAGAGCAACCGTTCATTCGCGATCAGGCGATTACGGCAAATGATCTGATTGCCGGGAAATGCAAAGAGCACGGAACGGATATCACGATTCGACGATTCACTCGATACAAGATGGGTGAAGGATTGGAAAAGCGAAGCGACGATTTCGCAGGCGAAGTTGCCGCAACATTGCAATAGCAATATGATAGCCCCTCGAAAGAGGGGCTTTTCAGTATCATGGCAATAGGTCCGACAACAGGATTGCGCGAGTGTCAGTACCAGTTGCGGTAGCGACTGGGTAGTTGTCCGATTACTCCCAATTTTGGAGTTAACAGACCTGTAACCCAGCGGTTACCGGCGTCGGTACAGACACTGATTGACCCGATTGGAGCATGCAGACAATGACAGCGACTATGCACAAGCCAGTCTTTGGCAGAATACTGCTGAAACTGAGCGGCGAGGCATTGATGGGGGACAAAGGCTATGGCATCGATCCGGCCATGGTCTCCGTAATAGCAGAAGAGATTAAGCAGATTCACGCGCTCGGCGTTGAAGTAGCCGTAGTCGTAGGCGGCGGCAATATATTCCGAGGGTTGGCTGCCAGCGCATCAGGGATGGATCGAGCATCAGCGGATTATATGGGTATGCTGGCGACGATTATGAATGCTGTTGCGATTCAGGATGCCCTGGAAAAACTTGGCACCCCGACCAGAGTTCTCTCGGCAATCGAAGTTCGCGAAGTCGCTGAGCTCTTTATTCGCCGTAGGGCGATTCGTCATCTGGAAAAAAATCGAATCGTGATCTTCGCCGCCGGAACAGGCAATCCATTCTTCACAACCGATATGGCCGCCGCGTTGCGTGGACTCGAGATCAAAGCCGAAGTCGTCATGAAAGCGACAAAGGTTGACGGCGTTTACACGGCCGATCCAGTTAAATTCGCTGACGCAACAATGTTTCAGCATTTAACCTATAAAGAAGCAATCGAGCGCGGCCTCCAGGTAATGGACACATCGGCAATCTCTCTCTGCTGGGATAACAAACTACCGATCTACGTTTTCAACCTGCGCAAAAACGGAAATATAATGCGGGTGGTTATGGGAGAACGCGTTGGAACGTTGGTCAGCACAGAGATCCCGGCTGACTGGACTTGATCTTGCCGCAGGCGACAATTCAAAGTTAGAATTGATCTTTTGATTGTGTATAGGATGATGGAGAGATCATGAAACCAACAATAAATGAGACCAAAACAAAAATGGAGAGCATCGTCGAAGATGCCCGCAGAAAGCTCGCGTCCGTCAGAACAGGACGAGCTTCAGTTAACCTGCTTGATAATATCGTGGTCGATTATTACGGAACGCCTACGCCGCTGAATCAAATAGCGGCGATCAATGCTCCGGAAGCTGCTCTTCTGACAATCCAGCCGTGGGATCAATCGGCGCTGGGCGCGATTGAAAAGGCAATACAGTCTTCGGATTTGGGGATTAATCCATCGAATGATGGCAAGATCATTCGTATTCCGATACCGCCGCTGACGGAAGAGCGCAGAAAGCAACTTGCCAAGGTCGTAAACGAAATGGCCGAAGAGCATAAAACGGCAGTACGAAACGTACGCCGCGATGCCAATGATCGGCTTAAGAAGATGCTGAAGGATAAAGAGCTTTCTGAGGATGACGAAAAGAAAGCGCTGGATGAAATTCAGAAACTAACTGACAGCTACATTGGAAAGATAGCCGACCTGGCTAAACACAAAGAAACAGAATTAATGAAGGTTTAGAGCTTCAGCTTCTCTAAAAATTGTTCGTTCGTTTCGGTCTCTTCAAGTCCCTTTAGGAGTAGGCGCATTGCTTCCATCGGTTTAACGCCGGCTAGGCCTCGACGAAGCATATTGATTTTTGGCAGCACATTACGGGGAAACAATTTCTCTTCTTTTCTGGTACCGGATTTGGTTATATCGATGGCCGGCCAGATACGTCGTTCAGCTAACTGACGATCCAGAATCAATTCCATATTGCCGGTACCTTTGAACTCCTGAAAAATCACCTCATCCATCATGCTCCCGGTGTCGACCAGAGCTGAAGCAATGATCGTCAGACTGCCGCCGCCTTCGATATTGCGCGCAGAGCCGAAGAATTTGCGCGGGAACTCAAGAGCCTTTGAGTCAACACCACCAGTCAGCGTACGTCCTTTGCCGGTCTGTTCGCGATTGCTGGCTCGGCCAAGCCTCGTTATGGAATCGAGTAAGATCACAACATCGCGTTTGAATTCGACCATTCGTCGCGCCTGCTCGTACACAAGATGCGCTACGCGGATGTGATTTGAGTTTTTCATATCGGACGACGAGGCGATCACCTGACCCCGAACCGCGCGACGAAGATGCGTCACTTCTTCCGGGCGTTCGTCGATCAGCAGGACCAGCAAATCTACTTCAGGATGATTGAGGCTGACAGCTTCCGCCATTTGCTCGATCAGGATCGTCTTTCCGGTTTTCGGAGCGGCAACAATCAATCCGCGCTGACCTTTTCCAATAGGCGCGACCAGATCGATTACGCGCATTGAAAGGTTAGCTTCTGGCGTATTCGATCCACCTTCGAGCGTGAGTATTTCGGTTGGATCAATGCTGGTTAACTCAGTAAATTGTTTGAGCCCGACGTAAGCTTCTGGCGGTTGACCGTTAATCGAAGTGAGATTGTCCAGTTGTTTAGAGCGTCGCTTGCCTCCAGAGCCTTCCGTCATTGTCGCCGTTCCAGTAAGTGTCAGGCCCTCGCGAAGCTTGAATTGCTGGATCGTTCTCGGTGTGACAAATATATCGTCATCACCTGCAAGATAATTGTTCTTTGCTTTTCGCAGGAAACCGAAACCTTTTTCGTTCAGCTCCAGAACGCCTGTCGCGACATCATCCGTCGCATTTGGTTTGTCTGTCATTGGGTACTCTCTATTTTTTAATGAGAAGCCGACTGCAATGTGGCGGTGGCTCGACTAAGCGCAGTTTTTACCAGCGCCATCTGCTGTTCTGCCAGCTTCCAATCGTGATCGGCAATTGCTTCGTTGATCCCAGGTAACACAGTAACGCCGTAACCAGCGTTGATGCCCGGAGCGTAAACAAGATGACGATACCACGGCCGCCCGGGCAAGCCTTCTTTGTTCACAAGGTCGCGCTCCGCCATCATCAGGGCACGGTTAATTTTGTTTATTGCAGCCGCCGATTGAGCTTTCGCTGCTTCCTGATTGATCGCGGCGCCGGCTGCGCGTAAAGCTTCCGTCTGCTTTTTGATCTCATCGATTGCAGGAACAAGCTTAGGATTATTTATCAGCAACGTGCTTCTTGTGGAATCCTCTGTAGCTAACAGATCATTTCCGTATTCAGTGTAATCAAATGGAAGAACTTCGCAGTCAGCTAAACGCAACGCGGCCAATCCTATCACCTGCGCGGCGGCAGCGTGATATTTGAAACCGGGATCGCCGAAATGACTCATATAGTAAAAGTCATCATATGCTGAATGGTAAACGCCACCTCCACCACCAAATCCATGCTCGGACGACGCTATACCAAGATGATTGATGAAACCGGCGAAGTCAGATCCACCGCCAAGATCGCCTAGTCGAACAGTAGTGTTTGCATTGCGCTGTTCTGAGCTCCAGACGTCATAAACAGTCTTTCCGCTCGCGGGATCGACCACGTCCATCGTCACTTCGCGAAAGAGCTGTTTAAGAGTCGGCGACGCCGAAGCGTGAAAATTCGTGCCGGTCGCGGCAACGTCAAGATTCAAGTACGCCACACAATTTTTTGTGAGCATTTCTTCGTGCTCTTCAACCCATTCGGTAGAGCCGATCAGTCCGAACTCTTCTGCATCCCACGTCGCGAACATCATCGTTCGGCGCGGACGAAATCCCTGCTTTGCCAAAGCTCCAATAGCCTTGGCGGCTTCCATGACCGACACCGTACCGCTGATATTGTCGCTGGCGCCTGCGTTCCAGGCGTCGCGGTGACCGCCGATAATGACCAACTTGTCAGGTTCTATTGTTCCCTCGATTTTGCCTAAAACATCCCAGATTGTTCGCACGTGGAAATCCATATCCAGTTTCAGATGAACTTTCGCGGGACCGGGACCAATGTGATAGTCGAAGGGAAGTCCACCCTGCCAGTTTTGCGGGACCTTTTGTCCCGACAAAGCTCGCAACAGTGGCTCGGCATCGGCGTAAGAAATTGGTTGCGTCGGAATCTTTGGCAGACCTTTTACTTCATCCAGGTTTAATCGTTTTGCGTTCTTTGTTGCTGCCCATCCGGGTGTGAGCGGATCGCCCGCACCGTCAAGGATGCTTCCGCGCTGAACACCTGTTGGCGGACGCCATGGACCCTCAGGAATAACTTTTCCACGAGTAAATCCGTCATCCTTCGGATCAGAAAAGATCAGACAGCCGATGGCGCCATGATCAGCGGCAAGCCTCGATTTAACTCCTCGAAATGCGCCGCCGTACCGTACGATTGCGATTTTACCTTTGACGTCTACACCGGCTTTTGCCAGATCATCATAATCGCCCGGCAAACCATAATTGACGTAAACCAGCTCGCCCGTCACGTCACCCGAGGGCGAATAAGCGTTGTAAGGAAGAATAATGTTCGACTTTCCAGAATCGGGATCAGACGAAATAGCGTCTTCGCGAATCTTTGCTTTGTAAGTTGCAGGCGCGATCATTTCCAGAGTAACCGATCTCGGATACGGCAGCAGGACTTGATATTCGGCAACTTCGGTTTCCAGTCCGTATTCTGCCATTTTCTTCTGGACGTATTGAGCCGTTGCGTAGTCCTCTTTTGTGCCGGCTACGTGTGGTTCTGCCGTTAACGCCCGTGAATTTTGCTCGATAGATTGCGAGGAGATCAGCGATTTGAATTTCTCTTCGTAATCGCGTTCACGCTTTGCAGAATCGGCGCTGAACCCGCGCAACACGCCCCTGGATTGAGGCACGACGAGCGCAAGAATCGCCTGGTTACAAACACAAACCACCAGTAAGGAAATAAGAGCAGTCGAATAAAATCGTCGGAACAACATCAGAAATATTCCTTGTTGGGAGAAAGAGGTAGCGCAAGCTGCCAGCTTGCGCAGGATTCAAAACAACCAATTTTACCTACAACGAGCAAGAATCGCGACGACCGCAAGCTGGCAGCTTGCGCTACGCTAGCCAATGGCAGGTTTCGCGCCTACGCCAAACCACCGCTTTTTAGCCGGAACTGCTACGCGTTTATCTACTGCCAATCGCGCCTCTGCCCAGCGCGCCAGCCTCACAAAGGGCAGGCCAAGAAGGAAGTAAATTGCCGCTGTCAGTATACCAATACCGATGTAATCATAATAGGCTGATGCGAGTTGTCCGTAAACCTTCGTCAATTCCACCATCGTGATCACCGAGACGATAGATGAATCCTTGAACAGCGCAATAAAATCATTGGTCACTGGCGGAATAACGATCCTCATTGCCTGCGGCACAATTACATGTCGCAACGCCTGCGTTTGCGTCATCCCGAGCGACAGCGCAGCCTCCATCTGACCGCGAGGAATAGATTGAATGCCGGCGCGATAATTTTCGGCTTCGTACGCAGCATAGTTCAAACCCAGTCCGACAATAGCTGCAACCAGGGGGCTCAAACGAATACCGATGTTCGGCAATCCATAGAAGATCAGATAAAGCTGAATCAGCAACGGCGTACCGCGTACAACTTCGATGTAGGCGCGAGCGAGCCAGGCAATCGGCTTTGGCGCGTAAAGGTTCATCAGCGCCAGCACAAGACCGAGTGCTACCGCCAGCAACATTCCCAAAATCGATATCGCCAGAGTCATTGGTGCTCCGCGCCCGAGCAACAAAGGAAGAAAACCAATATACTGGCGGACCTTTTGGCCAAACGTCTTTTTTTGCTCTACGCTGTTTGTGTAATCTTCAAACGCCTGCGGAGCCTTTGTTAAGTCAGCGAAGAGTTTGTCTGTTTCGGAATTCCACAATCCCCACTTTTCATAGATACGCCTGAGCTCGCCGTTTTTGATCAGAACCATCAGAGCATCGTTCAATTGTTTTAACAGCTCCGGGTTGTCTTTCCTCACTGCAATTCCGTATTGCATTTGACCGATTGGCTGCCCAACGAATTTCAACCCGGCAACTTGTTTGTGACAATAGATCGCAATCGGCCAATCCATCAGCACTGCATCGAGGCGACCGTTAGCCAGATCTTCATAGGCATTCACCTGACCGTCGTAAGTCCGAATATCTTTAAATCCGCCTTCCTTCTCCAGTATCCGTTGGGCCAGAGTGTTTTTTAGCGTGCCTACTATCTTGCCTTTCAAATCGGCGAGTGTGTTTACGGAATTGTTTGTTGCTCTGACGCTCAATTGCTCAGATGTAGCATAGTAAGGAATCGTAAAGTTGATCTCTTGTTTGCGATCATCTGTGATTTCCAGGCCATCAATCACAATGTCATAATTTCCGCGCTGCAATCCTGGAATCAATCCGTCCCACTGGTTCTGGACAAACTCCGCCGGACGGTTCAATTGCTGGCCGAGCTCGTTCGCGATTTCAACTTCGAAACCAATCGTATCGCTGGGATTTTTCGGATCGGCGAAGACGTATGGAGCTCCGCCTTCGGAATCAGCTCCCCACCGCAGGGGACTCCCTGCCGCAGCAAAGGCCACCACGTTTGCTACAAGAAAAACCACAATCAGCGCGATTGCGCACGACCTGATCGCAACAAGTTTTTTCATAAGTAACTCCGTAAAAACTCGCGCGTTCGTTGATCCGTTGGCGAGCTGAAAATAATATCGGGTGGGGCGGTTTCAACCAATTCGCCACTGTGAAGGAAAAGGATCTTGTCTGAAACCTCCTTTGCAAACCTCATCTCGTGCGTTACAACAACCTGGGTCATCCCTTCGTCATCCAGCTTTCGCATGATTTGGAGAACTTCGTTAACCAGACTTGGATCGAGCGCAGAAGTCGGTTCGTCGTACAGCATGACTTTCGGCGACATCGTCAATGCGCGAGCAATTGCCGCTCGCTGCTGCTGACCACCGGAAAGTTGCGAAGGGTAATAGTCGACGCGGTCGCTCAGTCCTACTTTCGATAACAGTTCTCGTGCGCGAGCTTCAGCATCTTTGCGGCTCATCCGTTTTACGACCATGGGAGCTTTGATCGCGTTTTCCAGAACGGTCAAATGAGGAAACAAATTGAAGCTCTGGAATACCATGCCGACTTGTTCGCGCAACTCTCTCAATAGAGTGTTCCAGTTGCTGGGCAGAGCGCCGTTTGTGCGTTCGAGCGTAATATCGCCGATGTGAACTCGACCACTGTCGAAAATCTCAAGTCCATTCAGGCAGCGCAATAACGTCGATTTTCCGCAGCCGGACGGACCGATGATCACGGTCAGCTCTGACGACTGGACGCCGAAACTGATTCCGCGCAATGCTTCCGCATCGCCATAGCTTTTGCGAACATTGTTAACAGAAATTATCTCTTCCATCTTTCTCCATTAAAAAACAACAGAAGCAAGAATCGGTGATTTCGACATATATTCCGGTCGCCGAAAAATTTTTTATGCGCCGATTCCGAGATAGACGTAGCGAAGAACGAAAATCAGCGCCAGTATGTACATCGCCCAGCTTACTTCTCGCCATCGTCCGCTCAGCGCCATGATCACCGGATACGATACGAATCCAAGCGCCAGTCCGTTCGCGATATTAAAGGTCAATGGAATCGCGATTATCGTCAGGAACGCCGGAATCGATTGCGCGGTGTCTTTCCAGTCGATATCCAGAATGCTCTTCATCATCAAACTGCCGACGATTATCAACGCTGGCGCAGTCGCTATCGCGGGCACGACACTGACGATTGGCGCAAAAAATAATGAGATAAGGAACAGCAGCGCAACGATTACTGCGGTTAATCCCGTTTTTCCGCCTGCTGCGACACCGGCGGCGCTTTCGATGTAAGAAGTGACTGTAGACGTGCCGCACAAAGCCCCGACCATGCTGCCGCTGGCATCAGCAAGCAGCACGCGGTTGATGCGGGGGATTTCGCCTTTCTCGTTCATCAACCCTGCTTGTCGTGTGACACCGACCAAAGTGCCGATGTTGTCGAACATATCAACAAATAGAAAAACAAAAATTATCTCTAGTAATCCGAGATGAAATGCGCCACGGAGGTCAAGCTTCAGAAACGTCGGACCGAGATTCGGCAGCGCGAGAAGACTGGTCGGAGCGTGAGCAATCTTGAAAACCAAAGCGAGAATTGTTGTAGAGATAATACCTAATAAAATCGCTCCCGTGATTTTTCGCGCCATCAATGCGGCTGTGATCAGCAATCCAATAATCGAAATTACCGTTTCTTTCGAAGTGATTCCTTTGCCTAATGTAACGAACGTGACAGGGTCGGCTGAGATGATTCCAGCGTTCTTCAGACCGATGAATGCGATGAAGAGCCCGATTCCCGCTGCCACGGCCGCGTGCAGTGACTGCGGTATTGCACTGACAATCAGTTTGCGCACCTGCGCGACAGTGAGGATGAAAAAGACCGCGCCGGAAATGAACACCGCTGCGAGCGCTGTTTGCCATTTGACGCCCATCTGCAAAACTACTGTGTAGGTGAAGTATGCGTTCACTCCCATTCCTGGCGCCAGCGCAAGCGGGTAGTTTGCGGCCAAGCCCATCACGAGCGTCGCTACGGCAGACGCAATGCAGGTTGCGGCCAGCACCGCGTTCTGATCCATTCCTGCATCTTTCAATATGTTGGGGTTAACGAAGATAATGTAGGACATCGTCGCGAAGGTCGTAAACCCAGCGATGATCTCAGTTCGTACAGTAGTTTGATTTGCCGAGAGTTGAAATAAACGCTCTAGCAGGGTTGGTGATGCCGGTGTTGGTATCGCTCTGTCGGATGATTCCATTGATTATCGGGAGGCGAAGCTTTTGGAGTGCGCCGACCCGGCGGCGCTCTGGTAGTCTTTCTATTAACGCTAACATTGTCGAGAAACTACCAAAGCTGCGCCAGGTCGCAGCACTCCAAAAGCTTCGCTTATTTATCTTGAGCTTTTACTGCTGGACGCGCTAATTCTACAGATATAACTTTGCGGACGTAAATGTCTTCGCTCGAGTTTGCGCCTTTTTGTGGAGCGTACCTCAACTTCATGTGCCTGCCGTCCGCAACCACAGACGCATTCTCCACTTTTAAGACTTGGCGCGGAGAAATTATGTCGATGTCGTATGTCTCGCCCGCTAGTCCTTCGACATCAAGCAGGAACCTTCCGTTGCGCCAAGTCGTGCTGAGCACTTTCAATCCGCGTGTTCTCGCACCAATCTCCGGACTAACGATCGGAGGAACAACCTCCGTACCGGGTTGATAATTGATCTCTACCAGTGCGTGTTTTGTAACCGTCGTCCGAACCTGAGCCTGATTAAAATCACCCAGCGGTTTTACTGTCAGCTTCGTCGGTTTGCCGTCTACTGACGCTTTCAGAATCTCGGCATCGACTGGGAATGCGGGAGCCAGATCAACATCGATCGGCGTGTCAGAGCCGCGGCGGTTGATCTCTATACTCATGAGATTCGTGCCGCGCTTTAACTTGAAGTCGAACGTATCGTCGCCAAGATGAAAATTATTGATCTCGACCTGATCCCAATCCGCCGGCAGTTGCGGCGCAAAACCCACGCGGCGCGATGGAGCATCTGCAGCCAGTCCCAGCAGTCCACGCACCAGCGGTGTAACAACCATTGCCGAGGACCACACTTGATGCTGAGTGCTTCGCCCAAATGATTGATTGAAATCGCCAGACAATACTTCGGTCACATAACCAAGCGCATCCTGATACGTTAACTCCGCGTTTGCCTTCAGCGCAGAATAGCCCAGATGCGGCTTGCCATAACAATATGCTCCCAGCGAGGCCCATCCTGTAAACAACGGCCACACACTGCCGTTGTGATAACTGAGCGGATCATATTTTGGACTGCGATTGCTGAGTATTCGCGTGCCCCAATCGGTGCTCAAATTCGATGACGCAACTTTCTCCAGCATCTTCGCGGCGTGATTTTCATCCAACAATCTCCACCACATTGGAACCGTCGGCATCACGGTGGCGTCGTCAACGACAGAGCGGTCCTGCTTGATTGCGAACGCGTAAATGCCCGACTGTTCCTGCCAGAAGAGTTTTTCCAATTGCTCTCGCGCTTTTTGCGCCGCCGCAACGGATTGCGCCTGAAGTTTTTGATCGTTCATTGTCGCAGCAAGCGAGGAGATCGCCTGACACGCTTCTGCCCACAAACCGGCAAGATAGATCTCTTCGTGCTCAGGATATAGTGTTCCGCCTTCGACCCAGCCGTGACCGACTTTTGTATTCTCGATTAATCCGTCGCCGTCGGTATCGGTTGAGGCAGCAAATTGGTAAGCCTGTTTTACCGACTCCCACATCTCCCGCAAAAAAGCCTGATCGGCGCTGGCACTGTAATAGTCGGCAACGGCGATGATATACAGCGGTGATGAATCTGCGCTGGCGTATGCGTACGGGAAACCTTTGAACCAGTCTACCAGCGTTGCGCTTTGCGAAAGCTCGTGCATTATCTTGCCGTCCAGACGCTGATATTTTTTCAGCAATCGCAAAGCGTCGCGAGTCTTTCCAAAATCGCCGTAACTGTTTATCGCCAGCGAAGTCCATTCAGAATCACGACCGAAAAACCAGGCGAAGCCGGGGCGCTCGCTTGCGCCGGAAGTTTGAAATCCTGCCAGTAATCCTGAGCCAAGAAACGGATTTGTTGCGAATCCTTTGTCGATGCCAATCTTTGCCCATTCGAAAGCTGTATTTAGTCGGTCGTCTGGTGTTTTGACGCTCAGTGTCGATTCCAGCAGCCGTTTGTAATATGCAGCGTTCTCTCTGACGTACAGAGCAGCGTTTGCGAGCAGGTCCTGATACACATGCAGAGCCTCCTGAGCGCCCTGACTTGTCGCTCCGGCAATTACTACCGGAATGAACTGATGACGGCTCTGATCCGGAACGGTTTCGATTACAAACTCGTTGCGCAATTCGTGCGGAGCTTCCTGATAACGCTGCTGCGAATTCTGACGCGCCTGTGGTGAGCCAATCATTGCCGCGAAATGCTGAGAATCTTCTCCAATTACGTAAACATTCTGATGGGTATCCCACGTAACGAACGGAGTTGCCGATCCAGCAGGCCACATCGATTTTAGCGAAGGTTTAAACGAGACATGAACCGTCAGCGGCAATACGCTGTCGATATCAAGAAGAATGATGACGCCAGGTTTATCCAGCGGCGCGACAAAATGCGCCTGGACCGTGAATGCAGCGTGACTGTAGGTGAATGTTGTTGCTTCGGGTCGAACCGTTATTTTTCGAACAAGCTCTGTGTCGCTGAATCCGCGAGTATCGCCCTGAAGCTGAAATGATAGATGCACATCTTCGAGCAGCTTTAACGGATAAACCCACGCTTCAAAACCGCTGTTTTCTATGCCGAAAACGGCGCTGCGCCGACCGACAACATCGAAGAATTCAGGTCCCGCCGCTCGGGAAAGTTCCAGTCCGCTGGTATCGAATGCAAATTTGTTAAGGCGAATCGCGTCCGTCTGGGCATGGACGGTTGTCAGGCTCAAGATGCAAAGCAAACCAGAGCAGACTGTTGTTTTAAGCAATGCTTTTTAATCGCCTTCCGATACTGTGTTCAGCTTTTATCCGGGAAAGGAAATCGTAGATTGAATTGCGAACTGCGTCAATGATGTCGCGTGGGAATCCCGGCTTCGTGCGGATATGCCGCATGAAGTCGGGAATTAACCGGGATGGACTATTTAGAAGGCTCTACTTTTATGTTTTTGTTCTTGGAATTCGATTTCGACTCGATATTCTCTTCGTCTGCCCCGATCTCAATCGATCGCGGCTTGGCAGTTTCGGCTTTCGGAACGGTTACCTTCAGGACGCCATCGCGGAAGTTCGCTTTGATCTGGTCCGGCGTGGCGTCAGCAGGAAGCATAAAGCTTCGGCTGAATGATCCATAAGTTCTCTCTATCCGGTGATAGTTCTGTCGATTTTCTTCGTTCTCGAGGCGGCGTTCGCCGCTGATGGTTAGACGGTTGTTTTCCAGGTGAATTTTAACGTCCTCGCGTTTCACTTCAGGCAGTTCTGCTTTGATTATATAGGCGTCGTCGTTTTCGAAAACATCGACGGCTGGTCGCCAGCCGCTCAATCCAAGTTCTTCTTCGCTTCGCCTCAGAAGATTACCCTCATCAAAAACGCGGCTCAGCCGATCCTGAAGATCGAGCAACGTGTTGAAAGGGTTCATTCTCATTAAAGACATCTTGCATACCTCCTTCTTACAATCGCATCAACAAAACACTAACGGTAACTGAGGCAACGACCGCCCCAGCCACAAGCCCGGAGTCTTTATGACACACATCCGCGTGTTCAGATGTTTTGCAAATCAGGTGCCCTCTGACTGGTGATTGCTGTTGTCGCCGCATCTTCTGTTTTCAGCGACTTCAAGATCACGCGTTAAAGCGATTGATGGGCTCGTGGATGGAAACGTTTCAGTTAGTTTCAGTCTCTGAAATTCGGTGATGTTTAGCAATACAGTTTCCCGATGGGATGTATAGGTTTTCTAATTTCGCTCAGTTCAGGATTCTGCTACAATCGGACGTCCCGTTCAAAGAAGCAATCCTCACATATTTATTTTAATGCTGATTGACAGTTGGCTATAACCGGTCAAACCAGCAAAAAGCTTTGTGATGGGACATCTAAGTCGAATAACTGTGGCTAATTCATCAGGAACCATTAACTACGAAAAGGAGCTTGTTGTATGGGAAATCAGATTATGCCGGCTAATCCGCCAAAGGACCCGATTTTGGCATTGATACTCAGTTTGCTCCTCCTCGGCGGAGCAGGTCAGATATACATCGGTCAGGTAACAAAAGGGATTGTCATAATGGTCGGAACGCTGGTTACGTGCGGACTGGTGGGCATATTGGGAATTATCGATGCTTATATGATCGCAAACAGGCTTAAGGAAGGCCATCCTGTCGATGAATGGGAATTCTTCTGGCAGAGCAAATAACATAAAATCCTCGAACTCATTCATCTTTGCCAAGACATGATCGACGTGATATATAAATCGATGTGTCTGATGCAAATAATGAAAGAGTATTCGATGCAATCGTCATAGGCGCGGGACCCACCGGTCTTGCATGCGCCATAGAATTGCACCGCGCTGGTCTTGATTATCTGGTGATTGAAAAGGGAGCAATCGTAAACTCCCTTTTCAATTATCCGAGCCAGATGACGTTCTTTACCACGCCCGAATTGATTGAGATCGGCGATCTGCCGATGGTTTCCTCCCGCGAAAAACCAACCAGAGCCGAAGCTTTAAAATATTACCGCCGGGTTGTTCAAACTTACGGTCTCCACGTCAACCAATACGAACGGGTCACTAACGTCGAGGGTTTTGACGGCGAATTCGTGATTCATACGACGATTAAGGACGGCTCGATCAGGAAATATTTAACCAGAAAGATAATTGTTGCTACCGGCTATTTCGACAATCCTAATTACCTTGGTATCCCCGGCGAGAATTTGCAAAAGGTTTCGCATTATTACGACGACCCGCATCCATATTACAATCAGGATGTAGTGGTGATCGGAGCGGCGAACTCCGCATGCATCGCGGCGCTGGAGCTCTATCGAGCGGGCGCCAGAGTTTCAATGGTTCATCGCGGATCGGACGTCGGCAAAGGAGTCAAATACTGGATCAGGCCAGATATCCTTAATCGAATAAAGAACAATGAAGTCACCGCGTATTTCAACTGCATAGTGACAGAGATTTTGCCGACTGAAGTTACGATTCGGAATCTCGAAACTGGCGAGACTTTCAGTCTTAAGAATGATTTTGTTTTCGCTCTGACTGGCTACCATTCGGATTACGAATTTCTGCGGGCGATGGGTGTGGAGCTGACTGGTGATACTCATATTCCTGTTCATGACCCGGAGACACTTGAATCCAACGTGCCTGGAATTTATCTGGCCGGCGTTGTGATTGCAGGTGATGAGAACAGCAACGTATTTATCGAAAACGGCCGCTTTCACGGAAAACAGGTCATTGTTGCTTTGAAAAAAGCGCTCGAGCGAAAGGATTCTCTGGTTGATTCACTGCGCTAATTCTTAAGGATACCT
Organism: Blastocatellia bacterium; assembly: GCA_035652355.1. Classification (GTDB taxonomy): domain Bacteria; phylum Acidobacteriota; class Blastocatellia; order DASRDY01; family DASRDY01; genus DASRDY01. Next base: position 71,041 of record DASRDY010000249.1, read on the forward strand.
GAGTCAATTATGAAGCTTTGGGGAGGCCGGTTCACCGGCCAGGCTGACGAGTTTTTCTCTGAGTTTAACGCCTCGTTCGCGTTTGATCGCCGTCTGTTCGAGGCGGATATTCAGGCGAGTATTGCGCACAGCCAGGGATTGTTAGAGGCCGGTATCATAAACAAATCAGAGGCTCAGAAAATTAAACACGGTCTGGAAACAATTCTCAGACGTGGCCGCACCGATGGCGATTATTTCAATCAATATCCTGCGGAGGATATACACAGCTTCGTTGAAGCTCGGCTGGTTCAATTGATCGGCGACACAGGTTACAAGCTGCATACAGGCCGCAGTCGAAATGACCAGGTTGCAACGGACCTGAGAATATTTCTGCGCGAAGAAATAACCAAAACACAATCAATCATAAAAGATCTTCTTCAATCGATCGTCGATTTAGCCGAAGCCAATGTTGAAACCGTTATTCCTGGTTACACTCACCTGCAAAAAGCCCAGCCTGTCCTATTCGCGCATTACCTGCTTGCTTATTTCGAAATGCTCTCCAGGGATGTTGCGCGATTAAATGAAATTCGCGCGCGAGTAAATGTTTTGCCGCTGGGCAGTGGAGCGCTCGCCGGAACTGGATTCGCCATTGATCGTCAGGCGATAGCGAAACGGTTAGATTTCGATTCCGTTGCCAAAAACAGCATCGATGCCGTCAGTGACCGCGACATTGTAATTGAATTTATAGGAGCAGCTTCGCTGATGATGGTTCATCTGAGCCGTTTGGCGGAAGATTTCATTATTTATTCGACTACGGAGTTTAATTTTATTGAATTGAGCGACGCTGTTGCGACTGGCTCTAGTTTGATGCCGCAGAAAAAGAATCCCGATTCGTTGGAATTGATCCGAGGAAAGGCCGGCCGCATCTTTGGTCATCACGCGGCAATGCTCGCGACAATGAAAGGTCTTCCGCTGGCCTATAACAAGGACATGCAGGAAGACAAAGAAGCCTTGTTCGATACGATAGATACCCTGAACGGTTCGCTTAAAGTGACAACCACGGTGTTGCGAAATTTGCGAGTAAATGCGGCCAGAACCGGCGAGGCTGCAGGAAGAGACTATACAGTCGCGACGGAGCTGGCGGATTATCTTGTTCGAAAGGGACTGGAATTTCGCAACGCTCACGAAATCGTGGGCAAAGTAGTGGTAGAGGCGCTTTCCGAGGGAAAGCAACTGGATGAATTATCTCTCGAGCAGTATCGTCAGCACTCAAATCTTTTTGGTGACGATCTTTTTCAAAGTTTGACAATCGATTCCGCGCTATCGGCAAAGAGCCAGATCGGCGGGACTTCGCCGGAGCGGGTTAGAGCAGCGCTCAACGAAGCGCGAGCGGCGTTGAGCAATTAGCTCGTCAGGCCCAGCAATTGACCCGCGCAAAAAGTTAAAGGCTACTGTTTAGTCAAAACCACGCTGGCCTGATCCGAAGCATAAACATGCTCGAAGAAGCGGCTCAGCTCAGTATATTTATCTTTTGGAATACGAACGCCTTTCAGCGCCAACCTTCGGTGGAACAAGAGCGACTGTCCCTCAATCTTATAGCTGGTTTCAAACTGGCCGAACTCAGTTGAGACTTTTTCCGGATCAGGAAGTTCATCAACCTTGTATCCCTGCGGTATTTCGATCTTGATATTGTCTTCGATCACTTCGCTCATTTCCAGATCGACGGGATATTCCCGACTGTCTTGCTTGAAACTGAACTCTTCGCTGCGTCCAAGAACAGTAGGTTTGAACATCAGCAGTTTGCCCATTTGGTTGGCATAATTAGTCGCCTGGAAATCATAGCTGAGTGCGAGCGGTTTATCCGGCGACTCCTGGTCGGCAATTCTTATGCTCTTAAATCTGACACCTGGAATATCCTGAGAGACGACTGCTTCGACGCGGTCGCGATATTTTTCCGGACCGAGCTCGCTGTATATCTGTCGCTGGATTTGCCCTAACTGGCCAGTCATCTCCCTGCGAATCGAGGCCTGTATTGTGCCGGTCGGGTCAATCGATGCAGAGCCAGTGCGCGAAAGCTTGTTCGCTTCGTCGCCAGTTTCCGGCATCTTGACGATATTTCCTTCGTTGCCTTTAACGAGAAGCCCATAACTTCCCTGCAAATAATATGGAAGATCGCCAACGGGAGTAATCGAATCGGTCGGATCAAAGATCAACAGTCTTCCATAATTGGGATCGTCCAGCGTACTGGGCTGTTGGTCGTTGAGCTTAATAGCTATGATGGCGTGGTTGAACTGATAGGCCGGGACATCAGGCAATACAAAATTACGGTCGCCCGAATAAATAAGAACAAAGTACGAATCTATTCCGGATGCTTTTAGCAATGAACGCATCAGAGTTACTTTGTCTTTGCAGTCCCCATAGCTGTTTCGATAGGTCGACGTTGAGATATGCGGCTTCTGACCACCGATTCCAAGCTCAATTGCCACGTATCGGATATTTTTCTGCATCCATGCGGCTATAGCTTTGATCTTTTCCAGGTCAGTCTGTTTTCCGTTTGTCAGCTCTTTAGATTTTGCTGAGATAGCATCGTCTACCTGCACTTGGCCTGATGCCAGTTCGTCATACCACCGCGACATATCTCGCCACGATCCGATCGTGCGACTGGGGCCGGACTGATTTGCTGGAGGAAAGAACGACGCTACCAACCAGGGAGTTATGCTGCGGAGCTTTGGCATTTCCGGCTCTTTTTTTACCGGAGGGAGATCGCGCATTTCCCAAATATAGGTATTTCCGTTTCCCGATGGTTTTATCGGAGAGTGGTTGACTATTAATCCGCGCGCTTCCCACCCATTTGGCAGCGTCAGTGTGTAGCGAGACAAGACGACTGGCAGGCCGTGTCCCTGAAAAGACCATTCGTCCTGAAATAGATATGGATTCTCCTGAGTCTCCCACTCCCAACCAAGTATGCTGCCGGGTACCGCATCAGAGAAGCCGATAATTTTCCATCGGTCGTCGGTATAGGCTTCATCGGATATGCCCTGGTCCAGGATTTCATTTTTGTCGGCTTTTCTGACTCTGCCGTCAGGTGCTATGTGCCATCCGAGAAAGCTGATAACTTTGCTGTCGTTATTGTAACGTACAGTTTCTCCAGCGTAGCCCTTGCCGTCCCTCGTTAGGAGTTTGATAGCATATCGCATGTGTTTGACCAGCAATCCCTTGTCATTGAAAGAGACTGTTCCCTCGTCCCACAGTACGATCGCCGGAACATCCTTATCAAATTTGGGAATGCTTTGCTGGGCCGCAGTCTGAAGCCAAGGGGGCGCGGAATCTGCGGCCATTGCGGGAATGACACTCAGGAAGAAAAGTAGTAAAGCGACTGAAAAATATTTCATAATTCATTACTCTTCTGAATTGAGCAGCCCTGTTATTTTTCCTGATTAGCCGAAGCCTGTTTCAGTGAGATCGTGTACTGATCAGCCTTATAGACCTCGTCAAAAAAGTTTTTCAGCGCGCCGTATAGTTTCACTGGAACCAACGTCAACTCAACATTCAATTCACGATCAAAGATCAGCTTGTTGCCCTGCACTTTGAAGGACTGTTTGTAAACAGCAGCCTTGGCATCCAGCACGATTGGCTGCGGGAGTTCTTCGACCGTGTAGCCTTGAGGGAGAGTGAATTCCACATGGTCCTTTTCATACCAGGGATAATGGAAATAGATATCCTGAACTCTGTCTGACGCCGGGAAGAAGGCTTTTTGCCCGCGAGTGAAAACGGCAGGTTGCAATAACAGACGTTTTCCGGTTTTGCTGGCATAGCTGGGAATACGCATATCGAAACGCGCAATCAGCGGCTTGTCGCTATCAGAAACATTTTCAATTTTTTCGTCTTTTGACGTAAAGTTTGGAACGGTTTCGGCAAAATGCTTGCGCCATTCTTCAGGCTGGCTTTCGGGCGACTTTTCGTAAAGATCGCGTTTCAATGATATCCCTTCTGTTCCCGTATATTGAACGTCGCCCTTCCCGACCAGATCACCATTGGATTCAAGACCGACTTCCGCCGATCTGATTGTTGCGTTTGCTTCCGCTTTTAGAAGAGGAACGTCGACAAACTCAGTTTGCTTCTTATCCATAACCAGCGCGCTGACCCATTGCTTATCCCAGGATATATAACCGAAGGGAGCAAAGGCAGTTCCCGGATCCAGGAACGTGTATTTTCCGTCAGGGCTCTTTACCGCGACCAGGATGTCCATTTCCAGGACCTGAAATAAATCAGTCAGATCTTTCCGGAAAACATCTTCAGAGCGGCTGTAGGCGAATGCGACATGCGCGTCGATACCGGCAGCCTGAAGCATGGAGATGTAGAGTAAGTTAATGTAATCCGGATCACCTAATTTGGCCTTCAACACGTCATCCGCGCCGTTAATATCCTTGCGCTTGACTAAAATCTCATCGCTTCCGCCGACAGTCGTGTTATGAATCTCGTGTTGAACGTATTGTGCAAGTTTTCGCTCTTTCGTTTGAGCATCATCATTCTGGTTTACAATGGTGGGGACAATTTTCTTAATTTCCTTGTTATGCCCGACGAATTCTTTGAAATACTCTCCTAAACGAGTATCTCCAAGAGAAGCCCAGAATTTATCTGGCGCAACGGAATCCTGACGGGTATACCAGAGTACCCCCCACGCCTTTCGAGTGCGGCTGGGTGGCATGTACGGCTCTTCTCTCAAACCGGCAAGATTAGAAGCCTTTATAACTATCCAGCTTCCTTCTTTCTTCGGAGACTCGATTTTTTGATCAGGCATTAAATTGAAAGTAATCCACCGCATTCCGGCAGACTCCGAGTTCTGGAAAGGTTTGATATATATCTTGACTTCCTTAGCGAAAAAATCCTGCTGTAACTCAACTTTGAATCGTGGCGAGTTGTCATCCGAGATTCGCCTGTACCGGTATTCGATGATGGAACCTGGAGTTACGGCCGGCAAAGTAAAGGTTTTTTCAAACACCTGACCGTGTGAAACTTTAAGAAGCGATTTGTCGAAGACATCTTCCTTCTTTAATTCGACAATCGTGCCATCAGGCTTAATGGTACGCCCCTTAACGTCCTTTATTCTCTCACGGCTGGTATACAGCAGGTGTCTGTTGGAGGCTTCTTCGATTCCACGGTCAGTAAAAACTTTAATGCGCACATACTCGGAATAGGTGACTCCGACCTGGTCCGAATCATCGATATAGGTCTCGGAAAATAATATGGCGGCATCCGCGTTTTTGCTTATCTGATCAGCTTTGAGTTGCATCTCTTCCGGCGTTACCGGTCGCCAGTCATTACCTGCGAAAGACGTGGTCGGTCTGAACAACGCGGTGACCAGAATCAAAGAGACGGATAAGAAGAATAGTAGACTTTTTTTCATGCTCATCTCCTGAAGCCATTAAGTAGATTGGCGGCTTCTTAATAGTTATTGCGGTTTAGCTATCAGCGCAGACTATGCAAAAGAGCCTGATCACTTAATTTGATTGAATCAATTTGTTTGTTATGCCCATCAAAGCTCCAGGGCCATCCCCACGCTTTGCAGTCAATGATCTGTTAGGAGAGCGGCGAACCTAGCGATCAGCTTCTTAAATTGCGAAAGTCTGTAGCACCTTACGTTAGAAAATCTGGACTCCTCAGCCCCCTGCGCCCGGTCGCGAGGAATCACTACTGGATCAGAGATTCATTTTCCCCTTGATTGTAAGATCAGCAATTATAAAACCAGGCATTTCGTGCATACAAGTGTAAAAATAAACAAAATCCTGATTTTTCGCATGAGAATTGCCCTATTGGCCGAATTTGTCCAACTGAAACGCGTCGACAGACAAAGCCCGGTCGGCAATAATCCGACTTATGTGGCGGGCAGTGTTGGAGGGCAACGCAAGACGCCGAGCAAGTAGGGACTCGATCTTCTGTTTCAGTTGATGCCCATCACATTTAACAGCACCAGAATAAAGAGAATTGGCCCTTTTAGATAATGTCCATCTGGTGTTCCCAATATTCTGATTCGACCAGATTAATAGGAGAGTCGAGAGTGTAAGCGTACGGCGTTGCCTGTCGCTTTGTGCTCTGACAGGCGCATGGTTGTACAACGTGGAGTATTTTGATGGCGTCAAAGCCTGCTCAGGAAGAGCACAAAGACCCTGAACGGACTGATTCTGTTAGCAAAAGCTATCAAAACAATCCGACCGACGACTCGATAGAAAATTCGCCCCGCACTCCTCTATCCGTTTCCAACTTAAACGATCGCCGGGCCGCCGCTCTGGCTGAACTGGCAACCGTAGCCGAATTGCAGGATGAAGCTTCGGTCTCTGAACACGGATTATGCTGTCTTGTTAAATATACCGGCGCCAGTTTTGGCATCATTACAGCCTATGATGATGAAACAGACGGGCTGATGACCGGTCTTTGTTGCCGGCCTGAGAGCCTGCAAGATGTCTTGACGCTCAGGTTCAAGCTCTCAGAACATCCATTTACCCAATCTGCGTTTACTGATCGTAAAACCAGAATATTAAGTCGCCTGACAAAGCGTCATCCCTTCTCCGATTATTTAACAGAATTTGCGGTCAATGAACTGGCAATAGTTCCCCTGATACACGAATCACACAAAACCGGTGCAGTCTATCTAGGAGCGAAAACTGGAACGTTCTGTGACGCGAGCCGCGATTTCCTGAATGCACTGGCGCCAAAAATCGCAGCAATGTTTTATAACGCCAGGCTGCTTCATTCGCTTCAACGCCAGGCCGATTATGAAAAGATTGTTACAAGGCTGACGCAGGCCACGAGTCAATCGAGCGATTTGGAACAGGCTCTTGAGTTGGCTGTTGAAGAACTAACTACAGGCCTGCAACTTGATCGAAGTCAGATTCTGGTTTTCGAGCGCAATCAAGAGAGCGCAAAAATATGGAGTGAGTTTTCCCTCCATCAAACTGAAACTCAGATCGGACTTGACTTCTCTGTCCGGGGAAACGTCCTTCTAAATGCAGCAGCTGACAAGTCCTTCGTCAGAACCCGCTCGCACGAGGCGACATCATCGATTTGTTCGAAAGTTGTCGTGGATTCCGCGACTGATCAGGCCCTGCATCAGTCCCTCGCGCTTATGGGGAAAAGCAAAACTCGCGCTCTGATCAGTGCACCCCTTGTTATAGCCAGAGAAGTGACGGGACTGTTGATTTGCGAACAGTTCCACTCGCCTCGGGTATGGTCAAATGGAGAGATAGCGGTAGTTGAGAAAGTAGCAACCTTTGCCGCCGCGCTCACCGGACAAGTACAACTCAAGAAGAAGTTGAAAGGCAACACTCGGAGAGCCGAAGCGCTATTTCAAGCCGGGAACCTCATCAATGATTCCCCGGACCTGGATGCGCTGCTTAACAGCATCTCGTCGGTTATGCGAGACTTCCTCGGAGCGTCTGCCTGTTACGTGCTGCTTCTTGATACCTCTGGCGAAAATCTGCTGCTCCGTGGTGGTTACAGCACGTTTCAAAACGAAGCGGGCGCTGCTTATCCATTGCCCAATCGTCTATCGGCGACAGGCACAAGTCTGGCTGCACAGGCGTTAATGAGTCGACGAATGGTCTATCTTGAAGACACTATGGGAGAGGCCGTCGGATCGCCGATTAATTCAGCTGTCGCCTTCCCCATCGGATCAAATGACAGAGTTTATGGAGCGCTGGTAATTGAAAGCGACCGGCCCGCCATTTTCGACGCAGACGATTTAAAACTTCTTTCATCGTTCGCGCGTAATCTGACGGGAGCGCTGGAACAAGCCAGATTGTTTAAACTCCTGGCCTCGGCAACCAGAGAATGGGAAGCGACTTTTGATTCGGTCGCGGATGCGGTTTTCATTTACGACGAGTTCGGACGAATCACAAAAGCAAATATCGCGGCGCTAAGATTGGCAAACGAGAGTTGGCCCGAGTTACACGGTCGTTACGACTGGCGGTGTGACAAATGGGTTTTGATTGACCAGGACAACCCGGTAAAGAAGGCGCTGGAAACGAAAACTCGATGTGAAACAGAGGCAGTTCTAATCGATGGGCCGCGTTCAGAGTTCTTTCATATCGACGTTGACCCAGTTATCGATGAACAGGGTCGGGCAGTGGGCGCAATTGAGATTCTTCGCGACCTGACCGAGTTGAAGCTGGCAGAACAAAAGGCTGTCGAACAGCGCAACTTCTTTGAGAGTCTGGTCGAGAACGCATTCGACGCCATTTTCACGGTTGATTTGGAAGGCAAAATAACCTGGTTTAACAACCGGACGCCGGTTCTTACTGGTTATGACTCGGATAAGCTTCTGGGTCTGGTGATTGACAGCCTTGTCAGTTCTGATGCCCCGGTCAGAATGGGGTTCTTTTTTAATGAAATCTCGAAAGGAAGACCGCAGATCTTCGAAACTCGCATCGTTCGACCGGACGGCGACCTGGTCGATCTGATGATAACCGGCGCGCCTGTGCTCGATGGCGAGAAAGTTACGTGTTCAATCGTTGTTGCTCGTGACATTACTCAACAAAAGCGCGTGAGCGAACGGATGACACAATCGGATAAATTGAGAGCACTGGGAGAGCTCGCCAGCGGCGTAGCGCACGATTTCAACAACATTCTTTCGGTCATTCTGGGTCGCGCTCAATTGCTTCAATCGAGAGTTGATGACGAGCGTGATATTAAAGATTCCGAGGTAATTCTGCGGGCAGCGATTGATGGCAGCAGGATCGTAAAACGGATTCAGAATTTCGCGCGAGTGCGCGCCGACCACGACTTTACTGCGGTTGATTTAAACAAAATTGTAAAGGACGCCGTCGGCATTACAAGGACGCGATGGAAACACGAGGCTGAACGGCAAGGAATCATAGTCAAAGTAACGATGAACCTTGCGACAGCAGCAACGGTTTCAGGAGACCCTTCGGAACTGCGCGAGGTTCTGGTCAATTTGATCTTCAATGCGGTTGACGCCATGCCCAAAGGCGGCGAAATAAAAATAGAGACCGAAAGTGACGAGATGTCGGTGAAATTAACCATAGCCGATACCGGAACTGGAATAGACGAAATGACGCGCAGCCGTATATTCGATCCATTCTTTACTACGAAAGGGGTATCAGGCACAGGATTGGGGTTGAGCGTCTCTTACGGCATTATCATCAGGCATAACGGCACGATTGAGGTCGAAAGCGAAGTTGGCAAAGGCACGATGTTTACAATCACATTTCCGGTTCATCATGACGTCCAGCGGAGTCGGGCGCGTTCTGCTCCATTGCACTCGGTCGCCAATATCCTGGTAGTGGACGACGAACTTTCTGTTCGGGAACTACTCGCAGATACATTGGAGTCGGCTAATTACACTGTGCTGTGCAGCGGCAGCGGAGAAGAGGCAATTGAGATCGCGAAAACGAAAAAACCGGACCTGGTTCTGACGGATTTGGGAATGCCTGGAATGAATGGTTGGGAGGTAGCCAAAACAATGAAGCTATTGAATCCCGAACTTCCCGTAATCATGATAACCGGATGGGGCGTTGAGCTTGAGCCAAGAGCACTTCAAGCAAGCGGCGTTGATCTGGTAATAAACAAGCCTTTTGATTTAAAGGGATTGCTTAACAGCATCGATTCTCAATTACAATTAAAGAACGCTTCACGAGGATCGCGCGCAAGCAATCCGGCCGAGAAGAAGCGCTGACTGCGGTGTCGGACGCTTAGCCTTCAATCACTATATCGTCAGCCGTCCCTGCTTTACCATCGGGTCCTGCCGAACTCAACTGATAACCTGTTCCAGCCGTTGTATAGATAAGCGGCCGTCCCCAGGCGTCCAACCTGATTACATCTGGCATAAAATTAGGAGCAAGTACATCGGTCAACTCGACAATATTGCGCGCAGGAACCAGCCGACCACGCTCACGTCGATATGCTTCAATGGCGATTTTCAGACTGCTGAGCTCTTGCTGCGTCCTCAATGTTTTTTCCTTGTCAAAGGCCGCCTTCATCAGCGCGACGCTCTCCCATTGGCTGTCGCCAGCGCGAATATCGGTCACCTCCCACCCGGTCTTGCTTCGGCTGAACTTGAATGCCGTTTCTATTTCAGCCTCAACCACGGCGTTGCCTCCAGCGCCCGCTGTTATACTCTTAATCCTGACCTGATTCGGTTGCAGATTGGCTAGTCCGCCAAGATGAGCTATCTTTTCTCTAGCTTCCTTTGTCCCCAGTGCTTCGGCGGCATAGGCAACCGACAGCGTTACCGCAATTCCCAGCACAAACGAGCCAACTACTGTGAAGCAGAACTTAGGACGCATATTCAACCTCCCATTTGCCAGCAATGAGCAAATTCGGAACAATTTAACTTTGCCGCTAACCTTATTATGTAATGGACTTAGCAGCGAAACACAAGAAAAAAGCGCAAGCGAAACGGAAAATGAATAACGAACTTGACAATATTGTACTCAGATATTATATTATGAACGTGCTCAATTATATTGGCATGTACTGCCATGTGAGATTGGTTAGTATATAAAGCACAGAGGTTAAATATATGAGATTAGATAAGTTCACGCTGAAGGGACAAGAAGCGATTGAAAGTGCGATCAGCTATGCCGATCGTAATCAGCACCAGCAGGTCGAGCCCGAACATCTGCTCGCAACTCTGCTTGAGCAAGCGGAGGGCATTGTCAAACCTCTCCTGGAAAAGATTGGCGTGAATGTTACTGCCCTGCTTGGAGAAGTGCAGGCACAGATAAAGAAGTTGCCGGCCGTTCAGGGTGGGCAGCAGTACTTCTCTCCGCGCCTGAATAACGTTTTCAGCGCGGCCCAGAAAGAAGCTGACAATATGGGGGATGCCTATGTCAGCACAGAGCACCTGCTGCTTGCGCTTGCTGCAGAAAAAGATGCGCCAGCAGGAAAGATGCTCCGCCAGCACGGCGTAAACAGAGACGATCTTTTGAAGGTCATCGAGCAATTGCGCGGGGGCAGCAAGATTACCGACCAGGATCCTGAATCGAAGTATCAGGCGTTATCTAAATATGGACGCGATCTGACTGAGCTTGCGCGTCAGGGGAAATTAGATCCGGTCATCGGCAGAGACGACGAAATACGTCGAGTAATTCAAGTACTCTCGCGCAGGACAAAGAACAATCCGGTTCTGATTGGCGAGCCAGGCGTCGGTAAAACTGCGATTGTTGAAGGTCTGGCGCAACGTATAGTTTCGGGTGACGTTCCTGAAACATTGCGCAATAAAAAACTGGTCGTTCTCGATTTAGGGTCGATGTTGGCGGGCGCGAAGTATCGAGGCGAATTCGAAGACCGACTCAAAGCAGTTTTAAGAGAGGTCACAAAATCCGAAGGGCAAATAGTTCTCTTCATTGACGAACTACACACTCTGGTTGGGGCGGGAGCGGCCGAAGGCGCAATCGATGCGTCGAACATGTTAAAGCCAGCGTTAGCACGCGGCGAATTGCGATGTGTCGGCGCGACAACGTTGAACGAATACAAGAAATATATCGAAAAAGATGCAGCGCTGGAACGAAGATTCCAGCAGGTTTATGTCGGCGAGCCGGATGTTCAGGATACGATCGCGATATTGCGAGGCCTGAAGGAACGTTACGAAGTCCATCACGGAGTTCGAATCAAAGATTCCGCGATTGTTGCGGCGGCGACGCTTTCGAATCGATATATCACCGACCGCTTTTTGCCGGACAAGGCAATCGATTTAATCGACGAAGCGGCAAGCAAGTTGCGTATTGAGATTGACAGTCTGCCGACGGAGATTGACCAGATTGAGCGAGAGATAACCCAGCTGGAAATCGAGCGTCAGGCATTGCAGCGTGAGGACGATCCGGTCTCCAAGGAACGGCTGTCAAAGATAGAGCGAGAGATGAGCGCGCTGCGTGAGCAAAGCTCTGGGATGAAAGCCAAATGGCAATCTGAAAAAGATGTCATCGAAAAGATCAGAACAAACAAGGCCAAGATCGAGGAATTGAAGGTCGAGGCCGATCAACTGGAGCGCGCTGGGGATTTCGGGAAAGTCGCGGAGATTCGCTATGGCAAGATCGTAGATCTGCAAAAACATCTGTTACAGGATCAGAAACGGTTAGAAGAGTTGCAAACAGGCGGACGCATGCTAAAAGAAGAAGTCGACGAAGAGGATGTTGCCGAAGTCGTCTCCAAGTGGACCGGAATTCCGGTATCGAAGATGCTTGAGAGCGAAAAACACAAACTGGTCACGATGGAACAAAGACTCAGTGACCGCGTGATTGGCCAAGACGAGGCTCTGGTGGCGGTTTCGAACGCAGTTAGACGTTCAAGAGCCGGACTTCAAGATCCGAATCGTCCGATTGGTTCGTTCATCTTCCTGGGACCTACTGGCGTCGGAAAGACAGAAACGGCCAGAGCTTTGGCGGAATTCCTGTTTGACGACGAACATGCGATGGTCAGACTGGACATGTCAGAATTTATGGAGAAGCATGCTGTAGCAAGATTGATCGGTGCGCCTCCTGGATATGTTGGTTACGAGGAAGGCGGCTACCTGACAGAAGCCGTCCGTCGCCGACCCTATTCGGTGATTCTGTTTGATGAGATTGAAAAAGCGCATCCGGATGTATTCAATGTTTTATTGCAGATTCTGGATGATGGCAGATTAACCGATGGTAAAGGTCGTACTGTCGATTTCAAGAACACAGTGATAATAATGACATCGAATGTCGGGTCGCGGGAGATACTTGAATACGGAAATAACGAACAGGGAATGCGCGCAGCCGTCTTGAATGAATTGCGCGATCATTTCAAACCGGAGTTCCTGAATCGAATCGATGATATCGTGATCTTCCACAATCTTGGAATCGAACAACTGAAGAAGATCATTGATGTTCAGCTTGCAAACCTCAAACATATGCTTGAGGAGCGAAAGATCAACCTCGAGTTGACGCAGAGTGCAAGAGAATTGCTAGCGCGCGAAGGCTTCGATCCTATCTATGGAGCGCGACCTTTGAAGCGGGCGATCCAAAGTATGATCCAGAATCCTTTGGCAGTTAAGTTACTGGAAGGAGAGATCGCTCCCGGAGAAACCATAACTGTTGAAGGCGATCCGGATCGCGGTGAAATGCGATTCGTAACTAAAGCGGTCGCTGCGCATTAAAACCGTGCCTTGGACAGTCAGTCGGCGCCTTTTTATGTAACGACTGGCTAATCAGTCACGCCCCGATCGAGTTAGGTTTTAGAATAATCGGGGCGTGAACTAACAGGCGCAGACTGTAATGTTTGCGCCACTATTTCAGGAGATTTGGTATGCCGTCGAATTGGGATCCATTGCGTAATCTAATTTCGCTGCAGGAGCGCATGAACGAGCTTTTTGACGAAAGCCTTGGGAATTCGCCGAGGCGCAGTATTCAAGGTGTTCCATCTAACTGGGCGCCTGCTGTGGATATTTATGAAAATAGCAGCGAGATCGTCTTAAAAGCGGATATTCCGGGTGTAAGTCAGGAACAGATAGAGGTAAACCTGGAGAATCGGCAATTGACGATTCGCGGCGAGCGTAAACCTGATTCCGAAACCGACAGTGAAGCTTATCACCGTATTGAAAGACCCACCGGAACGTTCCTTAGGTCATTCAATCTGCCTCCCACAGTGGATGAGGGAGTTATTAGAGCCAGCTATCGAAACGGGGTTTTGACAGTTACTCTCCCTAAGAGATCAGAAACAAAACCAAAGCCCGTCTCGATCAAGATTGAATAACTACTGGATTTGAAGGCGGTTAGGTGACCGAATGAAAAATATCGCTAGAAAGCGCAATCGAAGTCGTTCCTGTTTCAGGAATGGAGGCGGACATCTGATATAATTTAAATAACAGGCAGGAATGCTCCTTGCTTACTTAAAATGTAACCCCTTGGTGAGGGAAACCTTAACGGATTCAGGACATCGAAACCTGACTTATGCTGCGATGAATGGCGGCCGATAATTAGATTGATACCCTTGTCGGTTGAATGCTTTTTGGCAAATAGATGCAGTACAACATGAATCTGATGAAGTGAATCTAACGTTATATATTGTGGAAGTTTTTTAGAGTGGCTGGTGCCTCTTAGGGAGTTAGAGAGAATATAAAAATGGCAGACCTTTCAGAATTACAAAAACGATTTTCCGAGAGCGGGAATCGTGTGCTCAATAGAGCAGTCGAAGAGAGCCGGCGCCGCGATCATAATTTCATAGGACCTGAGCATATTTTTGCAGCGCTGGGCGAGATAGAGCGTCCCTTGTTTAACGAGGTTATGCAAAGCCTCAACATTGACCCCCAAACCGTCTTGCAGGCAGTCGATACCCAATTGGGCGTATCAAAGCAGTTTCTGGGCAATCGTCTTAAAGTGCTGGACGAGACAAAGGGTATTTTTAATACGGCACTTGCTCGCGCAAAGCAGCGCAAGCGCGAGACTATCGACTCAATAGATTTATTTGTCGCGCTGTTTCAGGATAAAAATAATTATCCGATTGAGTTGATGTCGAAACTGGGTGCGCCGGCTGATGTGGTTTTGGATCGCATCAACGCGCGAGTCCGGACCCGCGAAGACAAGGAAGAACGAAACAACCGTCGGTTTGAATTACCGCCGTACTTGAAGCATTTTGGGGTTAGCCTCAACAAGATGGCTCGTCAGGACAAACTTCCGCCTGTGGTCGGTCGCGAGATCGAAATCAGGCAGATGATCGAAATTCTCAGCCATCGGGAGAATGCTAATTCTCCTATGCTGATTGGTGAACCAGGTGTAGGAAAAACAGCGGTCGTCGAGGGTTTGGCTCGAATGATCGAGTTAGAGCCGGAAAAAGTTCCGCAGCGGTTGCGCGGCGCTCACGTGGTTAATCTGCAGATGTCGGGAATCGTCGCTGGAACGATGCTTCGGGGCATGTTCGAAGAGCGAATTCAGGGAATCATCAACGAAGTCAAAGAACGCGATAACCTGATCCTGTTTGTTGACGAAGCGCACACCATTATCGGTGCGGGCTCAGCATTGGGTGCATCGAGCGATGCAGCCAATATGTTTAAATCCGCATTGTCGCGCGGCGAGATCCGAATGATCGGCGCAACGACAATGACGGAATACAAAGAGTACATCGCTGAAGACGAAGCTCTGGCGCGACGATTCCGCCTGGTCAAAGTTGACGAGCCTTCGGTCGACGATACTCGAAGAATTCTTTATGGCGTCAAACCCAGAATCGAGCGCAACTATTCCGTCAAACTGACCAATGAAGCAATCGAGACTGCGCTTGATATGGCTCCGCGCTATATCCGAAACCTGCATTTGCCCGCGAAGGTGATCGGATGGCTTGATACCGCCGCTGTCAAGGTTGAGATCAATCAGCCTGAAGACATGGTGGTGAAACCGGAACATATCATCGAAGTCATATCCCAGGAATCGCATATTCCTGAAGATATGATATTCCGTGACACTAACGATCGCTTTGCGCATATGGAAGAAGCGCTCGGCAATCGCGTAATCGGACAGAAAGAGGCTGTCAAGGCCGTAGCGCAACGGCTGCGGCTAAACAAAGGACCATTGAAAGAAAACTTCTACAAGCCGGATGGAGTGCTGCTGTTCCTTGGTCCGACAGGCGTTGGAAAGACTGAGCTTGCCAAAGCTGTAGCTGAGTTTATGTTTGGTGACGATCACAAGATGGTTCGCATTGACATGAGCGAATACGGCGACGGCACCGTAGCTATTGAAAAGCTGATCGGCATGCCTCGCGGCATCGTTGGCAGCGAGCGCGGCGGTGTATTGACGGAAAAACTGCGTGATAATCCATATACGGTTCTGTTACTCGACGAAGTCGAAAAAGCGTCGCCCTACTTGTTAAACCTGTTCTTGCAAGCATTCGACGAGGGATGGTTGACGGACGGTCGCGGAAAGAAGGTCTATCTGTCTGACGCAATCGTGATTATGACCTCGAACCTGGGCAGCGAGAACTTCAAGAAGTACTTAAAGCCGCTTGGATTCGGTTCGAAATCGCTTGGCGATATCCGCGCGGTTAATGGCGAAGTAATGAAGGCGGCGGAACAGCGATTCTCGCCTGAATTCCGCAATCGAATCGACGAGATCGTCGTGTTCACTCCTCTGTCAGAAGAAGAAGTTCGCCAGATTGCTGACCTTTATCTGCGACAAATGACCGATCACATGCAAAAGCTCGGGAAAACAATTCAGGTGTCGGAAAACGCCAGAGATTGGCTGGTGCATAAGGGTTACAGCCCGGCATACGGCGCTAGATTCCTGAAGCGATTGATCGACGAGAAAGTGAAACTGCCCGTTACGAATCTGTGGAAGCAGGGCAATAACTTCTACGTCGATGTTCAGAATGACGAGATCGGTATTTCGTGTCTGGATAACTAATGAGCGACGTTCAGAGTACAGCCTTTATGCTGCTGCTTTCGAAACAGGCAACCTAAAAGCTCGTACTCTGAACGATTGCGTTTCCCTGGAACGGGCATGCTAAACTGAATAGCGCAACTTGATTGGTTGCGCTATTTGCTTTTATGCGCGTACTGTTATTATTGCCGACGACAACATATCGAACGCAGGCTTTTATGGAAGCCGCCGAACGACTGGGCATCGAAGTTGTAGCAGCTTCTGAAAAAGCAAGCACTCTTGCAGACAAAAATCCCTCGGGATTGATGACGCTGGATTTTTTAAATCCAGAAGCCTCCGCGCGAACTGTAAGACAATTTTCAAAGAAATTCCCCATTAATGCCGTAATTCCGGTCGACGAAGATACCGCCGTTGTGGCTGCCGCCATTGGCAAAGAGCTAAGTCTTCCGCATAACTCGATTGAAGCTGCATACGCGGCCAGAAATAAGCACCGGATGCGGCAGTTGCTTCACGATGCGAATGCTCCCATTCCGGATTTTCAATTGTTTTCGTTTAATGATGAGCTGGAAGAGATCGCGCACAGCGTTAAATATCCTTGCGTCTTAAAGCCACTCTTTCTTTCCGCAAGCAGAGGTGTAATCCGCGCCGACAACCCTCAGGAATTTGTCGACGCTTTTTGCAGACTTGAAAACCTGTTGCAAGAGCCAGAGCTTATTGAAAGAGGCCGTGAAGCGTCGCGGCAGTTTTTGGTGGAGCAATTTATCCCTGGCGATGAAGTGGCATTGGAAGGATTGATGGTAAATGGTGAACTTCAGGTGCTGGCGTTGTTTGATAAGCCCGATCCTCTCGACGGCCCATACTTCGCCGAAACCATCTACGTAACGCCATCGCGAATCTCCGCGGAACTTCAGTCGGAAATTGTTAAAGTAACCGCCAAAGCCGCAAAGGCGCTTGGCCTGCGCGAAGGACCGGTCCACGCAGAGTTGCGGATAAACGATCAGGGAGTCTGGATTTTGGAGATCGCAGCGCGTTCGATTGGCGGGTTGTGTTCTCGGACTTTGCGGTTTGGCGCCGGAATAGCGCTGGAAGATTTGATACTGCGACATGCTCTTGGGCTGGAATTGGACTCGATGGAACGCGAGCGCCAACCTGCTGGCGTAATGATGATACCGGTGCCACGTGCCGGAACTTTTAAAGCAATTAACGGATTGGATGATGCTCGCGCTGTTCCCTGCATTGAAGAAGTAAAGATAACCGCGCATTTCAAACAACAGGTTCGTCCATTGCCGGAAGGATCGATATATCTCGGTTTCATCTTCAGTCGAGCTGAAACACCGGAACAGGTTGAAGCCGCGCTTCGCGAAGCTTATAGTCGTCTCGAATTCGATATTAATTAAAAATCATGAACAAAATCCTGGCCGCAGTCATACCTGCACCAAACGCGCCGGTTGAATTACGAGAAATTCCTGAACCAGAACTTGAGCCAAATTCTGCGTTGTTTGAAGTTGAGTTAAGCGAAGTCTGCGGCACAGACGTGCACCTGCAGCGCGGAAATCTTGCCGGGGTGCCCTATCCGTTCATTCCGGGACACGTCTCAATTGGTCGGCTCGACAAGATTCGCGGCCAGGTTCTGGACCTCGAAGGCAGTCCATTCTCCGAAGGCGACCGCGTCACATTTCTGGATGTTCATAAAACCTGCAACGCCTGCTGGCATTGTCTGGTTGCAAAAGCGACGACCAGATGTCCGCATCGAAAAGTTTATGGGATTACCTATGGACTTGTTGATGGTCTCACCGGTGGTTGGGCGCAAAAAATTTATTTGAAGCCAAATACGCGATTGATCCGTGCAGACAGCGTTCAGTCAGAGCGGTTTATGGCCGGAGGCTGCGGGCTTCCGACTGCGCTTCACGCTGTCGAACGCGCTGACATCGCAATCGGCGACACAGTTCTGGTACTAGGCAGTGGACCAGTCGGGTTGTCGGCGATCATTCTTTCTGCAATGCGCGGTGCGTTAGAGGTTCTTTGTATTGGAGCGCCAGACCAGAGATTGGAAACCGCAAGACTCGTAGGAGCTAGCGACACCCTCAACTTCGAGAATCATTCCGAAGACGAACGACATCAGTGGGTTCGCGATCATACGAACGGACGGGGAGCGGATGTCACGATTGAAGCCGCGGGAGCTCCCATTTCAGCCGTGCAGGCGATGCGGTTTACACGCGATGCTGGCCGCGTGGTCATTGTCGGCCAGTATACGGATCACGGCGAAGTGCCATTCAATCCGCATCTGGATCTGAACAAAAAACATCTGGACGTTAGAGGCTGCTGGGGTTCGGACTTTTCTCACTTTTATCGCGGCGTGCAGGTGATAAGCGATCCTAATCGTTCAAAGCCATGGTCGATGATGAAACTAAATCGCTATGGACTATGGCAGGCCAATAAAGCCCTAAAGGATGTTGCCAAGGGAAATGTCGTGAAGGCCCTGATCGATCCTAAGAGCCCGGGTCCTTTGCCTGGATGACCTCTGGATAGTTCGGGCTCTTTTTCGGCGAAGTTCCGCTATTGCGACACCACCACAATTGTAATACTTTCTAACTTCCCGAAGATTAGTGTTTACGCCATCGCTGACGGACTGTTTGGCCAGCGGTAGCACCGTTGTACGCGATTCCTAACGCAACAGATAGTTTCGTGAAAGGCTCTTATCTATGTACTTCAAACAATTTTATCTTGGCTGTCTTGCTCACGCTTCGTATTTGATCGGATCAGAAGGCGAAGCCGCAGTGGTCGATCCGCAACGCGATGTCGATCAATATATCAATGAAGCTCAGGCAAACGGACTCCAGATCAAGTACATAATTGAAACGCATCTTCACGCCGATTTTGTCAGCGGTCATCGGGAACTCGCGGCTCGCACTGGGGCGGAAATTGTCTTCGGCGAAAAAGCCCGCGCCACATTTCCGCACAAACCCGTTAAGGATCAGGACGAGATTAAGTTCGGAAAAGTCATTCTTCGATTCCTGGAAACTCCCGGTCATACGCCCGAAAGCATTTCGATCCTGGTGATCGATTCGTCAGTTTCAGAGCAGCCGCAGAAAGTTCTGACGGGAGATACGCTCTTCATCGGAGATGTCGGACGGCCGGACCTGGCCGGAGCGAAAGGTTTCACGCCCGAGCAGATGGCCGGAATGCTCTATGACAGCCTGCACGGAAAGCTGCTGAAACTCGGCGATGATGTCGAAGTCTTTCCCGCGCACGGAGCGGGTTCGATGTGCGGCCGAAACATATCGAAAGAGACTTCATCGACGATTGGAAATCAGCGGCTTTTTAATTATGCATTGAAGTCGATGCCAAAGGCCGATTTTGTCTCCCTGATGACAACCGATTTACCGGAGCCTCCGGCCTATTTTCCAGTCGATGCAGAGATAAACCGAACCGGGGCGGAGCCACTGGAAGCTCTGCCAAAGCCGACTGCATTATCACCTGAAGAGGTAAAACGCCTTTCCGAGCAGGGCTATCTCATCCTTGACGTTAGATCCAGTGCCGCATTCGGGAACGGTCACGTTCCGGGAGCTATCAATATCGGGCTGAGCGGGCAATTCGCCTCGTGGGCCGGCAGTCTGATCGCGCCATCGCAAAAGATCGTTCTGGTAGCGGAAAACGAAGCGGGCGTCAACGAGGCCACCATGCGATTAGCACGAGTCGGTCTTGAGAGCGTCGTCGGCTATCTGGACGGTGGAATGTACGCCTGGGATAAAGCAGGGTTTCAGAGCGCCGCAATCAAACAGATGCCGGTTGACGAGCTTCATCATTTGCTGGACGAGCACGCCGACATTCAACTGGTAGACGTCAGGCGTCCGGCGGAATATTCGGGAGGTCATGCTCCCACGGCGGTCAGTATTCCATTGCCTGAGTTGGTGAGACGTGTAAGCGAATTGACGATGGGCCGGCCGACAGCGGTTATCTGCGCAAGCGGCTACCGATCGAGCGCGGCGACAGGACTGCTAGCCCAGCACGGCTTCGGCGAAATTTACAATGTGATCGGCGGCACAAACGGCTGGATCAGCGCGGGATATTCGACAGAATAGAATCCTCGGACTGTACAAATTTCGAACCGCTTGGTTGCTGTCGTCCACACACATTTTATGAAAAAACGGCGAGAACAGGAACGGCTCGAAAAGCTAGTATTTGAAGGGCTTGAGAGCGGACCAACAAAGCAGATGACAAAAGCCGATTGGGAAGCCATCAAGCAGCGCGGTCTGCAACGCATTCAAAAGCAGAAGACTAAATGAATGGCAGCAATCGGAAAGTTTTACATCTAACAGATTTGCGTAAGGGATCATATTGCAATTCGATTGTGACTGCCTGATAATCTCCGCCTTAACTTAGCAAATTTCAATTTGCAGAGATTGCAGAGACTTAGAGGTGAACTAGTGTGACTAAAGACAACCTCGATGAATATTGGACGATACTCGAGGCTGCCGCGAGAAAACGGGAACAGGCTGAGCAAGAATTTAGACGTGCTAGGGAGTCTATTGTTTCCCGTCTTTGCGAGTGTTACCGAGATGGCGAAGATTGGGAAAAAAGAGCTACCTATTGCGACTTGCGATCCTTGAACAAATGTCCCTACTTTCTTGAATCAGAAAAAAGAAAAATATGATACCCAATCCTCATCTCGGTAAGATCATCGTCTTCGAAGGACTAGATGGTTCTGGTCAAACTACGCAAGCGCAACTCCTCGTAAAATGGTTTTCCGAAAAGAGAAACCAGTTGGCATATTACACCAAGGAGCCAACTGATGGACCTGTTGGATCGCTTCTCAAGCTGGCCTTGGCAAAACGCCTCAGTTGTTCTAGCGGTGCGCGGCCTCTCGATGAAGTCACTATGGCATTATTCTTTGCGGCGGATAGAGCAGATCATCTAAACAACGATATAGTTCCTAAGCTTGAAAACAGCATTCATGTCATTGCTGATCGGTATTATCTTTCTTCCCTCGCTTATCAATCGATGGTTGCAGATTATGATTGGATCAAAGAAATTAACAAGCACGCTTTGCGTCCCGATTTAACATTCTTCCTCGACGTGCCACCAGCGATCTGTGTTAAGAGAATGCAGGCTCAAAGATGGCATATCGAGTTGTATGAAGATCTGCGAACTCTTCAGAGGGTACATAGAAATTTCCTTGAGTCGATACAAAAGTTAAAAATCCAGGGCGAACGCATCGAAATGATCGACGGCAATCAACCCTTGAAAGATGTTCATAAGGAAATCGTCCACAAGACGAAATCATTCTTTAAGTCGCTAATATCACGTGATAAGCGAAAGAGAGGTCCGGACGTCCATCAGTTAGAATTGCTGATGAATGCGGAGCCGTTGACTGAGGCGGAGATTGCAACGCATCAAGAAGGATAATTCTCTAATCCAATCCCCAACAAGTCGACCAAGAAAAATCATGGAAATTCCATGCGGCACGTATTAACTCGGTGGCTTAAATACACTTTTGGCCTTATCAGAAGTCATGAAAATCCCGCCAGGATCTAGGAGTCCGTCGTCAACAGTCATTTCATGTGCCAAACGGCCTATTGTTTTCTCGAGAATCGGCTGACAAATACAACGTTGCTTCGAACAATCAAGGCAATAGTCAGGATAGGCTCGGCAAACTTGCTCTTCCAAAAGCTTTCCGTATTCCTCTTCCTGTCGATCATAACTAAAATCAATATTATTTTGAATGTTCATTAGCCACGCAAATACATCTGCAGCCTCACTAATAAAGTATCCTCGCGAGGCGGGAAAAACGCGAATAGCCTCAGCCAATTCGCCCAGTTCTTCTGAGAGTCTAGCAAAAGTCGACTCGAAGTCGGGTTTGTGATGAGGTTTATATATACGCCGAAACATTCGCTGCCACTCTCCGAGACTAGTCGGACGGTTTTTGTTTCGTCCGAGCCTCCGCAGTTCGTCCCATTGTGGTTCAGGTGTATCCTTTTTCTTTTTCGAGCAGATAGTGGCATCATGTTCGTCGCGTTGACAATATGGACAGACCTGAGGAAATTTTAACCATAGCAGGTCCGATACCTTTGTAACCCCCATCTTTCCGCACAGGGTAAACCACCAAGCTAAGGCCTTCGGAAGGAAAGCCTCGGGCTCCGCACCGGGTCTTTTTTTTCCGCTTGCTAGATAACTTAGCCCACCGATAACTTCAACTAAATGCGCAAACAGCGACACTGGTTCACGATAGAAATTACGGTCAGCATAAATGTAGTTAATTGCCTTATACCATTCATCTATATCCCTATGACGATATCGCTCAATGAACTCGGCATCAACTTGACGGTGCTTGACATGAGATTCTATATACCTGCGGAAGTCCCTATTTAAATCCTCAACTTCGTCCGCAAGATCAGAAGGAAACATATCTAATTCTATATTATGGTCTCGCAGCCGCTGATAACCTTTCCCTTGTATGCTTGGATTCGGATCTAGCATTCCAATGACTACACGGCGGACCCTACGGTCGAGAATGCGATTTACACACGCTACTTTTGGAGGATTTCGTTTTGTGCAAGGTTCGAGCGTCGTATAAACTGTAGATCCTGCGAACGTTTCATTCGATGAAAGCTTTTCAAGGGCTATGAATTCGGCGTGATCCGTAGGCTCTTGTTGTCCTCTCCAAGCGATGGCCAGCACTTTCCCGTCCTTTACAACAACGACTCCTACCATCGGAGATATCCTGTCCGACTCAGATCTGCTTTTCTTCGAAGCCTCTATTGCTTGTTTGATGAAATCTAAGTCTTCACTAGTAATACTCATCTATTTGCCTCGTTATCAAATTGAGTAATTATGGCACGCACGCTTTTACAAACCAAGCAGGTCCTGATATTTTTCAAATTAACATAGCTGATGTTCTACCAAAATCACATCTAACTTGGAAAATTATTTGTAAGTCACAAAGTCCTCTTCCAGAAATCAAGCATCGTCTTATAAATATGAATCGTCGCGGCGCGGTCGTCGATACCATGCTTGCGCATTGGGTAGACCATAAGATCGAAAAGCTTACCCGACTTAACAAGAGCGTCCGCGAAAGCCTCTTCGTTTTGCGGGTGTACGTTGTCGTCGTAACTTCCATATATCATCAACAGCCGGCCGTGCAACTTGTCTGCGATCTTTACCACCGAAGCTCGATCATACCCAGCCGCGTTTTCGGCCGGGTTTTGCAGGAAGGCTTCCGCCCATTTCGAGTCGTAAAAACGCCAGTCCGTCACCGGCGCTACAGCAATGCCCGCTTTGAATTCGTTCGAGCGCGTCATCAGATTCAATGTTATATAACCGCCGTTGCTCCAACCCCATACTCCGATGCGGTCGCCGTCTACCCACAATTGGCGCTTTAACCAGTGAACGGCGTCGACAAGGTCCGCAGTTTCGGTCTCTCCCAGTTTGCCGACGACGCTGTCCTCCAGGCGTTTGTTCAAGGCAGTAGCTGTGCGATTATCTACTTTAATTACTATGAAGCCTTCGTTCGCCAAAAGCTGATTGTAGAAAAGATCGAATTGCCACGAGTTCGAAACCTCCGGCGCGGATGGCCCGCCGTAAACGCGCATAATCACCGGATAACGATGATCGGCGCGAAAACCCTTCGGCTTTAAAACCTGCGCGGGCATCGGAAAGTCGTCTGAAGTGGGAATGGTAAGCATCTCCGGATACTGCATATCGAACGCGGCGAGCAGATTCATTCTCGGCTCTGCCAAGCGCGACAGGCGCGAGCCCTCATCCGTGTAAAGCGTCAAGGCCGGCATAGTGTGATCATCGGAAAAGTTGTCGACATAAACTCGCGCGTTCGGCGACATTGAGATGCGATGAACTCCAGCTTCTTGTGAGAGGCGAGTCATCCCAGAGCCATCCATCTTGATGCGGTAAAGATGACGTTCGAGCGGAGAATGCTCCATCGCCGTGAAATAGACGAGGCCCTGCTTTTCATCGATGCCGGCAACCGATTGCCTGACCCAGAAGACTCCGCCGGATGACGCGAGCGCCCATTTCCCGCGCGTGACCTGATTCACCAGTCGACCATCCATTGTGTAACGATAGATGTGATAATAATCGTCGCGTTCCGAAGCCCATAGGAAATGGCCCTCGCTAAGGAAATAGAGATCGTCGTGGATGTTGACCCATGCGGGATCGGTCTCTGTCAAAATCCGTTTGGCCTCCCCCGTTTCGCGGTCGGCAAAATAGAGGCCCAGCTCTCGCTGATCGCGAGTCATTGTTTGAAGGCTCACCCGGCGGCTGTCGGGAAGCCACTTCACTCGGATAATGGTGTCGTAGGGTTTATCATTAACCTGAACCCAGGTTGGGGGACTGTTGTCACCGATTTCGGCGATGCCCACGCGAGCGCGAGGATTCGGCATTCCGGCCTTTGGGTAATGCTGTGTGATGACGCGCGGAGTCAGCGGCTGGAAATCGACAAAGGTGCTGATCGGAATATTGGATTCGTCGGTTTGCAGATAAGCGAGAGCCTTTGAATCCGGAGACCACCAGTAACCGATGTCACGGCGGCCGAAAATCTCTTCCCAGTAAAGCCACGACAGTCGACCGTTCAAAATTGTGTCAGAGCCGTCACGAGTCACCCTGGTTTCTGCGAGCGTATCCAGATCGATGACATAAAGATCGTTAGCGCGAACAAATGCCAGGCGCTTGCCATCGGGAGAAAAGCCGGGAGATTGTTCTTCGGTTTCGGTCTTTGTCAGTCGGGTGAACTTGCCCCTTTCAAGGTTCAGCAGGAACAGGTGACCGTTAAAAATATAGATTGCCTTGCGGCCAGAAGAATCGAATTCGATAGGCCAGCCTAAAGATTTTGGCGCTTCTGATTGAGGAAGCAGCGTGTTCAAATTGTCGAGAGCCACAGACAGTTTAACAGCAGTCCGGCGCGAGCCTGACGCTGGATCCAGAATCTCGAATGAACGGTCCGTTTGCGGAGTTCTTGTGTCATAAATCATCAATTTGCCATCTGAAAGCCAAAAGGTCGACGGCACGGCAGCGACACTGCGTCCTTCATCGCCGAAGATCCATTCCAATGTCAGTTTGTTTACAGTGGTCTGAGCAGTGCCGGTAAAAGGAACCAATACCGTTGCAAGGACAATGACGAAGAGAATTTTCCTGATGATCATATTCGAAGCTCCGCTGCTGAATCTGAAAGAAAACTTCGTGGGTTGATTAGATTCGACCGTACCTAGAGCAAATCAGGATGATTGTCTCATAATCGACGGCCGGATGGCTACAGCTAGAATTTCGAATGACCTCAGTTTTCTAGGTCGGAAGGCGATGATGGCACTTGAGCACTGTGCCAAGTGGCGACAATCCAAACTATTTCATCTGCCACTCGATAGAAGAAGCGGTAGGGCGGAACAATAACTTCACGGAACGGTAGATCCGGAAACTCAGGAATTATGCGACCGGATTTGGGAAATTGTTCGAGACGACGCAGAATGTTTTCCGCTCTGCGGCGGAGTTCTGCCGCAGCGTCTGGGTTATCACTGCTTATGTAATCGATAGCCGAAAGAAACTGTCTGCTGGCGAAAGGCGTGAACTGAACCTTCATTTTCGCGAACTGGCAATCAGTGCATCGGCTTCCGCAAGAACGTCATCAAGACTATGACCCACTCCTGCTGCAATCTCTTTTTCTCCGCGGGCGAGAACTAGTAACATCTGATACTCTTGCTCTCTGCGCTCGTAAGTCTCGACGCTTAGAATGACGGCTGCGGGTTCTCCCGACTCAGTAATTATTATAGGATTGCTAGAGTCCCGCACACGGTCAACGACGCTTGCCGCATTTTCGCTGAGATCTGCTATAGGTATTGTTTCAGAGCTATTCATCATAGCTAACATTATAGAATCAAGCGTATCATTAGCCAAATCCCCTGAACCGTAATGTCAAATATTGGCAAACAGAGTTATCTCGCATATTGTGATTCCATATTGCTTAACGGAGTACTTATGAATGTTGACGAATTGAAGAAAATTCGATTTGAGGCGCTGCGTAAGGACGTTCAAAAAGGCATTGATTCGCTAAATCGAGGCGAGGGCAAGCCATTGAATGTGGATGCAATAAAGGCCGAAGGCCGTAAACGACTTGCCGAACGGCGAAAGAAGCTGTAGCCGAAAACATGGGAAAGCTTCTAAAGAGGTCTTTTTACGCAAGACCAACATTAACAGTCGCGAAAGATCTAATGGGTTGCTGGCTGTGCCGTCGATTGCCAAATGGCGAAGTTCGACGCGGGCGAATTGTCGAAGTCGAAGCTTATATGGTCGGCGATCCGGCTTCGCATGCTTTTCGCGGTCCAACGAAACGAAATAGAGTAATGTTTGGGCCGGCCGGAGTCAGTTATATCTATTTCACCTATGGGATGCATTATTGCTTTAACATTGTCACCGAAGTCGACGGCACACCGACCGCAATATTGATTCGGGGTCTGGATAACATCGAAAACGCCAATGGCCCCGGGCGTATCTGCAAGGCTCTGGAACTGACTACGGAACAGAGCGGAATCGACATCACCACAAGAGATTCAGGGCTCTGGGTCGAGCACGGGATCCCCAACGAAGATGAAACGATAATGGTAAGCCCGCGCATCGGCATCAGTGTTGCTAGGGAACATTTCTGGCGGTTTTTTATTAATGGGAGTCCAGGCGTGACCAAGAACGCGATGAACAAACTGGCTAGACCATTAGACGAAGAATGACACGGAGAATCGGAGACGCGGGGAAGCGGAGAATCTCCGAGTTCCCGTTTCTCCGTGTCTCCCATTCGGCTTGTAAAAACAATGCCTGCAAAATCGGA